>CAYJIX010000034.1:0-24362 GCA_964370375.1 uncultured Desulfovibrionaceae bacterium | reverse complement strand
AGCCAAAATTTAGCAAGACCGTTACCACACTCCACATGAACGTGAGCCGGCTCATTGCCTTCATTGCTAAAGAAGAAAAAACGATACTGACCAATAATAAGCAAGGTTGGCATACACTATACTCCTAGCAAAAAAAGTAATCACTTTTATAAAGTCCGTCTAGTAAAAAAGAACACTACGGTCTTATAGCGTATAATATGAATCATTCTATATTCAAGAAAGATAAAGAGCAAAGAATTTTTTGCCCTTACACAAGCTCAATTCAAATCCATGTTTCACCTTTTTAATGTGTGGATTTGCAACTTGCCACTCAGAAAAAGATATAATCAAAGCCGCTTTATACTGAAAACTACTTGTTCAATGCCAGAATTCACTTCTGACGTCCCCAAAGGGGTATTTGAAGGGGCGTGTCTTTTTGAAAAACGCATGATAGTGCGTTTTTCAGCTTCGACTATCTAGGAGCTTGTAAACTCTAAACGCTTTTATTAGTGGAGTGGTCAGTTTTTAGTGGATAGTGGTTAATTATGGCGCGCGCTTCGCGCACGAAAGTAATATTTTAGCGATGAAAGTACCTTATTCACTACCCACTACCCACTAACCACTACCCACTAACCACTACCCACTAACTCAAGACGTTTTAGACTTTAAACAATACTAGCGTGCCAAAAGCCTTCATCTTGACACAATGTTATATTTAAACGTATAAATAGTATTATAAAAAGGGGGGGGATATGCAAAGCAAAAATGCCATTGGTAATCTTATTCGTCGTTATAGTGCTGTTCTTCATAAATGTAACTTCTTGAACAGATTTTCAAGCCCCATGCGTAAAAACTTAAAAATTACAGGTCTTTGCGCCTGCATTGCTCTTGCCCCCTTGCTCAATGCCCATGCGGCAAGCCTATCCAGCAGCGATTATTATGTGATTGAAGAAACAAAAGAAAATACCGATTATTACACCACTTTTGATTTGCTGAAAAATGACATAAGCACCAATTTTGGCTTTTTGTTTAAAGCAGGCCCTGGCAGCACAGCGACGTTTACTACTCCTGTAAGTCTAGCTAATGCCCTGATACTGCAAGATAACCCCAATTATACCATAGCTTCCGGCAGCGGTGGTTTGCATGATTTTTCTATGGATATAGCCGGTGAAAATGTAGCCTATACAGTAACTGCCCCCAGCCTTTCTTCAGCCCGTATAGGTGCTCTTACCACCAACATTAGCGGTGACGTTTTTTATGGGCTTACTTCCGCTACTCGTAGTGGAGCTATTGAAGTTAATACCGACAATGTAAACATTGATGGGACCTTCATAGCTAATACTGCTGGTGCACTGGGCGGAGCCATTACCCTTTGGGGGGTTAATAATATTACTGCTAGCGGAACATTTATAGGTAATTCTGCTACTAATAATGGCGGAGCGATTTACGTTCAATATGGTAATAATAGCTTAATAAACGGTGTATTTATAGGCAATACTAGCCTAGCACATGGTGGAGCCGTTGCAAACGCTGCAACACTGGACTCCATTGAAGGTCTATTTATAGGTAATAGCGCCAAGCAATTCGGTGGAGCTGTATTTAATAATAGCAACAACTACATTCATTCGATTGAAGGTATCTTCATAGCCAATCAGTCATTAGACGTAAAAGACGATAGCCTATCGACTCCCTATCTCCCCGGAGGCGGAGCTATTTTTAATGGTGACAGAGGCGTCATAGACTCTATTGACGCTAGCTTCATTGGTAATACTGCTAATCATGCTGGCGGTGCTCTTATCAATAGGGGTTTTATTAACGCTCTTAATGGCATTTTTGTTGGAAATAGTGCCATGGATGGGGGGGGTGCTTTATATAATTTTTCAGCTTCCAATGGTGAACAGGCGCAGATATATGCCCTTGACGCAAGTTTTATAAATAATAAAACCACAGGTGCTACCGGCGCTGGTGGTGCCATATGGACCAACAGAGATTTAGACTTTCAAGCAGATAATAGAGTCAATATTTTTAGCGGCAATACGGACAGCTCCGGCTACAATGCCATATATGTGGACGATAGCAACCATGATTTGTTTGTAAGCTTAAATTTTGCCATGCTGGGCACTGGCGGCTTTATAATGAACGATAGCATAAGATCCAACGGTATTGATTTTTATGATGTAAATATTAGCGGAAACAATAGCGAAAATAACGTTTTTATGCTCAACAACACCATTTCAGAGGTTAAAACTTTACGCTTAGAAAACAGCACGTTACGCATGGGCTCTACCACACATGATGGGCAAGATTTTTCGGGGATCATCTATACCAGAAATGCATTTTTTGGTGAAGGAAGCATTTTTGAAGCGCCCATTGATAACGGCCCTGTCGTAGTCAGTTCGGGTGGATATTTATATATTGACGATGATGCAAAGCTTAATCTTGTAGGCACAGCGCCCACAGGTTCAAGCGTTACTATTGCTGAAGGTTTTACAAGGTACATACCTACGTCCGGTTGGAGCGATTCTAACCTTACGTATACCAGTCCAACATCATTACAGCAAATCACAACAAGTTCTTTTGACTTTGACACTGGAACATTCAGCGTTACAATAGATCATAATAGCTCTGCTGGTATTTTGGAAGATTATGTGCACATGCAAAGCAGTGTTGCAGACTTTTTGTCTCATACAAATGCCGATGTGGATACGCTACATACGGGCTCGCTCCTGCTTTCTCGCGCTGCTGATACCCGTTATATAGGGCGTGATAATCCTATGCTAGCCACAAACACCATAGAAGGGATTTTGCACCTAAGCTATTTGGCAGGGCTCAATAAGACCGGCCAAGATATTGCCCTTGCAAGTGCAAATAGCGTGCAAACCCGTCTTGGTAGTAGGGATTTTGGCACTACCAAGGGTGAAGAGCCTGTTGTTACCATGCATAAGACAGTAGAAAATACAGACAACGCCGGCCTTCCCGCCGGATCGCCTATAGAAGAGAGCAACATACAAAATGGCTTTGCCTTATGGTTAAGCCCTCTTTTTATGCATACTACCACAAATGGGTATGAAATTGGCAACTTTGAACATAGCCGCAATACAGACCTTGGTGGATTAAGCCTTGGCGGTGATTATACGTTTGATGAAAAGTATCGCCTTGGGCTTGCTTTTAACGTAGGCTCTGGCCACACATATAGCCAAGGCGATTTTACTACAACAAAAAATGATTTTGAATTTTGGAATGTGTCATTATACGGCGGATTGTATAATGGAAATCTTGCCTTGTTGGCAGATGTGGGATTAAGTAACGTGTATGGTGAGGTGAACCAAGAGTTGCCGGCAAGCATGCAAACGAACCTTACTGCCGACACCACAAGCACAGTGTGGACAGCAGGGGTCAGAGCAGAATACACCTCTTATAACGATTTTGTAGATGTGACCCCATATCTAAGTGCGCGCTATACATATGTGCAAACAGATGAGTATTCTATAGAAAACGATGGCATGATCATGAATGATGATGGCCAAGGCCTTTGCTCTTTCCTTGCGGGGGTGAGTCTGGCAAAAGAGATAACAAGCCAAAGCGGCTGGATTTTTTCCCCAAAGCTTGACCTTGGCGTTGTGCTCACCATGGGGGACTTAGACACCATCGGCAGTGCCAGCTCAGCTGACGGTTCTGCTACATTTACGTATACTCTGCAAAATACAGATCGCGTAGCCTTTAAAGGTGGAGCAGGTTTAAAAGTTGCAAAGGATGATTTTAGCATGGGCTTGAACTATAATGTATTAGCTTCAACACACGAAATGGGGCATACACTCAACGCTGTTTTTACCTTTGAGTTTTAACATAGCACTCCTCTAAAAACCGCATGAAAGTACGTTTTTCAGAGGAGTGAAACAAAAATTACGTTGAAAAAAGCAATCTCCCCCTCCTCCGCCATAAGTAACAACAAACAGCTTCAAATTTGACCGCAAACCCTGTAGACACGGATTTGCGGTTTTTCTTTTGTATACTGTCGTTTGATGAAAAAGGAGAAAAAGGGGTTAGCATTTGACAAAACTATTGCTAATTTAGGTGAAATGCATCATCATTTTGCTGGCGTTTATCCGCACACAAAAACACCCTAAACATCAGGCAATGATAAAAAAGCACCCACCAGCACTTGCCATTTGTAAAATAAAAAAAGATGCATATGGTCAAGAATAAAACAAGACAATAAGGCCATGACACAAGAAGCAGAAAACAGAAAAAAATTAGCACAGCTTTTTCCTATCATTCAAAAGGCAAAAGCTGTAAAATTGCATATCGGCTGCGGACAAAACTATTTTGAAGGCTGGATAAATATCGACAATAATTCAGACAATAATATAGCAAAGCTTGATTTGAATTTTGACTTGCGCAATCCGCTTCCTTTTAATGATAACTCTGTTGATTTTATCTATAATGAACATTTTTTAGAACACCTCAACGTAGAGGAAGGACTGCGCGCTTTACAAGATTTTTTACGAGTTTTAAAACCAGGTGGAGTTATGCGCATAGCCATGCCTGACTTGCAAAAAATCATTCAAGTGTACCTTGATGATAACTGGAAGGAGCGATGCGGCAAATCTTTAACAAAATATGGCCTTGGCTTTGTACAAACCAAGGCAGAGTTATTAAATATTAATTTCAGAGCTTGGGGACATAAATGGCTTTATGATTGGGAAGAGCTGGAACGGCGCCTTAAAGAAGCAGGAGCAAGGCATATTCAACAATGCGTCATTTATAAAAGCGCACATCCAGAGCTGTGCCAACTGGAAACAAGGCCAGAATCAACACTTATCGCAGAAGTGTGCAAATAGCTTTTTATGCGTATACAGCTGTGATAACAAGATAACGTTACATATACCAATGGAATGTAAAAAAAGCATAGATGTTATAAATGCCGCCTAACAGTCTGTTGGAAAAGCCTGATTCAATATGTAAAAACAATGTACGCATCATCATGAACGTATAGCCTACTATACTGTTTGTTTATAATGTAAAGAAAGGACAACAACAATGAGTTTGCTTGGCAATGTATTATGGTTTGTGCTTGGTGGGGTTTTCACCGGATTATTATGGTGGTTTTTTGGTGTGCTGGCTTTTGTTTCTATTATTGGTATTCCTTGGGGAAGGGCTTGTTTTGTCATTGGCAAGTTTGCCTTTTTTCCCTTTGGTAAAGTGGCTATCCGCAGGGACGTCCTTACAGGTTCGCAGGACATAGGCACAGGTGCCATGGGTTTTATTGGCAATATTGTTTGGTTTCTTTTGGCGGGGCTTTGGATTGCCATAGGGCATGTGCTGTCTGCCATTGCCTGTGCGGTAACTATTATTGGTATCCCCTTTGCGTGGCAACATCTTAAGCTTGCCGCATTAACCCTTTGCCCCATTGGCATGACGATCGTCCCGGGCAATATTGCAGACATGGCGCAATATCAACATGATAGAAAAAGATTCGATGCCATGCAAAAATAAAAAGCGTGGAACAATCAAGCCCTGCTTTTATACGCACTAAAGCGTGCCAAAGCATGCTTCGCTCTGCATGCCAAAGCATTGACAGGCTGTGTTTTTTATTATAACCTTTTGAAAAGTTTTAGAATTTATACATAATCCTATATAACAATACGAAAGCACCAAACGTTTGCTGTATTTTTTATGATAACAAACTCTATTTTAACCGCGCTTGGCATACACCTTCATAAGGTTGAGCCCCCTGCACAAGACGGCAGCGTATCTTTTGCCCAATCTTCCATAGAAACCTTGTATGAACACAAGATGTTACCCATTACCGCCAGCATGTTGGTTGACGATTGCACCCTGCATCCGTTTGGCAAGTTGAGCGGCGGGGCATCGCTTGCTTTGGCAGAATGCCTTGCAGGATACGCATCGCGTTTTTTTTGTAAGGAGCATGAATTCCCCACAGGTTTGCACGTGTCAGGCAACCACATTGCAACGGCAAACAAGGGCGAGCGTTTACTTGCAAGCGCGCATTTTGTGCACAAAGGTAGTACAACGCATGTTTGGAATGTGGATATCACCAACGAAAAAGGCAGGCTTATTTCTAGCGTACGAGTGACCAACATGATCCTTTCAACGCAAAAAAAATAATTCTTTTCTACACCTTGCATTTTTTAAGAAGTCTTACAGCACTGCAATGGCAGCTTTTTCTAAAACGATTTGTGACAAACGCCTTTTTTCAACAGGCACAGGGCAAACACGTCGGGGCAGTTTATCTTTAAAAACAAGCTAGCGCGGCACAAAAACCTATTTTACATCGTGTGTATTGGCACGCTGAAACAGCATAACTTTAAAAATGAATCCCACACATTGCAACAGTCAGACAACAGGCCGCTAAAGGAGGCTGAACATGAACACAAGGCAATGGCAAAAGATCAAAGAGTACGAAGAAATTTTATTTGAATATTTTCAAGGTATTGCAAAAATCTCTATAAACAGGGATCGTTACCGCAACGCCTTTACCCCAACAACAGTTTCTGAAATGAGCGAAGCTTTAAGCATATGCCGCAACGATCAAAACATTGCCGTTGTCGTCATCACAGGTGTTGGCGAAACGGCTTTTTGTAGCGGCGGCGACATGAATGTGAAAGGCCATGGCGGCTATATTGGAAAAGACGGGGTTGCGCGGCTCAATATTTTGGATGTGCAAAAGCAGATACGCTCGCTCCCAAAGCCTGTCATTGCCATGGTCAATGGTTTTGCCATTGGCGGCGGTCATGTGCTGCATGTGGTGTGCGACATGACCATTGCCTCTGAAAACGCCAGATTTGGCCAAACAGGGCCACGGGTTGGCAGTTTTGACGCGGGCTTTGGCTCATCCTACCTTGCGCGCATTGTGGGTCAAAAAAAGGCACGGGAAATCTGGTTCATGTGCAAGCAATATTCAGCGCAAGAAGCCCTTGACATGGGCTTGGTCAACAAAGTTGTGCCTCTTGCCCAGCTTGAAGATGAAGTCGTTGCCTGGTGCGAAACCTTAATGGAGCACAGCCCCATGGCCCTACGCATGATAAAGGCCGGATTGAATGCCGAGCTTGACGGGCAAGCCGGCATCCAAGAGCTGGCAGGTGATGCAACCTTGCTGTATTATATGACAGAAGAAGCGCAAGAAGGCGGCAAAGCCTTTTTAGAAAAACGTAAACCAAACTTTAAAGACTATCCAAAATTTCCATAAATCGACTATTTTATGCATAACGACTTTATTTTTGATTATAACGCGCAAGTTTTTACTTTTGAAGGCAAAGCCTATTCAAAAGAAACGCTTGATGATTTTAAACACGATATTCTTGCACGAGCAAATGATGACGCATCGCTCATGCATATATACACCTTTCTTCAAGAATGGTTTAATGACAGCGACACCATTGAAGTACAAAGCTCTGGTTCCACAGGCTTATGTAAAGTTTTTCAAGCACAAAAAAAGAGCATGATGGAAAGCGCGCGGCGCACTTGCTCTTTTTTGTCGCTTAAAAAAGGTGCAAGTGTTTTATTATGCATGCCATTACAATTTATCGGCGCAAAAATGATTGTAGTGCGTGCTCTTGTTGCAGGTTTGGATCTTTATTGTGTTCCGCCTTCATTATATCCCATGAAAGACATAGATTTTTCACCGGATTTTGTAGCCATGACGCCGCAACAGGCTGCATGTACTCTTAAACATACGACAGAGCGTAAAAGGCTAGAAAACGTAAAGCATCTTATACTTGGCGGAATGGCTGTCATGCCAAAACTTGAAAAAGAGCTTTTTCACTTTCCAAACGCTGTCTGGCTGACCTATGGCATGGCAGAAACCCTGTCCCACATAGCATTGCGCAGGCTCAATACAAAGGATGCAAGCTCTTTTTTTACGCCTTTTGAGGGCATTACGGTTTTTCTTTCAGACAACGAATGTCTTTGCATTGATGCGCCAAGCATTTGCGACACCACACTTGTAACAAACGATCGCGCCGTGGTATTGGATGACGGCAGGTTTCAGATTTTAGGTAGGGTGGACAACGTTGTGAACAGCGGCGGCATAAAAATACAAATAGAAGAAGTGGAAGAAAAACTGTCGCATGCCCTTCCCATGGCTTTTCAGCTTACCTCTGCCCCCCATGATGAACTTGGTGAACAGCTCGTGCTGCTAACCGAAACACCCTGCCCTGATTGGAAGAAATTGTGCCTTGGCCTTGCAAAATATCAAGTCCCAAAAGCCCATATCCTTGTGCGGCAGCTCCCTTTAACAGGCTCTGGAAAACCCGATAGGCACACCGCCAAAAAAATCGCACACGACTATTTTTTACACCAACACTAGAAGGCAAACATGCAAACAACGAAGCAGCCACAAACAGGTTTAGATGCTAAGGTATCTGAAATTTATGAAAAAACATCGCTCAAAGGCTATCTGGCCCTGATCATTGCCTTGATCTTTTTCTCAGGTGTATTTTCAAACAATGACAATTGGTTAGACGCTTTTAATGTGAGCGAACTTATAGGCAATTATGGTCAAATTTCAGGCGGAAACTTTATCGGCAAGGGTGGCTATGGCGCAAAACAAGGTTTTTTGTTTTCCCTATCGCTCATTCCCGGCATCATGCTAGCCCTTGGAATTGTTGAAGTTGCCACGCATTTTGGCGCATTGCAAGCTGCGCAAAAAATGCTTACCCCCATTTTACGGCCTGTCATGGGTTTGCCCGGCATTGTGGGCCTTACCCTTATCAGCAGTATGCAAAGCTCAGATGCAGGTGCAGCAATGACGCGGCAGCTTTTTGAAAACGGTCACATCACTGAACAAGAACGCCTGTTGTGTGCTTCGTTTCAATTTTCGGCAGGGGCTGCCATTGTCAATTACCTTACCACGGGCATGGCTGTTTTTTCTTTTTTAACTGTTTCTATTATGATGCCTTTGTCTGTTATACTGTTTTATAAAGTTGTTGGAGTGAACATCATGAGGCTGTATACAAAAACTGTGATTTACAAAGGATAACACTATGAATACTGCACAAAATATAAGCGTAATAGATGTTTTTGTTGTCGGAATGCGTAAAGGATGGGTTCTTGCAACAAATCACCTTTTGCCAAATGTTGTATTGGCCTTTGCATTGATCCATTTTTTAACTGTTTTGAATGTTCTTGAAGTTATCGGCAGATTTTTTGAACCTGTTATGGCTGTATTTAGCCTACCTGGTGACGCTATTACAGTTTTACTTACAACGCTATTTTCTGCTGTTGCAGCTGTTGGCGTTGCAGCGGCTCTTTTTACTGACGGCTTGTTAAGCAGTACAGACATTGCAATTCTTATTCCCGGAATATTTCTTATGGGCGCGCAATTACAGTATATGGGAAGGGTGCTTGCTGTTATTGGTGTAAGCACAAAGCATTACTTGCCATTATTGTTTATAAGTATCGTTAACGCAATTTGCGGCATGTTCACCATGGTGTTTTTGCTACCATAATACACGTAACCGATTGTGTGACTAGCATTTTGTTGTGTATTTGCGCCACCCTTATGCTAAAAAACGGTGCGACAGTTAAAAAAAACATTTCCCATCTTTTCCCCATGCTTGCCAAAAAAAGAAAGGTGCTGTAGTAATGAACCTTAGACAAAACTTTACCTATCAACTGTTCCAAAATTAATAGAATAAGGATTTACATGGCTTTACAACCAATCACCGTCATTCTTTCCTTCACAATCCATGAGGACAAACGTGAAGAGTTTTTTCAGGTTGCCCTTGAAGAAGTCAAAAAAATACGAGCATTTAAAGGAAATGTGCACGCCTATTTGTCAGCAGATGCAAAAAAACCCGAACCGCCTTGTAATGGTTGAACTGTGGGAAAATGAAGCCCTTTGGCTAAAATTTTTGCAATCTGATGTTGTTGCCAAGCTGTCAGAACTAGCCGGCACTCACACCAGCAATTGGGACACGCAAAAACTACACCTGCTTTCCGGACTTGAAAGAATCTCTTTAGAACAAGTACAAGAGGCACAAGCGTTATCAGATGCAATGTGGAACAAGCTAAAGAAATAATTTATAAAACCAAGGATGTTGCATACAAAAGGCCTGAATACATTGTATTCAGGCCTTTTCAGACTGATGACACCCCCTTTGACGTGCCCTTTGTCATATCCTGCACCAATTCCAATGGGCAGGTATATTTTTTGCGTATTTTCATGGAATTACCATTCTTTACATGGTAAAGCATGAGGCTAAGTGGCAGCATAAAATCGCAGACAAGCAGGCCGCACAAAAAAATATTGGCCCCTGTACGCTGTACAAAGGCCAACATTCAAGGTGTGCAAACAGTATTTTTTAAGCAAAGATTTGCTGTTATTGATGCTTTTTCATTTTAGCAAAGAAATAGCCGCGAAACTCATACCGCTTATAATCATACGGCTCCTGGTGGTATGTTGTTTTTGCTGGAATTTCGATGGTGTGTTCCTTGCCATCAATGACAACTTTTTCTTTACGTGCAGGGGTATAGTTGCTCACGGTGCGGGTGGAATGTTCAACGCCTGCTTCTAGCCGACTCCAAAGCACAATACACGCGCCCACTTTTCGGCCTTGGTCAAGGGCGGTTTGGTTGCTTTCTTCGCCTATGCTTTCCCATTTTGCTTGCCCAATAAGGACGTAACCCTTTGATTTCATATCTTCTATAACCTTATCTGCTCGGTCATATGGGGAAATGCGCTCCACCTTTGTATCATAACAGGTCTCATACGAGGCCATGGGGGTATCAAGGGGTGAGGCGGGCTTATAATGCGTTTCAAATCCGCTGGCGCAGGCAGACAAAAGGCCAAGGCTGCACAGTAAAAACAGGACTCGTAATGGCATATATCCTCCGAAACTTTTCAGTTTTTTAAACCATTATACTGTAGGTATGTAGCTGTCAATACGCACCGCGCTTTGTCAAAGAAAAGTCCGACCGCTTTGTAAAAACAAGCACTGAGGTGCTATTTACCGTAGAGCCTACAAGAGCTACACTTGTCATGCCTTTAAAAAAAATGTATTTATTATTTATACTTCGTCAAAAAAGGGACTACATGATCACCATAGGCAAGCTCTATACTGTCACACTGGCAAATTCTGTACGCGTTTGTGCAGACATTCAAACGAATGAGCGCAATTTTACCCTTTGGTATGAAACAGGTTTTACATACAGTCAGTACCTTTGCACCGAACGCTGCGATAGCTTTGTGGTGGTGTTACTGCCCCTTGCCTTTAGAACAGGGCAAGACATTCATTGCAAAGACCCGTTGTCAGCACAGCTCTATTATCAATTGACGCAATATTATATTCCTGTTGTGAACAAGCACCACACAAAGCATGCTTTTTCCATTCATGCCCCCCTTTCCCATGAACGTTTGCCATCAGCACAGGCCGTGGGCACGGGGTTTTCCGGCGGCGTTGATTCCATGTACACCTTGGCAAGCCATGGACCGGATTCAGTTTACCCCATCACGCATTTGTGCACGTTTAACATGGGCCCCTTTGAAGAGAAAGAAGAAACACCGAAACAGTTTACGCGTTCCAATGAGCGCATCACAGCGTTAGCCAAGGAACTAAACATTGCCAATGTTTGGCTCAATACAAATTTTGTTTCAGCGTTACAGGAATTGTTTTTGTATGTGGAGGTGTTTAGGAACGCCGCTGCCGCCTTAGCCCTGCAAAAGCTTTTTTCGGTATACTTTCATTCGGCAAGCAGATCCATTGGCAATTTTAGCTTGGCTAATCAAGTGGGCTATGGCAGGCACGGCTTTTTTGCAGACGCCATGTTTTGCACTGAAAACTGTAAAATATATACCAGCGGATGCGAAACAAGTAGAGAAAAAAAAATGCATCTGTTGTATGATTATGCGCCGTCCTATCTTTGGCTTCATCCGTGCAACTATGGTGTTCTTGGCGATAAAAATTGTGGCACGTGCATAAAATGTTTATGCATGGGCTTGACCTTGTATGCTGACAATGCTTTTAAAAAGTATGCATCCATCTTTCATTCGCAAGCATTTTTACAAAATTTAGACAGCCATATCATGCACATTTACAGAACAGACCGTTATTCTGATTATGTAAACGACACCATTATGTATTTTATGAAAATGAAAAAGGATTATTTTTTAAGAATACGCATGAAATACATTAGAGGGCGACTGCAAAAAAAACTGCACGTCAAAGAATAACGGTTTTTAGGTTGCTAAACCTAGTTTTTTACTTTAGCGCCTTATACATACGCTTAATATACCACAACAAAAGCCCTAAAAACACAGAACCTGCGGCACATGCAGGCGCTTGTTGCCAACGCCTATGGCCATGGCATGCCCATAAAAAAGTATCGGCCTCTGTGCACATTGCAAAGGTCAACATTCAAAATTTACAAACACAACAAACAACCTAAGGGCTATGCATAATTACTTTTTGTTTTATTGTTGTGTTGTGCAGTAAATTTATACTTGCATTAACATTTGCTTGTGTAAAACCGTATTTAAAATGCTTTTTACTTTTTTGGTATTTTATCCCATAGTTCATCATACAGTTTTTCAGCTTTTGCAAGCTGTGCAGTTGTAAGTTTTTGCGCTATTGGCGACAGGACATCGCCAACATAACGATTGCTAATGGCACTTGCCAATGTAAGAAAGGCATGAGCTTTAATAAGATTATCTGGTGTGTTTGTGTTTTTTGCATACAAAACACCAAGGTCATATAATGCCATGGCGTCGCCATTCATGGCTTTTGCATACAGTTCATTGTGTTGATCCTCTGTGGTGGTTGTGGCTGCAAGCACCTGATCTACAGATATAAGCAACACAAAAAAAGCACAAACTATAACAAGGTATTTCATGGTTAACACCCTTTTGTTTTCTTTAATTTTTCTATACATAAACATAGCGTACAAAAAAACCAATGCATTCACTAAAAAAACATACTTCTTTTTATCTACCCTCTTTAATCAAAGATTCAATACCATGTACCCATAGCTTATAAAGCAAGCAAAGCTTTGGATTGCTAAACAACACCATACCTCATGACAACAGCTCATACATAAACGCCGTTCAACATACTGCATGCAGCACGACAATGCAACATCAAAAACAAAAAAGCATTACAAGCAAAAAATCCCCTTGTCCTCAATATAAAAAAACCGTACTTTGTCTATGACAATCCACTAAAAAGGTACAGCATGATCACCATAGGCAAGCTCTATACTGTCACACTGGCAAATTCTGTACGCGTTTGTGCAGACATTCAAACGAATGAGCGCAATTTTACCCTTTGGTATGAAACAGGTTTTACATACAGTCAGTACCTTTGCACCGAACGCTGCGATAGCTTTGTGGTGGTGTTACTGCCCCTTGCCTTTAGAACAGGGCAAGATATTCATTGTAACGACCCATTGTCGGCGCAACTTTATTACCAATTGACGCAATATTATATTCCTGTTGTCAGTAAGCACCACACAAAACATGCTTTTTCCATTCATGCGACCCTTTCCCATGAACGTTTGCCATCAGCACAGGCCGTGGGCACGGGTTTTTCCGGCGGCGTTGATTCCATGTACACCTTGGCAAGCCATGGGCCGGATTCAGTTTACCCCATAACGCATTTGTGCACGTTTAACATGGGCCCATTTGAAAAAAAAGAGGAAACCCCTAAACACTTTACACGTTCCTATGAGCGCATCACTGCGCTAGCCAAGGAACTAAACCTTGCCAGTGTTTGGCTCAATACAAATTTTGTTTCAGCGTTAGAAGAGCTGTTTGTACATGTAGAATTGTTTAGAAACACCGCGGCTGCCTTAGCCCTGCAAAAGCTTTTTTCCGTATATTTTCATTCGGCAAGCAGGTCCATTGACAAGTTTAGCTTGGCTGATCAAGCGGGCTATGACGGACACGGCTTTTTTTGCAGACGCCATGTTTTGCACTGAAAATTGTAAAATATATACCAGCGGTTGTGAAACAAGCAGAGAAAACAAAATACATCTGTTGTATTATTATGCGCCGTCCTATTTTTGGCTTCATCCGTGCATTTTTGGCGTGCTTGGCGATAAAAATTGTGGCACATGCCTAAAATGTTTATGCATGGGCTTGACCTTGTATGCTGACAATGCTTTTGAAAAGTATGCATCTATCTTTGACGCGCAAGCATTTTTACAAGATTTAGACAGTCATGTTGTGCATATTTATAGAGCGGATCGTCATCCTGATTACATAAACGACACCATTACGTATTTTATGAAGAAGAAAAAGGATGACTTTTTACGCATAAGCACAAAACTTATTCGCAAGCAAATGCAAACAAAAAGCAGGTCAAAGACGAATGCTTTTTAAGGGGCTAAACCTAGTTTTTTTTTACTTTAAAGCCTTGCGCATACGCTTAATATGCCACAACGAAAGCCCTAAAAACACAGAACCTGCCAACACATGCAGGCGTTTGTTGCCAACGCCTATGGCCATGGCAGTCATACCCAAAGAAACAGCCATGGTACGGTTATAAAGCTTGCGTTTTTCGCGTGTTGTCATATTGCGAAAGGTTGTGGCTAGGCAGGGCTTTTTTTCCACTTCCTGTGGGGCTGTGCTAAAAAGCCATTGTTCGCCCTGCTTTAAAAGTCCAATCAAGGTTTCTTTATCCAAAACATCTGCATCGTATTGCAGTAAAAGGGAGCCTGAACGAGTATTGCACTGTATCGACTCTACACCATCAAGGTTTTGTAAAAGGCTTTGTATCTGTGCTACAACAAGCTCATCCGTAAATATGGGGTGGCGCACACGGATTCTGCCTTCTACAAAAGAGGTAATACAGTTTTCAATCATGCTCATCCCCTATAAAAGGTTTACGTTAAAAGCCTGTTAGTCATCATGTGCAATAGGCACCAAAGGCCGCATAGCATTGATGGTAACACCTACAGTTGTTGCGTTATGCAATACTGCCGAAACAGCAGGCGATATGGCCCCAAACAGACTTAACCCCAAATAGGCCGTGTTAAGCCCTGTATTCCACACAAAATTTGAGCCAATGCGTTTTAACACCTCTTGCCCAAGCTTTCGTGCCACAAGCAGCCCATCAAGGGTACTGTGGGTTAGGACAACGTCTGCCACTTCTTGGGCAAGGTCTGTGCCGTCGCGCAAGCTTATGCCCACATCAGCTAAGGATAGGGCCGGCGCGTCGTTAAGGCCATCGCCAACCATGATCACTTTGCCGCCTTCCTTTTGTATTTGGCCCACAATCTTAGCCTTATCGACAGGCAAAATTTTATAATAATACTCGGTAATACCAAGTTTTTCTGCGATATTTTGGGCAGATCGTTCTTCATCGCCTGTGATCATCACAATGCGTTTGATGCCTGTGGCGTAAAGTTCGGCAATGACGGCGGCTGCTTCTTCGCGCACGGTGTCTTCGATACCAATAAGCCCTGCTATTTCGCCATCAATGGCAAGATAGAGCAAGGAATACCCTTGATGAAGCAAGGCGTTTGCCGTCTCTTCCAAGGGGGTAAGGGCAATGCCTTCGTCCTCACAAATATAGTGCCTACTGCCCAAAAGAACCCGCTTGTCACGCCAACGACTGGCAATGCCGTGGGCTACAATGTATTCGACCTCGCTATGCTCTTCCCTATGTTGTAGGCCTTCATCATCGGCCCTTTGCACAACCGCACGGGCCACAGGGTGCGGAAAATGCTCTTCAAGGCAGGCAGCAAGGCGCAAAATTTCTCGTTCTGAATAGTTCCCGTGCGCCACAACCTTGGCCACATAGGGCCGCGCTCTGGTCAATGTGCCGGTTTTATCAAAAATTACCGTATCAGCCTCAGCCAAGCCCTCTAAAAAGACGCCGCCCTTGATCAGCACGCCGCGGCTTGCCCCTTCACGCATGGCCGCCAAAATGGCCAAAGGCGTTGCAAGGCGCAAAGCGCACGAATAATCCACCAGCAAAACCGAGGCCGCACGCAACGGATTGCGCGTCAAAAGATATACAAGGCCTGACAAAGCAAAGGTAAAGGGCACAGCCAAATCAGCCATGCGCATGGCCCTGCCTTCTATAGAAGCTTTTAAATGCTGGGAGCGTTCGATAAAATCCACAATATGCTGCAAGCGCGTTTCTGCGCCAATGTGGGTTGGGCGGATGCAAAGCGTTCCGTCCTCTACAACTGTTCCGGCAAAGACAGCGCCGCCGGCTTTTCGAAAAACACCGTCAGGCTCACCGGTCATGGAAGCCTGGTTGATAATGGCTTCACCCTCAACCACAATGCCGTCAACAGCAAGCACAGAGCCTGAACGCACAATGACAAGGTCATCTAGGCTAAGCTCAGACAATGGTATGCAAACCTCTTCGCCATTTTTACGAATCCAAACCGTGTCAATATCAAGGCGCAAACTCATGGCAAGGCTTGCTCTGGATGTTTGCCGTGTCCATTCTTCCAAAGCATTGCCCATGCCAAGCAAAAACGTGAGCAAGCTTACGGTACGAAAATCGCGCCGAAAAAGAGAAATCACAATGGCTGTCGCGTCAAGCACATCAACATTGAGCTTGCCACTCAATAACGCCTTGATACCACGCACAATATAAGGGATAGCATGCTTCACAGCCGCCACAATACGAAAGCCCATGGGCATGAAAGGACGCAAAAAGACATAGCGCACAAACGGCCAAACAAGCGGATTGCCATGGGATAAGGCCACGCTATTGCCACTATTTGTCAAAGGCTCGGCAAGCGTATCACATGCAATTGCAGGCACGTCGCCAAGGCCCAAGGCCATAAAGGCATCTTTTCGCGCGTCAAGGTCTGCGTAATACAGCAAAACGCTTCCGGTACGGGCATTTATGGTAAAATCTGCTATGCCAGGTAACGCTTCAAGGCGTTGGCGCAACGTTTTTACAGTGCGCAAACTAAGAGCCTGCACAGCACGTAAACGCACCCTGCCGTATTGCTTTGTTACAAGTTCATGAACAATGATTAGCTGCATGGCATGAAGGTATTATTTAGGTTGTTCTTCTTTTTGCATTTTACGTTTTTCGGCAGAATGTTGCGCTTCGGCAACTAAATCTTCCACATTTTCCTTTAAGGTTTCAACCTTGCCCAAAAGCACGTCCTTGGCATCAAGACCGCGGCTGATCAAATCTGCCGCTAAAGGGCGCACGCCCTCTTTACGGGAAACAGCGCTGGCACCAACAACGCCAACAACAACGCCACCTAAAAACGTTAAAGCAAATTTAAAAAATCCGTTCATACGGGCTCCTTTAGTATTCTTTTTAAATCGTTAGAACAACAGTACAACGTTACAAAAGCATACGTCAACCGATTCATAGGAGTGGCAATGATTTTTTTACCATTTAACCCATACTCCCTGTGGCAAGGCATTGTTTTATTTAAATTTTTGAAAAATTGTACAAGAATAGCCATACACAAGCCTTGCACCGATTGTTACCACGTTTTAGTGTGACCGCACATGCGCCTTCTTACCTTTTTTAAAAGCGCAAAATATACATTTTGCCAAGAAAGCCTTTGTCCTTATCAATCGGCGGTTTTTTGCTCTATGAAAAGAAGAAAAACGTTACGTCTTCTTGTTGACAATGAATTTCATTTTTATTAAAAACCATTTGTTCACTTTTTGCAACCCTAAAGAATCGTATGAGGTATATTATGGCTTCTCGTTTTGGCACATCCCAAGAAATGCTTATTCAATCCATTGAAGAAAACAATATGTCCCTGCATCTTGCCATTGATAGCAGAGGTTTGTATTTGACCGAAGACAAGTTTGTAACCAAAAAAATTGCCGACCCAAATCGCAATAGCAACCGAGAGTTTATGAAACAACGAATCAAAGCTTTGGGCCTTAACTATGAAGAATTGTTTGAAACAAACAAACATTTGATCACGTACGCGCCTTCTGAAAGTGTGAAGAAGGTCAACCCTCTCAAAGCCTCAAAACGCAGCATGAAAAAATAAGCACATTTGTATGCATAGCAAAAGGCTGCCCGATGACTCGGGCAGCCTTTTGTTGTTTTTTATGCAGTGCTCAATCTTTGTTAGGGATTGAGCACGATTTTTTTTCATGTATTTTGCACGTCCAAGCATATAAAGCCTGTCAAAATATTTTTTTGAATCAGACTGCCATGTCTGCGCTTGGTTTTTGCGTTATGCCCAAAGGGCTTGCGTGCCAAAAAAACACTCTTTTTTTTTGAAGCATCCTGTCCTTAACATCATGTTTTTGCTTTACTTTGCCAAAAGCAATATGTAGTATCCGTATATTCATACTTTACGGAGGTTGTCTTGAAATTTCCAAAAATCACACAGCATCAGAAAAAAAGCATGGTCACGGTCAATGTGCTTTTGCCTGTGATTGGCAGCTACAATGTGGGCGATAAACTTCCTGCCGAACGTCAGCTTGCCACGGAGCTTGGCATCAGCCGCAACACCTTGCGCGAAGCCATTGCGGCCTTGCAGCTTATGGGAATCATTGAAGTGCGCCACCGTGAAGGCAACTTCATTGTTAAGCTGCCGGATGAAACCGACGCCATGCAGCCCCTTGACAGTATTTTTCAGCCGGCCATGGCTCCTTTTAGTATGTCTGAACTGCGCGAAGCCTTTGAACCAGGCATTGCCTGGCTTGCTGCTCAAAACCGAAAGTCCACAGACCTTGCCCAAATCGAACAACACCTGCAAGACATTAAAAGCAGCCTTAAACTTAGCGATCCTACCAAATATTCTGAGGCTGACATGCTGTTTCACCTAACCATTGCAAGGGCAACCTACAATGAAATGATCATCGAAACCATCACGCCCATCATTTTAACCATACGCTCTCCTTTATGGCAGGCCATGAAAAAAGGATTGGATGACGAAACGCTTTCGGCAAACCGTGCTCGTGAACACGACTTTATTTTTCAGCACATTGCAAACAGCGATTCGCAAGAAGCTGCAAAGGCCATGCGCGAACATTTAAGCCTGTCCAAATCAAGGCTTTTGCAGGATCGAGAATAACCTTTGCCTGTGTGTACGAAAAAAAGAAAAAAGCCTAGTTTTCTGATAAACAACCTTTTTATATCATAATATATTGTATACACAAACTTATTTTGCATAAACGCGCAGAGTTGCGCCTTGTTTTACCCTATACAATGGCTTGACGAAACGCCTTTACCCCTCTAAACGTAGCTGTTACTGTACTTGTTGGATCAAGTGCATGCGTGTTATGGGTATTTTTTTAAGTTCAGCATATCTTGCTGCTTTGTGCGGCGCAGGGTAAGGAGATTATAATGAGCTGTCCGGAGTTCAGCGCGTTTTTTCAGGGCGAAGCGCGTGATCACCTGTTAAATTTGATCGCCCTGTCTTTGTCCGAAGACGGTGAAGACCTCACATCCATCGGCATCTTGTCAGAAGATGACCGAATGAATGCTGTTATCGTGGCAAAACAGCCCACCGTTGTGGCAGGCCTGCCCGTGATCCCACTTATTTTGGACATGTGCGCTGCAAACCTAGATCAACTAGGTTATCAATGCCAACTCTTTGCCAATGAAGGCGAAGAGGTTGAAGAAGGCGTTGTTGTTGCACGCATTCTTGGCCCCGGTCGACAGCTTTTAAAGGCCGAGCGAGTCATCCTTAATTTTATCAGCCACCTTTCAGGCATTGCTACCCTCACAAGGGCCTATGTCAATGAACTTAAAGGCACGGGCGTGCGCCTTCTTGACACGCGCAAAACCTTACCCGGGCTGCGCTACCCTGCCAAATACGCCGTGCTTGCCGGCGGCGGCATAAATCATCGCTTAAACCTTTCCGAAATGCTGATGATTAAGGACAATCATATTGATGAGTCCGGCTCTATCTCTGGCGCTGTAGAAGCTTTGCGCGCCATCTATACCCCCTGCCCCCCCATTGAAGTTGAATGTCGCACCATTGCCGAAGTCAACGAGGCCATAGCCTGTAAGGTTGAGCGAGTCATGCTTGACAATATGGACGCGGACACCTTGGCAAAAGCCCTGGCTCTTGTGCCGCAAAGCATTGAAACGGAAATAAGCGGCGGAGTAACCCTTGAAAAATTGCGCACGCTTGCAGCATCAGGCTTGCGTCATCCGGATTTTATCTCTGTAGGGCGCATCACCCATTCGGCTCCTTCAGCAGATTTTAGCATGCGCATCGGCAAGGAACAGCTATGAGCAGCACAAAAAAAACTTCTCACGCCGAAGCCATTGAGGCTTTGCGCAAACAGCTAGGGTCAAGCCTTACCCTTGTGGGACACCACTATCAGCAACAAAACGTGATTCAACACTGCGATTTTCGTGGCGATTCTTTGGAACTGGCACGGCTTGTAGAAACCATTGATGCCACCAGTATTGTTTTTTGCGGTGTCTACTTTATGGGCGAATCTGCCGCGCTTTTGGCAAAACCTGATCAAAAGGTCTATCTTCCGGAGGAACACGCCGATTGCATCATGGCGCTTATGTCGCCAGCTGCGCTTGTTGAAAGGATCATCACGCGCCTTACAGCAAAAGGCCGCAAGCTCGTGCCCCTAGCCTATGTGAACACCTCACTTGAAATCAAAGGCGTGGTGGGGCGGCACGGAGGCGCTGTGTGCACCTCTGCCAATGCAGAAAGGATGTTGCGCTGGGCCATGGAGCAAGGCGATGGCGTGTTGTTTTTGCCGGATAAAAACCTTGCCAGAAATACAGGACGTACCATTGGCATTACTGCCGATCGCATGCACCAGCTCGATATTCGCAAAAAAGGCGAAGCTGCCGACGTGGAGGCTGCCGACAACGCTGACCTTATCATCTGGCCCGGGCTCTGCACCATCCATGCCCGCTTTAACGTTGGACATATCCAAAAAGCCAGAGAAGAAAACCCGGGCTGTATCGTAGTGGTGCATCCTGAATGTAGCGAAGATGTGGTGCTGGCCTCTGATATTGCAGGCTCAACCTCTGTAATCATCGACGCTGTTAAAAACGCGCCCGAAGGTTCAACCATGGTTATCGGCACAGAAATCAACCTTGTGCGCCGCCTTGGCAAAGACTTTGCCGATAAAATTAATGTACTGCCGCTCCTTTCCAGCGAATGTTCGCATATGGCTAAGGTCACTCCCTTTAAACTGCACCGCACCCTTGATCACATTGTTAAAGGAACCGCGCGTGCCGTTGAAGTGGCTCCTGAAATTCGCGAACCTGCAAGGGCTGCCCTTGAACGCATGCTTAAAGTGTGCAGCACGAACTAAAAATCCTTTGGACTACGTAGCTTTTAAAGGCATGGACAGCGCACAGCTGGACATGCCTTTTTTGTTGGTGCTGAAAAGGGGCGGTATGCTTTGCTTGCGCATCTGTTCTTTTGCAGAATAGGTTGCGCTGCCGCGCAATCAAACCTTTAGGAAAAAACCACCCCATCCTTCATCCTGCCCAGGTGGCTCAAAAGGGGTAAGAGGCGAGGAGGGCGAAGCTTTTTTGCAAAGCGGAGTTTATTGGACATAAATGACCGTAGCAAAAAACAAGCCCGACAAAGCATATTACCCCTTTTCAGCCACCTGCACGCTGATACATGAAAAAAGGCACTGCCATGCTACGACGTCATCAACCCACTTGGAGCAAAAACTAAAGCCATACCACCTGTACCCTTCTAGGTATGCCTTCTTGCCTTTTGCTTTCTGCCTTTGTCATTCAGAGGAGGCCCGTTAGGGCCGACGTGGGAATCCATGCCTTTCTGCTTTTTTGTCAACTGCGAGGACGAACGCAGTAAAGAGCAGAGCGTCCATGTTCTTTTAGCGGTACTTTCTACCGTTACAATACGCCTCAAAAACCACCTCAAAATTCCCCAAAAAACGACACAAAGCCAAAAAAGCCGTTTTTGAAAAAACCTGTCAACCCACCCCTATCATATCCCAAAGCTTCCCTACCATATCCCTACCGTACACCTGCCAAAAAGCCGTGCTATACTCTCGACATAGTGGACAAAGTTTGGACACAACATCTTGTCCAAAAGCCTAACCTTAAACCTAACCCAAAAAGGGTACAAACCTTGGCTAAAACCTTTGGGTACACATGAATAAGGGAAGGGAAATGTCCAAAAACGAAACGCACGCGCAATCTGAAACATTGCACAGCTGCAAAGGCACAAGGACGCAAAAAAACAAAGCCAAAGAATGTGCTCCAAAAACGCTTTTACGGGACACCTTGGAAAAGCTTTTAGGCAGCACATCAGACGGAATAACGCTGCAAGAGGCCATTGCGATTTCGATTGTAGAAAAAGCCATGGGCGGTGACATTCGAGCGGCAGAGTTCATCCGCGACACTGTGGGCCAAAAACCGGAGCACTTGAACAAGGCAGAGGCTGTGGGTGGTTTAGACATGGCTACACTTATTGACAAGGGGAAGCGCGTTGCAAACATCACCAAATAACCTTGAGCAAGGCCAAGCTTGCGCCCCAAAAAGCGCGTTGCAAACGTCACCCAAAAGCCTTGAGGCGTTATCTATCTCTTTTCGTCACGACCCGTTCATGTGGGTGTGCACGTTTTTTCCGTGGGGAGAGGCAGAGCTGGCAAGCTTTACAGGGCCTGACGTCTGGCAGCGTGAAGTTTTGGTACGCATTGGCGACGCCTTGCAAAAAAGTGGAGATGTCGGCGTTATCATTCGTGAAGCTGTGGCGTCAGGGCACGGCATCGGCAAATCTGCCTTGGTTGCCTGGATTATCCTGTGGGCCATGTCCACCACTGTGGACACACGCGGTGTTGTGACAGCCAATACCGAAGCTCAGCTTAAAAGCAAAACATGGGCCGAACTTGCCAAATGGCACAGGCTTAGCATCAACAAGCACTGGTTTGATTGCACTGCCACCGCGCTTATCGCCAAGGAAAAGGGCCATGACAAAACATGGCGTATCGATATGGTGCCGTGGTCTGAGCGCAACACAGAAGCCTTTGCCGGGCTCCATAACAAAGGCAAGCGCGTGGTTTTGATTTTTGATGAGGCATCGGCCATTCCCGATGTGATTTGGGAGGTTTCAGAAGGCGCGCTAACAGACGCTGATACAGAAATTTTATGGTGCTGCTTTGGCAATCCCACGCGCAACACGGGCCGCTTTCGCGAATGTTTTGGCAAGTTTTCTCATCGCTGGAACAGGTTGAAGGTGGATTCCAGAAAGGCAGCCATGACCAACAAAGAGCTTTTACAAGCTTGGGTCAATGATTATGGCGAGGATTCCGACTTTGTGCGCGTGCGCGTGCGTGGCGAATTTCCGCAAGCAGGTTCCATGCAGTTTATCAATTCAGAAGTGGTACGGCGGGCCAAGGAGCGTTCTTTAGCAAAGCAGGTATACAGCTTTGCACCGCTCGTCATGGGCGTTGATGTGGCGCGGTTTGGTGATGATGCAAGCGTTATCACGCTCCGCCAGGGCCTTTGCTGTAAAGCACAACATGTGTACAGGGGCCTTGATTTGATGGAACTGGTGGGCGTTGTGTCCAAAATCATTGATGCTGATAAACCCTCTGCCGTGTTTGTAGATGGGGTTGGCATGGGAGCAGGCGTTGTGGATAGGTTGCGCCAGCTTGGCTACACCATCATTGACGCACAATCGGCGGCAAGGGCCACAAAAACCACCTATGCCAACAAACGCGCCGAAATGTGGGGCGATATGCGCGACTGGCTCAATCAAGGCGCAATCCCCGAAGATACTGAACTTACCGAACAACTTGAAAGCCTTGAATACACCTTTAACCGCTCAAACGCCCTGCTTTTAGAAAGCAAGGACGACATGAAAAAACGCGGCTTAGCCAGCCCAGATAAGGCTGATTCCTTGGCCTTAACCTTTTACGCGCCTGTCCATGAAGAGGCAGGAAGGACTGCTCCGCAAAAAGCCAAAACATCCTATAACATGTTTGGATGATTGAAAATGCACTATAAACGCATCGTTGAAACAGCAGAACGTGTGGCCATTTTTGAGCGTATGCAGGATGAAGGCCTTATTAGCCTTGCCATGTCTGCCTATAAAAACCCAACGCTTGGAGATTGGCTTGACGTAACAGCCATTGAAAAGTGCGTGTTCTTAGGATGTTACAACGATGACGACACGCTTATGGGCTGTGCCACGTTCACGCGGTTTCGCGGACTTGTGTACGAATTTGATTTTACGGCGTTTCGGGATTTTTTCTATACGGCTGTAGAACAGGCAAAGGGCGGCTTTGCGTGGATGTTTAGGCATACGGATGCAAAGAGCATCATTGGCATTTGTCCCGTAACGAATCGCCACGCTTTGGCCTTGGCTCATGCGTGCGGCTTTGTAGAGATGGGACGACTGCATAAGGCTTGTTATGTGGCGCGTATTGGTCGGTATGTGGATGGTGTGCTGCTTCAGGTGGCTGAAAAGAGGCCGTATGCGGCGTCAGTTGGCGTGTTTTAATCGGG
>CAYJIX010000033.1:0-24862 GCA_964370375.1 uncultured Desulfovibrionaceae bacterium | reverse complement strand
TGGGCAGGCTGTTGAAATAAGCAAAGGCTTTTTCCTACAACAACCTTCATCCATGAGCAGGCTGTTCAGATAAACAAAAGCTTTTCCCAGCAAAACCTTCATCCATGGGCAGGCTGTTCAAAAAGGGTTGGATGCGCGGCAAGCGAAGTTTTTTCTTGAAGGCATAGGACTCTTTTGGTCCATGCCAAAAGAAAAAACGAGCTTAACAAAGCAGACAGCCCTTTTTCAACAGCCTGCCTTGGCGGCCCAGCGACACATACCCACATCAGCCGTAGCGCAACGCATATACATTTCGCGGTAATACGGTTCAAGCTTGGCAGCTTCTTTGTCTGCATTTTTGAGCGAGGCGTTGTAATCGCTGGCAAGCTCTCGTGCTTCTGCTTTAAGGTCTTCTTCATTGACGGTCAAAATTTTGCCGTCATCATACACAATAGCCCCGTTGACAATGGTTGTTTTGACCGAGGAGCCGTTTTCAGAAAAGACAAGCTGGCGCGCAATGTTGTTGAGCGGTGTAAAGCTTAAGGTGTTAAGATCTACCAAAGTGATATCCGCAAGGTAGCCGGGAGCAAGAACGCCAAGGTCGTGCGAATGAAGAAGGGTTCGAGCGCCACCATGGATACAGCATGATACAATTTCGTCCGCTTTAGGCCAATTGCGGTAGTCATGGTCGGTGATTTTATGGACAAGTCCTGCCAATTTCATGACATTCCATACGTTTACAGCATCATCTGTGCAGGCTTCGTCAGTGCCAAGGCAAATGGGAATACCATGTTCGCGCATGCGCCTAAACGGCATGATGCCGCTGCCGATGCGCAAATTGCAAAGGGGCTGGTGCGAAACCGTGCAGCCGCTTTTGGCCATGATTTCCATATCTTTTTCGTCCACCCAAATGGCATGAATAACTTGCATACGCTCATCTAGGCAGCCAAGGTCGTTGACGTATTCAATAAAGGATTTGCCGTGCTTTTGCTGCCCAAATAGGCGTTGCAGCTTGGTTTCTAATATGTGAATGGCATAGGGGATATTGTGTTTTCGTGACAGATCGCTAAGGGCTGCAAGGTACTCTGGTGTCACTCGCTGCGGTGCAGAACACGACACAGCAGGGGACACGCGCCCACCTGCAGCACCACTCCAGCGGCTGATAAAGTCGCCGTAAAGGCCCAGCATCTCTTCACCTGAAAGCCGCGGAGCCTTTTCCATGGCAATGCGTTCGTGTTCAGGCAGTAAATCTTTAAGGTAGGGATATTTTTCATACTCTATTAGGATAGGCTGATCCATGGTCACAGCTGCACGGATGCCACAATCCACATAGGATTGCATGATATTGTCAATGGATTCTTCCGTGGGTACAGGCACATAGAAGGGATCGTCAAACACAGCGGTTGTGCCGTTACGGAGCATTTCTAAAGAGCTTAACATGGTGCGGACATAATTGAGCCGTGAAGACATGGCCTTGTCCGATAAAGGCGGTACTTCATAGAGCATGAAGACTTCTAAAGGAAAATCATCCACCGCGCCTCTGGTAAAGTTTCCGGCAGAATGAAAATGCCCGTTCACAAGGCCGGGCATGGCTAAAAGGCCAGTGGCGTCTTTAATGGTTGCGTTTTGTGCACGTGGGTCTTGAATAAGGTTTTGCCCAACAGCTATAATAGTGGTATCAGCGATCAAAATGTCTGTATTGTCCAAGATGGTGTTGTCACCATCCATGGTCATTACAGTGGCGTTTTGAATGAGTAATGGAGTTTGTTGCTGCATGATGGTTCCTTATCAGGCTGTCCCAAAAGTACCGTCTGGGGTGTCAGCTGGACAATTTTTGTCGGGTTATTAAGGGCATAAGGGGCCTTTGGGAAAAGTGCAAAAACACCCTCCCCAAAGGCCACCCTCAAAGGTTACAGACCAAGATAGTATTTGTTGATATGTTCGTTGTTCAAAAGTTCCTGCCCCTCACCGTCTAAAACAAGGTGACCGTTTTCAATAACATAACCACGGTCAACCGCTTCAAGGGTTTGGCGCACGTTTTGTTCAACAATAAGAATGGTTACACCTTTTGCATGGATTTCTGCAATGGCATCAAAGACTTCGTCTACGATTTTAGGAGCAAGGCCAAGGGAGGGTTCGTCCAAAAGCAACACTTTTGGATCAGCCATTAAGGCGCGCCCCAAGGCCACCATTTGCTGCTCTCCGCCTGACAAGGTGCTTGCAAGCTGTGTTTGCCGCTCTTCCAAACGTGGGAATAAGGTGAACACTTTTTCAAAGCGTTCTTGCAAAACAGCCTTGTCATTACAGGTGTAGCCACCAAGGTGTAAATTTTCCAAAACTGTCATTTCGGGGAAAAGTTTACGCCCTTCAGGGCTTTGCGCAACTCCAAGGCCTGCCACTTTGTGTGCCGGCATGCCTTGGATATCCTTTCCAAATATCTGGATAGAACCATTTGATAAAGGAACCAGACCGGAAATGGCTTTGACCAAAGACGTTTTTCCAGCTCCGTTTGGACCAACAACGGCCACAAATTCACCCGGATGGACAGTCAATGAAATGTCCCAAACAGCCACAACTTGTCCGTAGCCGATCTGAACCGAGTCTATCTGCAGGGCCGGGTGTTGAACCTTTTGCCCATCAGGCTGTGTGTTTTTTGCCAAAGTATGCATCTACGACCTCGTCGTTGTTAAGGACATCGTTGGGGTTGCCACTGGCCAATAAGGTACCGTGGTGAATGGCATATGCCCTGTCTGAAAGTGCCACCACTGCCCGCATAAGGTGCTCCACAAAAAGAATCGTCATGCCTTGTTCGCGTATTTTAAATATGAACTCAATGGCTTCATCCACTTCTGTGGGTCTTAAACCTGCCATAACCTCGTCAAGTAAAAGCAAGGTGGGTCTGGTTGCAAGGCAACGGGCCACCTCTAAGCGTTTGGATTCGGCAATGGTTAAGTCAGAGGCCATGGTATTGCGCAAACGGGCCAAACCTGAAAACTCCAATATTTCATCGGTGATTTCAACGGCTTCTTTTTGCGAGCGGCCTTTGCTGATGGCGCCAACCATCACGTTGTCAAAAACGGTAATGCCTTTAAAAGGCTGCACAATCTGGAATGTGCGAGCTAGCCCCATTTCGTTGAGCTTAAAAGGCAGGATACCCAAGGTGTTTTGACCGTTAAAATGGACAGAGCCTTCATTTGGTTCCAAAAAGCCTGATAGGAGCGCGAAACACGTGGTTTTGCCTGAGCCGTTGGGACCAATGATGCTGACAATTTCGTTTTTTTCTGCAAAAAGGTCTAAACTGTTAACAGCCGTAAGGCCGCCAAAGCGTTTGGTTAAACCTTTTGCTTCGATAACATGCTCTGACATTATGCCTCCTCCTTCCGTACAAGGTAACGCTGGTGGAGTTTTTTCAAAATACCGGCTATGCCATAAGGCATAAGCAAGATACTAACGGTTAAGATAACGCCGTAAATGATAAGGTACAGCGCATCTGCAGAACCTCCAAGCATGGCACGCAAGATGTCCTTAACAGGGCGCAGTAAACCTGCACCAAGGACAGGGCCTATAAGGCTCATACGTCCACCAACAACAGGGGGCAGTAAAAAGTCAAAGTTCAGCGTGAGGTTGAACACCTTTTCAGGGTCAATATAGCCGGTAAACTGGGAATAAAATGCACCCATGACGCCTGCAACAAAACCTGACATACCAACTGCCTGACGGCGCACGCTGGAAACGTGGATGCCTAAGGCTGCGGCAGCCATGGGGCCTTCGCGGACGGCAGCAAATTTTAAGTTGTAGCGGCCTCGTTGCAAGCGGTGACTGAATACGACCACAGCAAACAACAAGACAAGGACAAGCGCAAGATACAATTCAATATCCAAAAAGCTCATCATGCCAAAATCGTCTTCAAGGCGGCTAATGCGCACGCCCACTGCTCTGCCTGCATAGGTCCAGTTCAAAAAGATAACTTTTAAGATCTGGGTCAAAGCAACGGTGAAAAGGCCAAAATAGTCTTCATTTAAGCCAAAGCGCACACAAATATGGGCTGCCATGACAGCTAAAAAGGCCCCAACAACGCCTGCCATAGGGAAGTTGAGCCAAGGGCTGATGCCGTATTTGGTTAAAAAGAGGGCGTTTAAATACGCACCCACACCAAAAAAGCTGATATAGCCCATAAGGAGCTGTCCGGCAAAACCGCCGGCAATGGACCAGCCAATGCCCATCACAGCAAACATTACGGCATAAATAACAATTTGTAATTCATAGGTAGAGGCATAAAAAAAGCCATAAATACCTGTTAACGCTATAAGTAAAATACAGCCGCATAACTGGAAATTAAGCCAGTCTTCAACAAATGTTTGATACAACGAGCGTGAAGGGGGAGAGGTTTGTATACTCATCGCGTTTTCCCTCCAAATAGTCCTTTAGGCATAACGAGTAGGATGATGATGAAAATACTAAGGCTTGCCAGTTGTCGGAGCGATGAGCCAAGGAATAGGCCACCTAGTGATTCCACAAGCCCAATAATCAGGGCCCCAATAAGCGCACCCATAAAGTTCCCCATGGTTCCAAGAACCACGATAACAAAGGCCGGTAATAAGAAAAGGTCAATACCAACCGTTGGGAAAATGGAGTACGAGGTGGAAATCAAAAGACCAGCAATGGAGGCCAAAACAAGGCCAATGGCAAAGGTCAATTCTTGAATTCTATCCACGTTGATAGCCATAAGCTTAGCTGCTTCAGCATTTTGTGAAACAGCGCGTATGGCCATGCCTGTGCGTGTTGATTTCATAAACCACCACATGCCAGCAGAAAGCGCGGTTGCAACGCAAAACGCCAATAGACGCGGGAAGGAAATACGCAAGCTGGCCACATCAAACACAAGGCGCGCATGGTCAGGACGCACGCTTTGCATGTTGGTGCCCCAGAAAAGCTGGATAAAGCCAATCATCAAGGTTGAAAGGCCAATGGTGATAAGGGTTTGGTTGATCGCTGGATGCGACATGCTTGGCCTGATGGCTACCTTAAAGACAAAAATAGACCATAAGGGCACAATGACCAAGATGGGTAAGAAACCAAGGTAGGGATCAAAGCCCAACTGCCTAAAGGTGAAGTAAGCAAGGTACATGCCCAAGGTTACAAATTCACCGTGGGCAAAGTTTACAAACTTCATGACCCCGTAAATCAGAGTTAGACCGGATGCTATCAGGGCGTATACGCCTCCCTGAAGTAAACCCAGAATGACCGCTTGAAGGACGATATCTAGATTCATGCTGCTTCCTTTTTTACGTTGTTGAATGAGTTTACTTAAGGAATAACATCCTATGATATAGAACCCATTATGTGACTGGTTTAAGGATGCGAGAATTGTAAATGATGCGAAGATTGCGGTGTTTGGGAAGGCAAAGCCTTCCCAAACAAAATCAGTTATTAACGTTTTTTCCAGGTGGGTACGGGCCATTCAGCCTTTTCAGTGGCCATGATTTCAGGCCAAATAACGCGGGCTTTGCCACCTTCGATTTGTGCGGCAATGTTTGTAGCGTATACCATAACGCCCTTGTCATTGAACTGTACTTTTTCATACATGAACATGGGGGCGCCTTCGGTCAGCTCTAAGGAAGCCAAGGCGTCACGAATCTTCATGGGATCGGTGGAGGCTGCTTTTTCAATAGCTTGGCTAAAGATATGCACGCCGGCATAGGTTGTGTTGGCATTGCCAAGCATATCAACACCGGTGGCTTTTTTGAAGCGCTCGTTCAACTCTTTGGCGCCGGGACGGTTGGCATCCGGGAACCAGTCGTTGATAGAGATAAGTCCGTCAGCCAATGCACCCAAGTTGTGGTACACGTGGGGGTTGGAATAGCCACCGCCCACACCGACGATGCCGTAGGTGGGCCAGTAGTCAAGCTGTTCCAGCTGTTGGAAAAGCAGGATAATGGCAGCAGGCTCACCGGAGGCGAACACAACGTCAGGATTGGCGTTTTTCATGGCAAGGATGATGTCTTCCATGGAGGTGGTGTTCACGGGGAAGGAGAACTCTTCAAGGATTTCAAAGCCATTTTCAGGAAGCAGAGCTTGGAACTGTACGCTTACAACGTTGCCAAAGTAATCGTCAGCACGCAAGATAACACAGGTTTTGGGCTGTTCCATGCCTTGGCTGAGCCAACGGGTCAGCTTTGCGGCATCTTGAGCAAATTGAGAAACGCGGGGCACGGACTGGAAGGTGTACTTAAGGCCACGTGCGGTGATTTCGTCAGACAAGGCGTTGGGCACAAGGTAGGGTACTTTTTCACGTTCAGCAATTTCCGTACCGGAAATGGCAGCACCTGAAGAGTAGGGCCCGATGATGCCGACTACTTTTTCTCTGGTGATAAGGCGTTGGGTTTCAGTGTTGGCTTCAGCAACGTCTGACTGAAAGCTGCCATACACAGGCACAAGCTTTGCACCGCCAAGGCTTTTGATGCCACCGGCATTGTTGATGTCTGCAATGGCCATGTCGACAGCTTCTTTTTGCAGCTGACCGGCTTCAGCAAAAGCACCTGTTAAGGGCAGCACAAAGCCGACTTTGATTTCTTTCACTTCTGCTGCTTGAGCTAGGGCAGGAATTGCCAAAAACACTGATAACGCCAAAAACAAGGCAGAGAATCGACTGAATAAACGCATAGAACCTCCGTAAATGGGTTATGTAAACCATGACCTCTTCCTACACAATGAAAGAGTGGCCATTATAAACCAAGCTATCGTATTACAAATACAATAGGCTTTTTTCCGACAGTGTTGCTACATGGTTTCATCACAAAAATGTAGACATCTCATGGTGTGGCGAGTTGTGAGCTCCTCCATCTTTGAAAGTTGAACTTTTATTATGCTATGTATGCATAATAAAACCAGTAAAACATTATAGCACTATGAAGCAAAACGCTTGTTTGCGCCTGACTTTACCATAATATAATACACGATACCGGCAGGAAGTAAACCTGCATACCACGAAACCTCTACGAATGTGAAAGCAGCGATAGCACCACATGCTGTTGCCACAATACCGGCCATATTGTATCCGGCGTAGCGTCCGTTCGTATCATACAACGCATCAAGGTCGTAGTGGCCGCGGCGTACTAAATAGTAATCAACAAACAGTACCGCAAAGATGGGGCCAAGGAACGCAGAATAGGTTTGTACAAACACCTGCAAACCGGTGGCGGATTCGGCTTTGACCAGTTCCCAAGGGAACGTACCAAAGGAAACGAGGCCCACAATAATAGCCGCTTTTTTGTAATTCATTTTGAAAATGTCCATGAGCACAAAGGCAGGGGGTACCACATTGTTCAACACGTTGGTCGTTACCTGCGCAAAAGCAATGAACAATAGGGTGATGACAAGCAACACCTTGTTGTCAACAGCATTTGAGAATACCAAAATGGGATCAGCAACACCTGTTGCTCCTGACACCATAAGCCCAATCAGTCCCATAAACAATGTGGCAGGCAAAATAGAGGCCACATAAATACCGCATTGCACACGTGAACCAACAGATGTTTGCAGCTCGCGTGAATAGTCGCTAACGTTCAAAATCATGGTGCTATAAATACCAAGGAACAACATGGTTGCTTTCCAAAACGGAACGCCCCATGTGCCTTCGATATTGATGATTTTTTCAGAGATTTCCAAGCCGTACTTGTCGATGACGCTGTAGAACATATAGGCCAAAGAAGCCAAAATGAAGATACTGCCTATATTTTCCAGCCATTTGATCCCTTGAAAGCCAAGTACCGACAATGCAACTTGTAATAATTGGAAGGCAATGAAGAAAACAATCAAATTGTCGTACCCGAACATGGTGACAGATATGGCGTTTAAGGCACCGGCACCAATCCAGCTTTGAAAGCCAAACCAGACAACAGCAGGTACCGCACGGATGATCCCGGGCAGTTTGGTTCCGGAAATACCAAACGCACTACGCGCTTGCACCATGAAAGGGATTCCATATTTATGGCCTGCTTGTCCGTTGATGGTCAAAGCAATACCAATAACAAGGCAGCCAATGCTCATGGCCGCAATAGCTTGTACAAGGTTTAATGTGCCTACAATACTAGACCCCATGGCAAAGGTGCCAATGGATACGCATCCACCAAGCCAAGCAAAAAGGTAAGACCAGCGGTCCATAATACGCACAGTTTGCGGTGCAAGAGATTCTTCGCCAAGGCCTTTTGTTTGGGTATTTTCTTGTGAACTCATATTAATGTGCTCCTCTTAGCATAAGTTGTCCATGCCCTTGTGCAACAACAGTACCGTTGCTGGCCACAACGCGGCCGCGCACCAAGGTTGTTACGGGCAGTCCTTTTCCTTCAAGTCCAACAAACGCTGAGATAGGATTGAGATAGTGTAATGATTCAGGTGTGATTTTCCATGAAGCGTTTGGATCTAAAACCACAAGATCTGCATCAGCGCCGGGAGCGATCTGTCCCTTACGCGGTGCTAAGGAAAACGCATCGGCTGATGCTGCTGAGGCTCGTGCAAGAAAACATGGAGAAAATCCACGTTTATGCACGCCCTGATCGAATAAAACTTGCAACACATGCTGCAAACCGCTGATACCACCCCATGCACCGAGCGCACCGTGGGTATCTATATCCTTTTCATCGGCACGACACGGGGAATGGTCAGAGCCAAGGCAGCCAAGCGTTCCATCTAAGACATAGTCCCATAATGCTTCACGGTCAGCTGCACTGCGCAGCGGAGGCGCGCATTTAAATATGGTGCCATGCTGCAACACGTCATCTTCTGTGAATGTAAGGTAATGGGTGCAGGTTTCACCAACAACTGGTAAACCTTCTTCTTGCGCAAAGCGAATACATTCAGCAACGGCCGGATGACTGACATGGCAAATATGAACGCGGGTGCCAATTTCACGGCATAATTCAATGACGCTTTGTGTGGCAATGATTTCGGCCGATAAAGGGCGAGATGCCAAAAAACCAGCTAAGGTATCGCGGCCTTCTTTTTTTGCAAGGGCTTCTTCGGTTTTGATAATGGAAAAATCTTCGCAGTGAAAACCGGCTAAACCGTCAAATTTTTTGATGGTTTTTAATGCTTGGCGGATATGACCATAATTTACAGAAGAATAATCAGGAGAAACAGGGCCAATAAAGGCTTTAAATGCAACAACACCTTTTTCGTTAAGGCCGCTTAAATCGTCTAAATTATCAACCAATGCGCCCCAAAAGGCATAATCTACAGCCATACGCCCTGAAAGCGCCTTTTGTTTAGCGTCAAAAATGGTGGCACTTGACAATGCCGGCTCATTTTGCAACGGCATGTCCACAATGGTTGTTATACCACCAACTGCTGCAGCCGCAGAACCATGTTCAGCATCCTCACGCCATGTAAAGCCGGGGTCGTTTAAATGGGCATGGGTATCAATGATGCCCGGAAAAATAAGTTTGTCTTTCGCGTCAATGCGTTCTTTGGCTTCCAATTGCGTAGAGCTATCTACTATAGCACCGATAACGCCATTATGTATTCCAATATTGGCTTTATACATTGCATCAGGTGCTACTATGGTACCATTTTCAATCACAACATCATACATGGATGAATTCCTCTATCGCTGTGTTTAGCTAGATAGTCATATGTACGTTTCTATTTTTAATAAGTTAAAACTATATATTTGTTCACTGCGGAATAGTATTTTATAAGTAAGTTGAGAAAAAGTTATAGTTTTATAGTAACATCCAATATAACGTTATCTAGTTATTTGGTTGATACCGGGTAAGCCGATTCATGTATTGTAGTAACAAGTGTTCCATTAAAACTGTCGATGTAGTGTAAGTCTGGTTCGTTGTCGTTTGAATAAATTCTGTACACATATTGTGAGAATACTATGAGATATTGAATCGTTTCACGGTGAAGTAAACACCGCCTACTTTTTTGCCCGGTCACATTAAGGCCCTGCGCAAGGCGTTGCGCAAAGCCTTAATGCGGTTAACGTTTGAGTAAAGCTTCCTTGTGCGTAATGCGCTTAGTTCACGCCGCAAATGGAGGCAAGCAAGGCCATACGCAAGGGAATGCTAAAGCCGATTTGTTTGAAATAAAGTTCGTATTCAGACTTATCAATGGCTTTTTCAAATTCAAAGTCGTTACGCGGCAAGGAGTGCATGATGCCAACAGAGCGGCCTGATTTTTTCTTCACATATTCAAGGTCTTTAAGGTACAGATAGTGGTTTTGTACTTTACGCAAGAAGTCTTCGCGGTTGGGGTCTTCCTTTTTCAACGAGCTGCCGGGCAAGTACAAAAGGTCTGCATTCATCATAAGCTCAACGTTTTCATCATGGGTCAGGTCGAAGTGTTCTTCAAAGCTTGCGCCCATGTCTTGCAGTTTTTTAAGCTGCACGTCAGGTGTGCGCAGATCGCCGGAACCTGTGTAAATGATATGCGCGCCCATGCGTGCTGCACCAAGGGCAAAGGACTGCCCAGAACGTGCACGGGAAAGGTCAGGAGTTGAAATGATGATACGCATGTCTTCAAAGGGTTTTTTAAGGGCCCTTAAAGCTGTGTACATGTCAAGCAAACCTTGGGTTGGGTGGGTTACGTGACCATAACCACCTGAAATGATGGGGCAAGAATCAGAGCCAAGCTCTTTTAATGTGGAGAGCACTTCGTCGCTGTCGCCGTGGCGAAGCACCAAAACATCGGCGTATTGTGAGATAACGCGAATCCCGTCGTACAAAGATTCGTTTTTCGCCATGGCTGAATTGGTCATGGGATCGGTTTCGGTGATAACGCGTCCGCCAAGGCGATGCATAGAGGCTTCATGGCTGCAACGGGTGCGTGTGCTTGGCTGGAAGAACAGCGTATACAAAACTTTGTTGCTCAACAAAGGGATCTGGTTTTTGGAATAGGGCTCCAAAAGTTCGGCTGCGGCAAAAAGGTGACCAAGCTCTTCCTTGCTGTAATCGTCAAGGAAGGTCATGTGTTTGCCTTTCATGTTGGTGGCTGCAAGTTCATCACGCAAATCAAGGGGTTTAACTTTTTTGGCTGTGCTCATGTTCTTTTCCTATTTAGGGTAAAATGTTAATAATTATACGATGCGCTCGCTATATTTCAACGTCGCGGTGGCAATCTTTGGAATAAATATAGCTTAACCGTGTACGTCCAACGCCATAACAGCATTGCTTGCAATACGCGCCCATCCAGATGAAATCTTCAGATTTTACAGGCACCCAGTCATCGTTGAGCAAATATACGCCTTCACCTTCATAAAGGTAGGCGCCGTGCTCTTGCACATGGGTTTCCACAAAGGGGTGGCAGCCGCCGGGTTCAAAGGACAAAATGTGCATGTTCATGTCAAAACGTTCGTCCACAGGCAAAAGGTCGCGAATCAGCACATTGTGCATGTTTTCGTATTGACGCTCAGCAATGTCATTCACATTGCCAAAGACCACATAGGGCTTTTTGCTGGGATCAGGATGGGGGATGTAGCGTTGCTTATAGAGGAGAAAACGCAAGTTGGAATCGGTTGTGTTTGTAAAGTTGATACCAACACCTGCCGGAGCATAAGCATAGCCGCCTTGCGTTAAGACCTTTTTTTCACCGTCAACGGTAACTTCAAGGCTCCCTTCACCATCAAGGTGATAGATAAAGCTTTCGGTGTCTTTATCTGTACCATAAGCTATGGTCGTGCCGCCGCCGGGCAGGGCTGTGCCAACGATCTGGACAAAGCTTGCGCCGATTTTTGGGGTGCATAAAATGGTCATTTGGCATTTTTCAATGCCGGGAATCACGTTAAAAACACGGCCTTCAGGTGGAATGATGGCGTACATGCCGGGTTTTACTACTGCCCTTGATGCCAATAAATCACTTGGGTAAGACATGCTACATTCTCCTACGGAATTATCCGTCTCTTATTGTTTTTGAGCATTTATATGGTCAATGCCCTAATGGTTACAACCTGGTATTTTTTGTCAAAAATGATGCCTGCTACGATTGTTATTGCTTTGGTACAAGGCTTTCGTGCAAAGCCTCCAACGCTTGCACCATGATGCTCATGGGCGGCGTTACAATGCCTGCGCCCACTTGCCCAATGCCCGGCAATTTGTGTGCAACGCCGGTATTGATCACAGGTAAAATGCCTGTTTCAACAACCTTTCGCACGTCAATACCTGTGGCTACGCCTACAAAATCAAGGTTCGGTATTGGCAGATCCGGTGTTTCGCCAACTGTAATCCGCTGCATGGAACGGGTATAGTTGACAGCGTCTTGTAAGGATCCTGCCCCCACAAAACGCACCACAGCAGGGGCTGCTGCCATGGCAAAGCCGCCAATGCCGTAACATTCTACAATGGCACTGTCGCCCATGTCAGGGTTGGCGTCTTCCTCACTAAAGCCCGGGAAATACAGGGCCTTTGGATTAAGGCACGGGGCAGTAAACCATGTATCGCCAAGGGCACTGACATTGATCCCAAAATTGACCCCATTACGGCTCATGGCTGTAATGATGGTGCAATAGGGAATATTGCGTACAGGGTCCATAATGGCTTTACCGGCAGCCATGGCAAGGTTTAAGAAAAACTGCTCGTTGGTGCGGACCAAAAATTCCACACAGCGCGCGTCAATGCCGGCTTTCGCCAATTCCCCGCAAAGGGCTTTATATACGGCAAGGCTGGCAGCCACGTTGCGCTGGTGCATTTCATCGCCCATGGCCAAGGCTTGCGCCATGATGGTTTTAAGGCGTAAGCCACCTACAGCTTGCAACGCTTTGTCAAGCATCGGTGCTATATCAGTTTCCAACCATTTAAGGCGCTCAATAACTTCAGGGCCGTTGGCACCAAAGCGCATGACCTTGCCAACACCTTCATTGATGGTACAATAGGCGGTGTTGCCAAAGGCTTCATTTTCCACCACAAAAACAGGCATGGAATAGGAAATCATCCCTGTCATGGGTCCCACAGCCGAATGGTGGTGATTGGGGCCGTATACAATGCCCCCTGAATCCATCAAGGCTATGGCTTCATCTTCAGTTTTGGCAAGGCCTTCATATATGATGGCGCCAATATACGCACCGCGCATGGGGCCGCACATGTCCTTCCAGTCAATGGGGGGACCTGCGTGTAATATGGTATTGCGGGTCATGCCGGGCACCACTTCATGGGCCGGTTGTACCCGTTTGAGCACAGGCTGCGCTTTGCAGATACGCTCTAAACCTTCGTTGTTGGCCTTCTCAATAAGGGATGCGCCATCCTCATCACGGCATGTTGTCAAAAGGTCAAACAGCATGCCAATAAGGCGTGTATCGCCCCCGGCAGGAGGTGTCCAGTCAAGGTGGATAAAAGGCGTGTCGCCCTCTACAAGGGCTCTGTCAAACTGCTCCACACCAATGGCTACCACGTGTAATGGCTTAGACATGACAGCAACCTCCCAAATGTTTCTGGCCAGCACCGTTTGAGCAACCTGTAGCTGCTTTTGCAGCCCATATGGCGGCAAGGGCGTTGCTTGGCAATACAATAACGCCTGCCTGCACTAATTTAGCCAGCTGGCTTTCGCGGTTTGGCGAATCCTTGCTTGTTCCGCAGACAGAAGCCACGACAAGGACTTTTCCTTCGCCTTGGCTGTAACCTGCATGTTGCAAGGTTTTAACAATCTCGCCTGCTGTATCTTCGTGGGAGCCGTAGCCAATCACCACATCCAAAAGGATCACGCTGACTGTTGGGTCTGCTAGCTCAGCTGCCAAACGTTCCATGCGCAGTTCTGGAGCCATCATGGGATGTGGGCGACCTACTGTAAAGACATCGTCCCCAAGATCCCAAAAGGTATGACCTTTGCTGGTTTCGTGGGCTGTAATGGACGAATAGCCTTGGATGGATTGGTTAGCAAACTTTTCGCCTTGTAAGATGGGGCCAGCTAGTTCTGCAGCCTCTTGACACAAGGTGCCGCCGCCAAAAAGGCCGCGTAAAAAGCCGGGTTTATGCTGTGTTGGCAGTGGCGTATCAGGAAGGAGCGATGCGCGATCGCTTTTGGCATCAAGGGCCTCTGCCATGTTTAAAGCCATATCGGTGACAGTGGCAGCAGGAACCATTCCGGCGGCCTCTTCAATGCTGTAATCATCGCCCCCAAGGTAGTGCACGTGGGTTTTTTTGCCAATGGTTTTGATCATGGCAGCAAGCTTTTCGCGCACTTTGAGTCCAGGAGGTTTGCCGATAATGCCTAAAAGACGTGTGTTGTCGTCAGCGGCAAGCCGTTCAAGGGCTGTAAGGGCTGTTATGCCGCCTACAGCGTCTTTTAAATCGCGTCCGCCTGTGCCGTAGGCATTGGAAATGCCAATGCCACAGCGATCCAATAAGCAGACAAGCTCTTGCAAGCCTGTACCTGACGCGCCCACAATGCCGACAGGGCCTTTGTCTACAGCATTGGCAAATGCTAAAGGGACACCTTGAACGATGGCTGTACCACAATCAGGCCCCATGACAAGCAGGTTTTTTGCACGGGCCAGTGTTTTTAACGCAATCTCATCTTCTAAAGAGATATTGTCACTATAAAGCATCACATCCATACCGGCCTCAAGGGCCTTGGCAGCTTCATAGCGTGCATAATCGCCTGCTGTGGAAATAAGGGCCAAGTTGCTGTCAGGGGCAATCTCTACGGCTTCATCCAAGGCGCAAGGTGTTGTACTTGTTGCTGTGTTTGATGCGGTAGTGGCTTTTTTTGACAGCATGGCGCGAACGCCTTCCAGAACCTGCTCAATTTCAGAGTCATCAGCTTCCACAGCAATGATAAGGTCGCCTGGGCCGGCCTTTTGCATTTCAGCTGTGCCAAGGCCGGATTCTTGTAACAATTCCTTGTTGCGATCCGTGCCCATCATAGCAGAAATCTGGTGAACATTGTAGGTTTCCCGAGCGTCTTTTGACAATTTCATCAAAAAGACTGAATCGCGGTATGTGCCGGGCATAACCAGTAAACGGACACTCATAACAGGCCTCTTTTGTTATACGGCAAAGGCGTCGCCGCCATCGTAGCTATTGTTGTGGACAACGTCAGAAACAAGATAGTTATAGATATCATCCACAATTTCCACACCATTGGCCAATTGGTCGGCTTCACGCATGGCGCTTGATTCACCCGGGTAGCGAACTTTGCCAAACCCAGGAGCCGGCTTGACATTGCCAAGGTCTTCCATCATGGCATTGATGGACGATAAAAAGACGGCTTTGTCTGTAAAGCGTGCAGGGTCAATGACAAGGTGGAGCTGACCAAGTTCGCGCCCTGCAGTAAGGTCGCTGTACATGGAGGTAACTTTGTTGCCATACGGCACGCCCATAAGTACGCCTGACAGCACGTCCACCATAAGGGCAAGGGCATAACCTTTGGCCTCTGCAATGTGAACAAGACCGCCTACGTTGAAAGGATCGGTGGTGGGGTTGCCGTCTTTATCCACGGCCCAGGTGGGTGGGATTTCTTCTTTACGAGAGCGTGCATGCAAAAGCTTGCCCCACGCTTGCACTGTTACGGCAAGGTCCACTGTGATCATACGCCCGTCTGCACTTGGGGTACAAAAGGCAATGGGGTTGGTGCCGTAAAAAGGTTCAGCACCGCCATAAGGTACAGCCATGGGGTCAGACTGGCACATGGACACGCCAATAAGGCCTTCTTGTGCAGCCTGCTGCACAAAATACGACAACGCGCCACTATGACCCATGCGGCGCATGCCAACAACAGCAATGCCGTTTTCTTTTGCCATTTCAATGGCTTTGTCCATGCCAATTTTGGCAACCACGTGACCTGCTGCGTTGTCTCCGTCAAACATGGCGGAACAAGGGCCTGTTTTTTCAAAGGTAAAGTTTGGATTTACGGTGGTGCCACCTTTGGCAATGCGTTCGGCATAATATTCAACGCGCATGGCTCCGTGGGAATGTACACCACGAAGGTCTGCATGCAACAAAACATCGGCTACGATATCTGCGTGTTCTGTTGTTAATCCTGCTTTATGAAGTTTATTGCTCATGAGCTTGTGCAGCTCGTCTTTGGGGACCCTCATGATATTCCATCCTTTATGGTTTCAAGTGTATGGGCATTGCCAATTTTTAGAAATATAATCCTTCATACCACTGGTCAGACCATCTGTCAATATGGTTGGAATACAATCGCGAGTTCTTTTTATCACATGCTCATACGGTATGTTGCTGGGAAAAAAAGTTGCTTTTTTTTACATGTCGATTTTATTGACTTTTGTTTTGCTTCAAGCAAGGAAGTCCTTTTTTGTTGTATCAAAGCAGGTTTTTGGAAGGTGTTGTTGCAGCAAAAAAAAGCGTAAAAAATTTTTTGGTGCAAGTAAGAAATAAAAAAACGTCATGTTCTTTTTGTAACAAAGTTTACGAGTTGCTGCAGTATTGTTATACAATATTAAATATTTAGACCGTAAATGAAGAAAAAGTGATGCAAACAAACAAAAACTTGTCATTATTATATTTTTTTGTTACATTATGTATAGAAAAAGTAATAAAAAATTTCATAACTGGCGTTGTTTCGTGTACTGTCCTCACAAATACGTACCGTTCTTGCCAAGCACATAAAATCACTGTATAGTATGTAATGAAAGTACAACGCAATGTAGATAGTAGAACGCATACAAAGACAATACATTTTCAACGTAAGGGCTGTACATGTTTGATAAAGTTGTAAAAAACACGGTGACGCATCAAGTTATTGAGCAGATTCAGACCCTTTTGAGCGGTGGAACCCTAAATCCCGGCGATAAATTGCCTTCTGAACGGCAAATGGCAGAGCAGCTTGGAGTAAGCCGCCCTTCGTTGCGCGAAGCGTTGCGCGCGCTTGAATATGCAGGAGTGCTTGTGGCTTTGCAGGGAGAAGGTGTGAGCGTCGCTGATGGGCAAACCACCTTGGATAACACCTTACAAACCACGCACCTTGTGCGACAATTTGCCCTTAGCGAAATGATCGAGGCACGAAAAGCTATTGAAAGTGCTGCGGTAAAGTTTATTATGATAAGAGCCCATGCTAAAGACTTTGAGCATATTCGCCAGCTCCATGAAGCCACAAGGCAGATGGTTGATGATAAAAAGGGCTTTGTTATGGCGGATTATGCTTTTCATAGGGCCATTGTGGATGCCTCTGGCAATCGTATTTTTTCTAGCATGCACAGCACCATGGGCTCTATGATGAAGGAATTTAACTTTGAATTGTTGGACACACGCGTTGGGCGCGAGCAAGTTATAGATCACCACGAACAGATTGTGCAGGCCCTTGAAAAGCGCGATGTGGACAAAAGTTTATATCTTATGGAAGAACACTTGGTGCGTGTTGTGGAAAGCATGAAGCAAAAGCACCTTGTTGAAATAACATCTTAAAATAATGAGTCGACACTGAAAAACTATACAACTATTTGTAATAGCACCTTTACTGTGCAAAAGTTGGCCTAGAAAAATTGCCAAAAACCAAACATGGAATGCGCTTTTCAGCATCAATTAATGAGGCATAGCGTTTGTAAAAAAACTTTGCTTTACATAAAAAAACCCTGCACAGCAGCCTGTGCAGGGTTTTTTATGTAAAGGCCAAATGCTGTAGCAGATTGCATATATCGCATTGTCAGCGTTTTTTTGCATGGTTTTTTGTGCTTCTGCGCCATGTATTGCTCGGGGTATTCTGGAGCCTTGACGACAGCTTTTTTGGATACGCAAACGTACCCTACACATCGCCAAACAGCGCGTGCTGCACGAAAAACCGTTTGGTGAAACCGTTATTTTTGTGCTGTATCCGCTGATTCGTCTTTAGGCTCCTGACCTGCGGCCCTTGTCATGCTAGCCGTTCTTCCCGGTTTTGCTTTTGGCGTACCTTTATGGAACACCATGTATTTTGAAGGGGCGGGCATTCTGCGCTGCTCCTCCATAATAAGGCATTTTTTGGGGCAAACCTCAGTGCAGGCACTGCAATACACGCAAGCAAAGGGATCATAAGACCAAAATCCTTCACGAGGCTTTGTGGTGATGCAGTGCGATGGGCATTTTCTGGCGCAGGCTCCACAAAAGATGCAGTCTTCTATTTTAACATCAAGATAGCCCCGAAAAAGCGGAAAGGTTGGGCGCTTTTCTGCCGGGTAATTGCGTGTGGCCGGTTTTTTTGTCAGGTTTCTGATCAAAGTTTTAAGCATATGCATGGTGATACCCTGTTGGTCATGTGGCTTGTTTAGGGAATGATCCCCGTGGTGCTAAAGAAAACTTCTTCGCACTTTTTTAGATATTGCCTAGCTAAACCACTATAGTATGCTAGTTTAGCCCAAGTTTTTACCTAGCGTTCCGTACAGCTGATGCACGGATCAATGGTGAGCACAGCAAGGGCCACATCTGAAAGCTGCATGCCACCTAACATGGCAAGGAGCGGCGGAATATTGGCAAATGTTGGGGTGCGTATGCGCACACGCTGCAAGTTCTTGCTGCCATCACCTTTGACATAGTAAAGCAATTCACCTCGTGGCTGTTCCACGCGGCTGACTGCTTCGCCATCCGGGCTGCCTTTGACTTTGACATTGATTTCAGAGTCAGGCAAACGGTCAATGGCTTGGCGCACAATATCGACGGATTGAAGGGTTTCTTTAAACCGTACCATGGTTCTGGCAAAAGAATCGCCTTCTGTCATGATGACAGGTTCAAAGTCAAGCTCGGCAAAGGCGTCATAGCCAAGCATGCGCGCATCTTGTGCCACGCCGCTGCCACGAAGCACAGGCCCTGCCGCGCCAAGTTCAATGGCCTCTTTTGCACTAAGTACACCAAGGCCCACAGTACGCTGGCTTACGGTATAATCATTGGCCACAACCGATGTTAGGCGTTTGATTTCAGCCTCAATGATTTTTAGCTCATCAAGGATCCAGCGTTGCTGTTCTTCAGATAAGTTTTGACGCACACCGCCCACCACATTAACAGACACAATAACGCGGTTGCCGGCGGTTGCTTCGTTAATGTCCATGATGCGCTCGCGTATTTTCCAAAATTGCATGAACAAGCTTTCAAAGCCAAGCGCGTCGGCAAAAAGGCCAAGCCAAAGCAAGTGACTATGGATACGGTGCAATTCTGACCAGATGATGCGCAAATATTTTGCCCGTGGTGGCACCTCAATGTTCATAAGGTGCTCAATAGCATGGCAAAAGCACATGGCGTGAATACAGGAACAAATACCGCAAACCCGCTCTACCACATACACCATCTGGTTGTAGTCGCGCAAGGTGGACAGGGTTTCAAGGCCCCTGTGAACGTAGCCAAGCTTGGGTAGGGCTTCAACGACTTTTTCATCTTCAAGCACAAGGTGAAGATGCAAAGGCTCCGGCAACACTGGATGTTGGGGGCCGTAGGGAATGATGCTTCGTGCCATGATCTGTCCTTATTTCACTGTGGTGGAAATGGTGCAGGAAGGGCCGCGCAAATAGGGCGGTATCTCGTCTTTTTCCAAATAAAGGTGGCCGTTAAAATCAAGTACAAGGCCGTCAAAGACAACGCCAAAATGGTCGCGTGTCTCGTTTTCAATGAGCACGGCACAAAAATAAATACCCGTTATGCTGGGCACCACCGTGTCACGTGTAACTGTCAAGCGATAATGGCGCATGGCCAAATCAAGATCAAAATGATAGATGATATCCAGCTGATTGTCTTCGCGTTCTGTCACCGACATGGTGACCAAACGGTAGCCCTCGTCAAAATTTGTGCGTGCCATGGTAAGCACATCAGACACGGCTACGGGTTCAGCTTCAAGGCGTGCTACGGATGTAAGCATGTTAGTATCCTTATTTAGGCTGTTCTTGCTCTTGAGGTGTATCTGTACTGGGTTCTGTTGCGGCAGGCTCTTCGGCGTTAAGGTTTTCTTGCGGTTGTTCTTGCTCTTCTGCCTTGGGTTTTGCAGCATCAGTTGTTTCTGCTTTGGCTTGTTCTGCCGTTGCTTCTTTTTCAGCTTGTTCTGTGTCAGGCTTTGCCACTACCGGTTTAGCAGTAAGCTTTGCCTTAAACGCGTCAAGGGCTACAACAACGCCGTCAATGATGGCTTCAGGCTTGGCTGCGCATCCAGGCACATACACATCCACAGGGATGACTTGGTCAACGCCGCCAACTACATTATAACAGTCCTGAAACACGCCTCCGGAACAGGCGCACGCGCCAATGGCGATGACAGCACGCGGTTCGGGCATTTGTTCGTACAAATTTTTCAGCACGTGTTTGTTGCGATGGTTTACCGTACCTGTAACAAGCAGCACATCCGCGTGTTTTGGATTGCCGATATTGAGAATACCAAAACGCTCAATATCAAAAACAGGAGTTAGGCAGGCCAACACTTCAATGTCGCAGCCATTGCACGAACCGCAATCGTAATGCACAACCCAAGGGGATTTAAGCTGCCCCTTGACGAAGTGCCCGCGCAACGCGCTCTTGATTGTGTCGGTGATACTCATAATGATACCTCATGATAAAGCGTAAAAGGCGTTGTTGCCCGTTGGCGAAAAATTAGGCGTAAAGCCACAATATGTTGAGCGTAGCCAAGGCCAAAGCAGGGCCAAGGGCGTTTTTGAGCATCCAAGGCCAAGTCATGCGCGAGGTGCAGTTATCCACAACAATTTCAGCAAGATACGTGACTATCAAAAGCAGTGCCATACCCATGATGCTGGTATGCCAAAAAAGGCCACATAAAGCGAGCAGCAAGACCACATCAAGCCAGTGGGCTATTTCCAAGAGGGCCAATTGAGGACCTGAATAATCGGTAAGGACACCGCGTACAATTTCTTGATGGCCGTGATGGCTTGAGGCAATGTCAAAAGGCGATTTGCACAGCTTGATGGTAAGGGCATAGCCAAGCGCCAAGTACACTAAAGGCAGTTCAAGTAAAAGCGGCGTCTCAGTTGCTAAAATCTGTGATATTTTAAAGCTGCCTGTGGTTACAAACAGGCCCACAATGGCAACAATGAGCAAGGGTTCATAGGCAAGCATTTGCAAAAGATCGCGCTGGGCACCTACTTGCCCAAAAGGAGATGGCACTGACAGTGCGCCAACCACACGAAACACGCCGCTAATGGTAGTCATAAAAAAGATCACCAGCAAGTCGCCCCCTGTAAACACGAGCCAAAGGGTTGTTGCTGACACAACAAGGCACATGTAGGAGGAAAAAACAAGCCAAAAATTGGTGATGCACGGTGTTTTGCCAAAAAGCTTCAACACATCATAGATGGGCTGCAAAAGGGGAGGCCCCATGCGCGATTGCACGCGTGCAGTGATGATACGGTCGGCACCGGCAATAACAGCACCCGCAGGAATGGCCACAAGTACGGCCACAAAGGCAAGGATAAAGACAATCATTTACAAAAGACCTCCTACCATAAGGGCCAGAAGTACAAGGGCAATGGTATTGATGAGAGGTTCAAGGCGTGCTTCGCCAAACCATTGTTCCATAAGAAAGTGGGCGTTTTGTACAGGCACAAATTGCCCTAAAGCGTTATAAAAACCGGCTTGCCCTTCATGGGTAGCCTGAATGCCTGATAAATACGGCATGGTGAGGCAGGGCTGTTGTGTTTGCTCTTGCTGTGCAGCAAGATTTGCACGTGCTTTTTGCGTTGTTTTAAAGGCGTAATATACGCCAAGGCCAAGCAGCACAAACAAGGGGTATACGGCAAAAAGGCCGATGCCGTTGGATAAGGCGCCGCTTTCAACTGCAAACAAACCTTCACTGCCAAAAATCTGGCGAACAGAATCCTGCATGCCCATATAAATAAAGGGCATTAGGAGCGATAAAATCACAGATGCAACGCCAAGGCTTTTTAGGGCAGAGCTCATGGTTGAGTCCATGACTTCCTGCGTATAACGTTTTGGCATGACAGGGTTGTTGGTGAAAAGTGTCCCTGCCCAGCGTCCCCAAATAAGCAAGGTCAAAGCACTGCCAAGGCCAATACATACCACAAGAATAGGCATATACGCTGTGGCTGTGGCCGCCGCTTGAAGGGCCATGATTTTAGCCATAAGCGCGCCAAAAGGCGGCAACATCATGCAGGCAATTCCAATAAGCGACATGATGGCTGTAAGGGGCATGATTTGAGCCAATCCGCGCATGTCTTCGATATCGCGACTGCCAATACGCAGCTCGGTTGCTCCCACACATAAAAAGAGTAAGGCTTTTGCCACAGCATGGAAAAGGATCAATAGCATGCCGGCAGTAAGGGCTATGCTATTGCCAACACCGGCACAGGTGGTGATGAGCCCAAGGTTTAAGATGGTGGAATAGGCAAGGATTTTTTTGCCGTTGGTTTGGCCCACAGCCAATGCTGCCATGGCCATGAAGGTGAACGCGCCAAGAAGGGCCACAATGTTAGCCAAAGCTGTGTCTGCATAAGCAGGAGAGAGGCGCAATAAAAGATATACGCCGGCTTTCACCATGGTTGAAGAGTGCAAAAGGGCAGACACAGGCGTTGGTGCCACCATGGCACCGCAAAGCCAGCTTTGAAAGGGAGCCAGAGCGGATTTGCTAAACCCGGCAAGGCACAATAAGGCCAGCGGCAATAAGGCTTGCACCGTAAGGGCAGGCAAAGTGCTTGTGGTCTGTATGATTTCCTGAACGGAGACAGTGCCCGTATTTTTATACGTTAAAAGGATAGCTCCCATAAAGGCAACACCGCCCACAAGGTTCATCCATAAAGCCCTTGTGGCGTTGGCTTTGGCCAGATCGTGCCCGTCGTGGCTTATCAGCATGAAAGAGCATAAGGTCGTGACTTCCCAGAAGAAAAAGAGCCAAGAGAGCGAATCGGAAAGCACAAGGCCGTTCATGGCCCCAAGAAAGAGCAGTAAAAAGAAGAAAAAGCGCGGTTGCCTTGTTTTTTTCAGGTGCAAATGCTCCTCATGTTCGCGCATGTAACCAAGGCCGTAAATACAGATAACACCGCCAACTAAAGACACCACCAAGACCATCATAAGAGCAAGGGGGTCACCGTGCCATGAGCTGGCAAGGGGGCCTTCAAGCAGCCCAAAATCCAAGTACAAAAGGCCTGCCACTTGTGCCAGCACAAGGAGTAAACAAAGGCGGTGTCGCAGTGTGACAGCCACATAAAGCAGTATGGCCAAAAGCGCGAAATCAAGGATTGTCAAAACAGAACCAAGCCAATGGCCGGCATCCACGGTTACAAAGAACGAGCCGTGTAAAGCCAAGCCAACAGCCGCAAGGGCTGTGCCTAAAACGCCGGCAACGACAAAGGTGCGGCGCATGGTTTCGTTTTGTGTGAAGGCTACCACAAGCGCAGCTACGCATGGAAACAGCACACACCCAAACAAGAGCAATTGTAACATGGACGCCTCGATAAAGCTTGCACAGGCTAGGGGCACGCTGTGCGGTTAATGGAAAAAAACATCGATGAAGGCATTCCTTTAGTATAAGGAAAAAGCACATAGAAGGGTTGTTTTGAACGTTACCGCTTTGCCAAGCCTTTTGTTGTGAAATCAATCATGCAGTCACATGCTGTTGCTTCTTTTATTATCAGCAAAAAATCACAAGAGCAAGGTGCTTTTTCCGTAACAGCATTTAAAGTCTTTTAAAAGCAGTGTGTTAAAGAATCGCAGTACAACGTATTTTTTTTCACAAACAAGAAAATGGCGTTGTGAATAAAGTCACAATACAAAAGCTTGTTTGCACAAACCGAAAAACAAATCAAAGCAAGAATTGGTCTACAGGCCAAAGCGAACAAAGTATACCTGTATGTATTATTCATGCATGGTGTTTTGTCCAAAAAGTACAGTGAGCTCGTCTTTTGTCAAGAGCAAAAGGTTGTTCCCCGGCAATTGAAAGGAATGCACATTAGGGTGCCCGTGTTTGAGGTGTTTTTTTTGTATCACCTCAACAATACGGCGCACAGTGCTAGCCCTGGCTTGCCCTTTGGGGCATTGGCGGATTAGCTGGACAAGAAGGCGTGAAAGGACAGCTTTGTCAAGATTGTCAAGCTGTTGACGCGATATAACAAGGCCTTTTCGTGGCAGCTCAAGGGCTTGTACGTGCGCAAGGTAGGGGGCAAGCAGGTTTTGCCAGTATTCGTCATCTTGGCAGGCCATGTGGTTGAGTTCAAGTACAGCTTGGGGGAGGTTTGGATTTTCAGCCAAAAGTAGCGGCATAACGTGATGGCGCATGCGGTTTCTACGCCCATGGGGTTCTGCGTTTGAAGCGTCCTCCATCCAAGAGATGCCATGCGCTTGCAAAAAATCCATAAGCTGCCCATGGCGCAGGCTCAATAACGGCCTGACAAGGCAGCGCGCGCTATCAACAGCAGTCATACCGCCAAGGGCAGGCCAGCCTGTACCGCGCACAAGACGTAATAGGACATCCTCACACAAATCGTCCAAATGATGCCCCGTGGCGAGCCATGGTGCGTTATGGCGTTGCCGCACCTTATCAAACAAGGCATAGCGCGCGTTGCGTCCTGCCTGTTCTACGCCATGGCCAGCTTCCTTGGCAAGATCTGCAATGTCAAGCGTTTGCACATGGCAAGGCACCCCAAGTGATGACGCCACGCGCCTTGCATGTTCAGCTTCTGCAACGCTTTCTGCACGTAAAGAGTGGTCAAGGTGTGCCAAGATAAGCTCAAAGCCCAAGCAGTGCAGCATGACTGCCAAAGCCGTGGAATCCGCACCGCCCGAAAAACCCACAACAATCCGTGCAGGAGGATGGATCCCCATATCGCGCAGATCCTGTCCTATGGACAAAACAATCCGCCCCCATTTGTTACGGAGCTCTTGCACCTTCTTGGGCAGGGTATAGTAAGGCGTGCTGTTCATAATGTCTTCCTCGAGAGTCCTGCACAATTATATTTTACCTTTATTTTTGTGCTTTTGTGCTACATTTTCATGTGCTTGAAAATGTACTTGTGCAG
>CAYJIX010000032.1:0-26071 GCA_964370375.1 uncultured Desulfovibrionaceae bacterium | reverse complement strand
TAGGCGAAGAATGAGCCGTACGGATACAGAGAGCAGAGATTGCGAGGCACGAGCAATTACGCAAATCGAGAGCAACTCGCGCGACCAAGCGTCATATATTCTGTTCAAAAAGGGCCGGATGGTAGAAAGCGGAAAGTTTTTGGAGGGGAGTGGGGTTCTTTCCCCCATGACCCGACAAAAATTGTCCAGCTGACACCCCAGGCAGCCCTTTTTGGGCAGCCTGTCATATGGCAGCTTGCCCTTGAAGCCATGTATCAAGCTCTGTCAAATCATGCCCCCAAGGCCATGCTGTCCCTGCATACTGTTTCCCGCGTCCATAAAAAAGTGTTCCAACAGCCTCTGCAGCGTCAAGGTCTGTGCTTGAATCTCCAACCATAACCACTTCGGCAGGGTCAACCTGCGCATCATGCACAGCTTGACGTAAAAGCGCCTCCTTTGCTGGCGGCGTGCCATACAGTTTGGTAAAAAAATGTGTGAGCCCGTGAGCCTCTACCACTCTATGCAATTCGTCATGCGGAGTTCCAGAACATACAACCATGGGCACTTTGCCATGCCAACGTGCTAGGATTTCAAGCGCACCGGGCACCATGGGTGCGTTGAGCACACTGTCTATGGCGTAGTCCACAAACTGTTGGCATAGCTTTTTTATTTCAGCATCGCTCGCAGGACGCCCCACAAAGGTTTGGTACAACCATTCAAACTTTTCTACCCTGCTTACTCCGCCATGAAGTTTATGATACAGGTTTAGTTCGTCTTGTGCTTTTTTTCCAAAAGGTTCTGCGACTTTTGCAAAAGCTTCTGCCTTGGCATCAACTGATTCTAGGATAACCCCGTCAAAATCAAACACAATAAGGGCCAACGCCATGCTAGGATCCAATGACAGCTAAAAGGTTTTTGATGGTGTCCACTTCCATGATAACCCTAGACTCTCTGGCAAACGAGGCTATCCGCGGAGTGAGTATCACGTTATCTAACTCTTGCAAGGGCCCCACGTAAGGTTCCTTTGCAAAAACATCCAAAGCAACTCCAGCCAGGTGACCTGCTTTTAGCATCCCGTAAACAGCTTTTTCATCAACAAGGCCACCACGGGCCACGTTGATCACAAACCCACCTGTACGCATTAACGATAGCTTGCCGGCATCAAGGAGTGGTTGCCCATTTTCCGGCTTTGGACAATGCAGGGTCACTATATCTGCCCAGCTCATAAGCTCTTCAAGGGACATTTTACCAATTTTACCATGTTCAGGCTGCTCAACCAAAGGATCGCAAAACGCGATTTCAACACCAAAAGGCAAAAGCCTCTCGGCAAGGGCCCTGCCTATACGTCCAAAGCCCACGATACCCACTCTTTTACAATACAACAAGCTGCCCATATATTTTTTCCAGATGCCATTATGAACCTCGCGATCCATCACAGACAAATGGCGCAAAAGATTGAGCATCATGCCTATAGCAAGCTCTGCCACGGCAAACGTTGGGCCATCAGGTGTGCAGCATACATGAATACCTTTACTGGAAGCATAGGCAACATCCACGTTGTCGGTATTGGTACCACAGCGCGAAATGACTTTAATATTAGGGCATGCGTCAATAAATTTCTTTGTTAATGGTTCTGCGCCGGCAGCTACACCAACACAGCCTTTGAGCATTTGAATGCTTTCATCCTCAGTGAGGCCGCGCCCCTTATCATTAAGTATATATTCAACACCAGCTTCGCGTAGCAGATTCAGCGGTTCTTCGCTGTACCTTCCAAACGACATTGTGGTGATGGCTATTCGCATGATCCTTTTCCTCCTCATCTGCGGTATTTTTAGTCAATCCAAAAAACACAAGAAAGTTGCGCATAGACTGACTTTGGCGCACTTGTGCACAATTCCACCTCTAAAATCCCTGCCCAATATATGCCCTCAAGCCATCCCCTGCAACAGAAAAAGCTGCCTGTCCACATATTAGCTGCCTGTTGAAAAATCCGTTTCGTAAAAAGATGTAATAATAACCCCTTCATAGGATTTTAAGGCAGTTGTTTACACTCGTAAACGAAGCACAGGTTACGCAAATCAAGAGCAAAGAGTGCAAGGAACGAGTGGTCCAAATATAAAGAGCAACGCGATTGCACTTTTTGGGCATACTGTTAAAGGGTGAAAACTGCTTCTTCCAAAAAGAAATAGCTAAAGAGGCCTTCATCAGGTCTTGATTTGCCAACATGGACAAGGTAAACTTTTCTTACAGATTCAAAGGCAGTCCAAAAATTTGGAATATTGATTGTAATAGAGAGGTAGCGCATTGTGCTGATTCGTTGTCCTGAGTGCCGATTTGAGCGTGAAATCAACCCTGACACCATTTCGTCAACAGCTGTGAGGGCCACATGCCCCCATTGCCATACAAAATTTTATTTTCGCCATGCAGACGGTTCCTTTATTGACTTTGCATCCATGGATGCACCCATTGCCCAGGTGCCCCCAATGGCGCAAGAAGCAAAAGACGCCACCTCTGATCGGCCTTCTTTAGCCTTACCAACAGAAAAGACGCCAGAATCGCTTCAAAAAAGCACTCCCCCTCAGGAAGAAAGCCTTGCCGAACATTGCGAAGAGCCTTTGCCCCCGGGAGCTGTCATACCAAACGCGTTTGATGACACAACCCAAAAACTTGAGCCTGAAACTAAAAGTCAGCAGATACAACCTTCAACAAAGGCTCATGAACAAGATTCCCCAAATACACATTCACGAACAGCAGCAAGTGACGACTCTGCCCCTCAAAACGATTTTCTAGCTCATATTGAGCGAGAACCTGCTCATGATGAAGCAGAAACGTTCATACAACCAGGCGATGAGTACCAAGGATATGGCGACACAAACGAAAGCCCTAACGACAAAGCATCTAATATCCCATGGGAAAACCCTGAAAAGTATGGCTTTTTTACCAGCTTCTATCAGACCGTCATGCTGGTGCTTTTCTACGCTCCTCGTTTTTTTACAGCGTTACCACAAACAACGGCCCCGTGGATTCGACCGGTAAGCTTTTACATCATTATGGGAATGTTCCAAACGGCTATGGAGCGCATTTGGTACTTTATGAGTTTTCAAGCCATGGGATCATCTGTGGCCGATCCTAAAGTTCAAGAACTTTTAGGAAGCATTGCTCAGGATGGAAGCCTTGCCTTAACCTTGCTTTTTGCCCCCATAACTTTGATGATGCAATTGGGTCTGTATGCCAGTCTTTTGTTTATAATGCTACGTTTGGTGCAACCGGAACATGTCACGTTTGCCCTTGTCATACGTATTATCAGTTATAGTGCAGCACCGGCAGTTATCTGTGTAGTGCCCCTTGTGGGAACAATAGTCAATGTAGTATGGTTTGCTGTATGCTGCTGTGTTGGCTGTAAATATGCGTTAAACATGAAATGGGACAGAGTTTTCTTGGCCCTTGGGCCGTTATACCTTGTGGCCTTTGCAGTTTTTTTCCAGTTTATGAGACAACTTTTAGGATAGCATGATGAAAAAAAATCGCTCCCAATTCCAATGGAAAAAGGTCCAAGCCTTTGCCCTATTATTGGCAATAACCTTATTGGCTGCCGGCTGTGCCACACAACAAAGCCGCTCAGTGGCTGTGCAACTTGATTTTGCTTCACAGCCCACTGTTTATGTTAATACCTTTATAGAGCGCAACGCACCGCAGGTTTTTGTCTACCCCACAGCCTCGCCGGAAAATCCACCAAAAGCTCTTTTTTATCCTCTTACGTTGGTGCAACGCATGGAAAATGCTTCTGTCGTAGGGCAAGGGATTTCACGCATTGTCTGGCAAACATGGTTGCAGGAACAAGTATTTCCTGTGCTTGAATTTGCCCAAATTAAAGAAACCTATACCCCCGAACGCGCATTGGCCCTTGGGCGTGTAATGGGGGCGGATGTTGTTGTTGGTGGTTACATAACCCACCTTATTGACGGAGGAACAGCAGGCAATTCAGAAGCGTCCCTTTCGTTAGAAATTTATGATGTCCCTTCAGGCAACATGATCTGGTCCATGGGCAGTGGTGGTTTTATTCAAAAAGACAAAGTCAGCGATTACTTGCTTTTTGCTGTAAAAGCCAAAATGCCCAGCGATCCTTTGGCAGCGGTTATCACAACTCTAAGTGCCGACATGGGACGGGTTGTTTCAAATTGGGCTGAACCCAAAGGCCCTGAAAAACCATGGCATGGTTATGAGCCAAATGCCTTTTAGTTTTGTAAAAAACAAAGCAGCGCCATAACATTGCATATTTATTTCCTTGTTTAAACCCTAGGTTTCAACCAAATAACAACCAAATTCAGACCAACGCTGCAATAACATGCATGCAATGGACAAAAAAATATGGCACAACCACTAATCCCTGCTAAAGGGCTAAGTGGTTGTGCCATAAACGTAAACAGCTAGGCCTGATTATTTGACCGCATCCGTCGGGTGCATCATGTGTTCAGGGGATAATATTTCATCCAGTTTGTCTTTGCTCAAAAGTTTACGTTCAAGCACCAATTCAACCACAGAGGCCCCTGTTTGCAGGGCTTCCTTGGCAATGGATGCTGACGCTTCATAGCCGATGTAGGGATTTAAAGCAGTGACTATTCCAATGCTGTTTTCCACCTGTTTGCGGCAATGCTCTTTATTGGCTGTAATGCCTTTAACGCAACGATCTTGCAATGCGCGCAAGGCATTGCATAGCCTATCAATGCCTTCAAACAACGAATGAGCAATGATGGGCTCCATAACGTTTAGCTCAAGCTGGCCTGCTTCTGAAGCCATGGTGATGGTGACGTCTTTACCAATAATATCAAAGCAAACTTGGTTCACAACTTCCGGCATGACGGGATTGACTTTACCCGGCATAATGGATGACCCCGGCTGCAAGCGCGGCAAATTGATTTCGTTAATGCCTGCACGAGGCCCTGAAGAGAGCAACCGCAAATCATTACATATTTTTGAAACCTTGGTGGCATTGCGTTTTAGCACGCCCGATATCTGTACATACGCGCCGGTATCCCAAGTGGCCTCAATAAGGTTGTTGGACAAAACCACAGGAATATCTGTGACCGTGCGAAGCGCTTGAGTGACTTTTTGAGCATAACCAACAGGCGAGTTGATTCCTGTACCAATAGCTGTCGCGCCCATGTTGATTTCAAGCAAGAGGCTGCGTGCTTCACTAACGCGGCTAATATCCTCACCAATGGTTGTGGCATAGGCACCAAACTCCATGCCAAGGGTCATGGGTACGGCGTCTTGCAATTGCGTGCGCCCCATTTTGACAACGTCAGAAAATTCCGCGGCTTTTTCAGCAAAACCTGCTTGTAAATAGCTTAGCGCGTCTATAAGGTTGTCCAATTTACTGTACAAAGCCAGACGAAACGCTGTGGGATACACATCGTTTGTGGACTGTGAACAATTTACATGGTTATTGGGGTGGCAGTGCTCATACTCGCCTTTGTTATGCCCCATAAGTTCCAGCGCACGATTGGCAATCACTTCATTGGCATTCATATTTGTGGATGTGCCGGCCCCACCTTGGATAGAGTCAATGGGAAATTGGTCATGAAGTTTGCCGGAAATAATCTCATCGCATGCCGTGCAAATGGCCTTACAAAGGGGCTGTGGCAAAACTCCTATTTCGGCATTTGCTATGGCTGCTGCCTTTTTTACATAGGCAAGGGCGCGAATCAGCTCCGGACTATCTGAAATCTTGCTATGGGATATTTTAAAATTTTCTAAAGCCCTAAAGGTTTGCACACCGTAATAGGTGTGGGCAGGTATCTCAAGCTCTCCAAGAAAATCATGCTCAACACGTGTAGACATTTTTCCCTCCAAACTGGTCAAATGGGTATAGTGTAGCCTTGCACTTTAAAAAGCTAAACTACTGTAGTTGATGCTAAAAAAGGCACTTCGCGTCCTTTTTTCGCAACTTAGACTTCCTTTGTTATGAACACGTTCCCAAGCTTGGCAATGTGTTCATAAATGGCGTCAACACATTCCTTGATTGAAAGGTCGCCGGCAAGAATGGAACATGTTTGCCAGCGTCGATACAAGGCTTCACGCTCGCGAAACAAGTCTTCAATGGTTTGCCCGGGCCCAATGGCAAGGCCGCGATCAGGTTTTTGAGCAATACGTTTAAGGATTAAAGGTAAAGGAACATCTAAATGCACCACAGGCCCCAAGGACTGCAAATGGCGCATGGCCCCTTCACGGTAAATAACACTGCCACCTGTAGAAAGCACCGTGCGCTGCATATTGATGCCCTCAATGGTCTTTCCTTCCACATCAAGAAATTCTTCCTTGGTCATGGAATCCGTAACATCCTGCAATCGCTTGCCGTATGCAGCCTCAATAAGATGATCCGTATCCACATGGGCCCAATCCAAACGCTTGGCTAAAGCCAACCCAACAGTACTTTTTCCTGACGCAGCCATACCAATCAGTGTGACACAAGGACATTTTTCCACAAAACTCTCCTAAGAGGACTTGAGACTTCTCTACAAAAAAATGGTCTATAAAATGTAAGGCCGTTGCAACTATACAACTGCCTATTTCATGGCAGCCGGAAACATCTCTGCTGCCAATTCACGAAGCTTATACTTCATAACCTTACCGCTGGCGGTCAGTGGATAGCTGTCCACTATGGCCACATAGCGCGGCACTTTATACCAAGCAACCTTACCACGGCAAAAATCTCGTACGTCTTCGGGGGTGAGATCCGCGCCTTCTTTGGTGATGATAAATGCGCCCACCTCTTCGCCATATTTTCTGCTTGGCACGCCCACAACCTGCGCGTCTAAAATTTCATCCATTTGCAATAAAAACTCTTCTACTTCACGTGGATATACATTTTCGCCGCCACGAATAAGCATGTCCTTAATACGCCCACTGATACGCACATAACCATGTTCATCCATGGTGCCAAGGTCGCCTGAATGGAGCCAGCCATTTTTGTCAATGGCTTGCGCCGTGGCTTCGGGCATGTTGTAATACCCCTTCATAATATTGTAGCCTCGGCAACACACCTCTCCTTGTACGCCGTAGGGGCATTCAAGGCCGGTTTCTGGATCTAAAATTCGCACTTCAATGCCGGGCATTTCTTTACCAACCGTCTGAACACGGCGATCCACGCTGTCATCGGCACGGGTTTGAGTCATCCCCGGGGAAGTTTCTGTCAATCCATAAACAATCGTGATCTCCCTCATGTTCATGTTTTCCATAACCCTGCGCATGAGCGGCTCAGGACAGACAGAACCTGCCATGATCCCCGTCCGTAAGGTGGAATAGTCAAATTTATGGAAGGATTTGTGCTCCAAAATTGACAAAAACATGGTGGGAACACCGTATATACCTGTGCAGCGCTCTTGGTCAATGGCAATCATGGCTTGTATGGGTGAAAAACTTTCCAATATAACCATGGTTGTTGCATGGTTGACGCAAGCCATAACCCCAAGCACGCAGCCAAAACAGTGAAAAAGCGGAACCGGGATGCAAAGGCGATCAAGATGGGTCATGTTTTGATATTTCCCTATCCAATAGCCATTATTACCAATGTTTACGTGGGTGAGCATGACCCCTTTGGGAAAGCCTGTGGTGCCGGAAGTATACTGCATGTTCACAACATCATATGGGCTTACTTCCGCTTTTCTGGCTTCATACTCTTCTTGACTTATCATTATAGATAAAGACATGATCTCGGGCAAGGAGTATAAGCCTCGGTGTTTTTCATGACCAAGGAACATGACTCGGCGCAAGTGCGGCAATTCTGCACAATTAAGATGGCCCCGTTCCTGCTTGCGCAACTCCGGCACTACCTCGTAAACGCTCTTAATATAGTCATGGTCACGAAAACTATCGATAATGAATAAATTTTCACACTCAGATTGTTTGAGCAAGTAACGGATTTCTGACTCGCGATAATTGGTGTTTACCGTTACCAGCACCGCGCCAATCCGTGCGGCAGCAAACATAAGCGAGACCCAATGGGGCACATTGGTAGCCCATATGGCAATTTTTTCGCCTCGTTTAACACCAACCGCCATGAGCCCTTTGGCAAGCTGATCCACGGTATTTGAAAATTCAATCCACGTTTGGCGGTAATCACGATCTGTATACACTATGGCATCGTTGTTCGGAAATCTCGCTACGGCTTCGTCTAAAAGCTGGCCTAATGTTTTTTCTTTTAATTCAAACTGTTCCATGGAATCTCCGTTACGCACGCGCTGCAATAAGACAGCTATTTACTGAGGATAGTACAATACCGCACAAATGGTAGCCGATTCAGCGTTTGCTGTCCCCACATGATGAGGCACGGCAGAATTATAATATATGGTATCGCCAGCTTCAAGGATATGAGTTTCTGTACCATAGGTGACTTGAACACGTCCCTTCATGACTAAAATAAACTCTTCGCCTTGATGGCTGGAAAAACGACGTTCTTCGTCTTTTTCAGGAGCAATTTCCACAAAAAAAGGCTCCATGGCTCTGTCCGATTTGCCTTTGGCCAACGAATGATACCGAAAGGAAGACCGCTTACTGTCAGAAGAGCGCAGCGTCAAATCTATATCTTGGTCTTCTTTGCGTGATACGATGGGGTCTTTTGTAATCTGATCATCCATGAAGGTGCCAAGGCGAACGCCCAATGCGCGGGCTACCTTCTGCAGCGGCGCAATAGAAGGGCAAACCCCTTGATCTTCCATCTGATCGATGATCTGTTCGCTAAGGCCTGCATCTTGTGCAAGCTGGGCCCGTGTGAGATTTTGCGTTTCACGCCATTTTTTTATACGTTCACCCAATTTGTTAGGATTTGACATGTCCTGCTCTCCTTGCTGGCTAATATAATACTGTATACATTTATCAATGCCTACTGTATCAGAGGATACTTAGCAAATAGCGTGTTCAAGGTCAATTGGTCTTATTTTACCTCCAGTAAAACCACGAGGCCGCACCTTCTTTATGGAAGTAGATTGATCCGGAAAATTGAAACAACGTGCCGGGTATTGTTGCTTGGCGCACACATGTTTAGCGAAAATATCTATGATGTTACACACAACAAAAGGCTTTTCTTTTTCGCGTCAGCTGTTTTGGCTTGCCCCCTTAGGCATTGCGTTTTTTTTGACCATTTGCACTCCAAGTTATGCAAAAAAAACGTCTCAACCTCAAAACAACGTTCACGTGCTGCAAGGCAATGCCAGCTTTTACAGCGACACATTTCAAGGGAAAAAAACTGCCAGCGGGGAAATTTTTGACCAACAAGCCCTGACCGCAGCTCATAAAACCTTGCCTTTTGGCACCATGGTACGCGTCACAAATACACGCAACGGCAAAAAAGTTACCGTAAGGATTAACGACCGTGGGCCTTTTATCAGTGGTCGGGTTATAGACCTTTCGCGTGCGGCAGCTCAGCAGATTGATATGATTACGGCAGGCGTTGCTCCTGTACGAGTAGAAATAGCACAAGGCAAAAGCGCAGAATAAAAACCGTAACCATGTCAAATTCTTGAAAGAATGACACGGCAATGGCTTGCGCCGACATAAAGCCTTCCTGCTCATGTTCGCGTGCCATGCCCATAACATGAACATAGCCTGCCCATAGCATTGACAATACCTACAAAAAAGCGTAGATTACCCAAGCTTTTCATCAAGCACACTTTGGCAGCGGCCTGGGGTGCCCGGTAAAGGAGCATAGGGTTCCTTTACAACGACGGGTAGGTAAGGTCAGGGCTAAGGTGGAAGCAAACCCCTTTAAGGAGTAACACTATGGCATATGTCAGCATGAAGCAAATGCTGGAAACTGGTGTACACTTTGGTCACCAGACCCGTCGTTGGAACCCCAAAATGAAACCGTTCATTTTTGGCGCTCGTAATGGTATCCATATTATCGACCTGCAGCAAACGGTTAAGCTTTACCGCATTGCCCACGACAAAATTGTCGAAACCGTTGCCAATGGCGGTAGCGTATTGTTTATTGGCACCAAACGCCAAGCTCAAGAAGCAGTAGCTGCAGAAGCCAACCGCGTGGGCCAGTTCCACGTGACCAACCGTTGGATGGGCGGCACGCTCACCAACTTTGCCACCATTGAAAAAAGCATTGACCGCCTTAAAAAGCTTGAAGCTATGTTTGAAGACGGCTCTGTAAGCCGCTATCAGAAAAAAGAAGTGCTCACACTTCAGCGCGAATTGAACAAGCTTGAGCTGACCCTTGGCGGTATCAAAAATATGGAACGCATCCCCCAGCTTGCCTTTATTATTGACCCCAATCGCGAAGAAATCGCTGTCAAAGAATGTCGCAAACTTGGTATTCCCATTGTGGCAGTGACAGACACCAACTGCGATCCCGATGTCATTGACTATATTATTCCCGGCAATGATGACGCCATCCGCTCTATCAAGTTGTTCGTAACATCTATGGCTGACGCCTGCCTTGAAGGTGAAGCCATGCGTAAAGACAGCAAAGATAAAGACGCTGAAGAAGTCATGGCACAAGCAGCTGCCGAAGAGTTGCCTGCCGCTGAAGAAAGTGCTGAAGAACAAGCATAATTTCGCTTCGGCATAAGGTAAAAGCTGATTTTTTTCATCATATTTCAAAGATGCAATGCCATGTTGCCATAATGTTTTGCGGCAACATGGTTTTGCATCAACGATTGGAGAGAACACATGAGTATTAGCGCTCAAATGGTTAAGGAATTGCGCGAAAAAACCGGCGCAGGCATGATGGATTGCAAAAAAGCCCTTGAAGAAAATGGCGGCGACCTTGAAAAAGCCATAGACTGGCTGCGCCAAAAAGGCTTATCCAAGGCTGCCAAAAAAGCCGGCAGAGCCACCTCTGAAGGTCTTGTCGGTTGCAAGCTTGCAGACGACGGCAAAAGCGGTATCTTGGTAGAAATCAAATGTGAAACCGACTTTGTAGCTCGTGGTGATAAATTTCAAGATTTTGTCAAAGCCATCACTTCTCAAGTGCATGACAACTTTACCGACAATACAGAAGCATTGCTTGCTCAGCCTTTTCATGCCGACAAGGCACGCACAGTACAAGAAGCGCTTAATGATGCCATTGCCACCATTGGCGAAAACATGCTCATTGGGCGTAGCGTAAAGGTAGCTGTTGAAGGCGACGGCATCCTTGGCAGCTATATTCACACCAACGGCAAAATTGCCGTGCTTGTGGCTTTAAACAGTGCTGATAAAGGCGAAGCCGTGCAGGATTTGGCAAAAAATATTGCCATGCAAATTGCTGCTGCCAGCCCCTTGGCAGTGGCTTCTGAATCGCTTGACCCAGCACAGCTTGAGCGCGAACGCGAAGTCTATCGCCAAAAAGCTCGCGAAGAAGGCAAGCCCGAAAACATTGTGGAAAAAATCGCCGAAGGCGCTGTCAAAAAATACTTCAAAGAAGTATGCCTGCTTGAACAACCCTACATCCGCGATGACAAAACCACTGTGGGCGACCTTATCAAAAACGTGTCCAAAACAGTGAACACCCCCATTACAGTGACAAGCTTTGTACGCGTACAGCTTGGCGCAGAATAAAAAACACAGTTGGCTTTGTTGACGTTCAACTGTGCCTTTATTTACAAATATGCCTTTAGGCCTGCTTTTATACGTAGGCCTAAAGGCATTTGAGTAAAAAAGGAACAGTGCAGCGCACATCACACGGCAACGGCCTTTACCTTCTTTACAAAAGGCCGTATTCTATCATTGATGAAAGAGCATTCACACTGCCTAAAACTGTAACAATCTCACAAAGGCCTTTTGTGCAAAAAATCTTTTCTTTATGTCTAAAACACCCCTTCATGGACACAGCACATGAGTAGTGATGCCCCTCCATGCCTACCCATTACAGCACTCGTCCTTACCTATAACGGCGAGCGATTACTAGACAAATGCCTTGAATCATTGAGTTTTTGTAAGGAAATCTTGGTTGTTGACTCCTACAGCACTGACTTAACGCAAGCCATTGCCGAACGATATGGTGCGCGCTTTATCCAAAATACGTTTTTAGGCCCCCTCCCACAATTTCAATTTGCTTTAGACCATATCACAACGCCTTGGGTCATCACGTTGGATCAGGACGAAATTTGTTCAGATTCTTTACGCCAAGCTCTTTTGCAAACGTTACCTCACGCTCCCGAACATATTTGCGGGTATTATGTTCAACGCTGCTCTTGGTATCTTGACCGATTTATCCGCCATTCAGGCTGGTACCCTGACAAGCTTTTACGAGTTTTTCGCCATAAAGGCGTACACTTTACCCAAAGCGGAGCCCATGAAAAAATCAATCCTGTCGGGCCAACCCTTGAAATTACCGAAAATATCATTCATTATCCCTATGAGTCGTTTGAGCACCAATGGGATAAGCTTAACAAATATGCACAACTTGGGGCCGCACACATGGCCCAAAATGGTACAAAGCCAAGTCTTAGCAAGGCTATTTTGCATGCACTTGGTTGCTTTTTACGCATCTATGTGTTGAAAAAAGGATTCCTTGACGGGAGGGCCGGCTTTCTTATAGCGGCGCATGAATCGTTTTATGTGTTTGCAAAATATGCCAGGCTCTTGCCGGGCCATTGGGGTATTCCTTACAACCACCACGAAACCTTAACAAAGTAGCGTGTAAAGGAGATGGACGTGGGAGAGCTGAAGTACAAACGAGTATTGCTAAAACTTAGCGGCGAAGCCTTGGCAGGGGACAAACACCAAGGTATTGATCCTCAAACTGTTTCAAAAATATGTACAGAAATAGCTGCTGTCATTGAGCTTGGCGTGGAAGTGGCCTTAGTCATAGGCGGCGGCAATATTTTTCGCGGCCTTTCAGCCTCTGCCGAAGGCATGGATCGTTCCTCTGCCGATTACATGGGCATGCTGGCTACAGTGCTTAACGCTTTAGCTGTGCAGGATGCTTTGGAAAAATCCGGACACCCCACAAGGGTTATGTCTGCCATTGGCATGCAGGAAGTGTGTGAACCCTATGTGCGCCGCCGTGCCCTGCGACACATGGAAAAAGGGCGTGTGGTTATTTGCGCGGCAGGCACAGGAAACCCCTATTTTACAACAGATACGGCAGCGGCTTTGCGCGGCATGGAACTTAAATGCGATGCCATCATCAAAGCCACCAAGGTGGACGGCGTCTATGACAAAGATCCCATGCGTAATGATGACGCTGTCATGTTTAAAGCGTTGACCTATGAAGAAACGTTGCGCAAGCATTTACGAGTTATGGATTCTACTGCCATAACACTTGCACAAGAAAACAAAGTACCCATTATTGTATGTAATATGTTTAACGGTTCCATCAAACGCGCTGTGCTGGGTCTTGCAAGCGGAACAATTGTTGAAGGAGAATAACAATGGATACGGAAACTATTTTTCTTGAAACCGAAGAGCGTATGGAAAAAGCCCTTGGAGCATTGGATCGTGATTTTGCTAAATTGCGTACAGGGCGCGCTTCAACCTCTTTGGTAGAAGATTTGAAGGTTGATTATTATGGCACTCCAACACCGGTAAAGCAGCTTGCCTCGGTTGCAGTGCCGGATAGCCGAACGATCACCATTCAGCCGTGGGATCGCGGATCCTTTACCAGTGTGGAAAAAGCCATTCTAAAATCAGACCTTGGCCTAACCCCTGTTAACGACGGAAAACTGATTCGTATATCCATTCCGCCACTCACAGAAGACAGACGTAAAGATTTGGTCAAAGTATCCAAAAAATATTGCGAAGACGCTAAAATTGCCGTCCGTGCTGTACGCCGTGATGCCAACGACCAGATAAAAAAACTGGAAAAAGACAAAGCCATCTCTGAGGATGAAAGCAAAAAAGCCATGGAAGACATCCAAAAACTGACGGACAAATTTGTGGCAAAAACAGACGAACAAGCGCAAGCCAAAGAAAAAGAAATCATGGATATTTAAAGATTTTTTGGCATTTATTTCTAAAAAATATAACGGGCGGTACAATGGTATGTTGTTCAAAAAAGGCAACACCCTTTGTACCGTACCATTGTCAATGCATTTACTGTTAGAACGTGCTAACAGGCAGGCTTTTTCCTTCATTGTATCACATATAAAAAGCCACCATTTGTTCCCTTACAAGCAGATGATGTTTGCACGCACTTTTGCGTATATTTTGTAAAACAGGCCTCCCATGACAAAAGCTTTTCATGACACGCCTTGCTGCCCGATTCAACACCTTGCCATTATTATGGATGGCAATGGGCGTTGGGCCACGCAGCAAAACCTTTCACGAAGCGCAGGACACAAAGCAGGCGTAAAGGCAGCCAAGGCTATCGTGACAGAATGCCGAACCATTGGCTTGCCGTACCTTACCTTATATACGTTTTCCAAGGAAAATTGGGGTCGTCCCAAGGAAGAAATCCAATTACTTTTTAGCCTTTTAGTCACATTTTTGACCGAAGAATTGCCTTCTATGGAACGCAACGGGATACGCCTTACCGTTTTTGGTGACATGGACGATCTACCCTTGGCAGCACGTAAAGCCTTGCAACACGCCATAGAACGTACGAGCAAAGGCACTGCCATGACGGTGAATTTAGCCCTTAACTACTCGGGTCGCGATGAAATTTTACATGCCGCACGCAAGCTGCTGCAAGAAGGCGCCTCTGCTGACACGCTGACAGAAGAACATTTTCGCAGCCACCTTTACTCCAAGGGCCAGCCGGATCCTGACCTTATTATTCGCACAAGCGGAGAGCAGCGTCTTAGCAATTACCTTATCTTCCAAAGCGCTTACAGCGAATTGTATTTTACCCCTGTGCCGTGGCCGGATTTTACGCCTGCCCATCTTCATGAGGCGTTACGCGACTATGCCACGCGCCAGCGGCGTTTTGGCCTTATTCAGGAGCAACTGTCATGACTTCTAATACAAAACGGATTATTACCGGCTTGGCTTTGCTGATCATTATGGGTTTGGCTTTGTACTCTGGCGGTATTTTTTGGCTCTGCGTTGTCATGCTTTTTGCGGCCTTGGCCCAATGGGAATTTTATGACCTTTTGTGGAAAGGCTCCTCCAATACGTTCTACCGTTTGCTTGGCATTGCCTTAGGGCTTGGCCTTATGGTCACTGTCTATTGGCGATATGAACTTTTTTTGCCAGCTCTTGCCCTTACCACCTTGTTCCTCGCGCTTCTTTTTCTTCTGCTTTGGAACAAAGATAGTGAAACCCTTTTTGTTGATGCAGCCATTATCAGTGCAGGCATAGTGTATGTGCCGGTCATGCTCATGCCGGCCCTTGCCTTTAGTTTGATTGAAACCCTTTTCCTTTTAGGCATCACCGTATGCTCAGATACCTTTGCTTACTTTTTGGGGGTGCGTTATGGCAAACACCGCATTTGGCCAAACGTAAGCCCTAAAAAAAGTGTTGAAGGCTCCTTGGCAGGGCTTCTGGCCAGTGGCCTTTTTGGAGGCATTCTGGGCCTTACCCTCGGCACTGCGCCTTTTGTTCAAATCATTATTGTGTCACTTTTCCTTGGCATCATGGCCCAATTGGGTGATTTTTTTGAATCCGCACTCAAACGTGCAAGCGATACGAAAGATTCCGGAGGGCTTTTGCCCGGGCACGGCGGCATCCTAGATAGGGCCGACAGCTTGCTTTTTGTTGTGCCAAGCTTTGCCTGTATCAAAGTTTTTTGGACTTTGTTCTGATGAGTATTTCTTATATTTCAAACCTTCCTAGCCAAGAATGGGAACAGCATCGGCCTCGCAGCCTTGCACTTCTTGGCAGTACTGGTTCCATCGGTGTAAACGCATTGAAGGTGGTAGAGGCACATCCGCATGATTTCCGCGTCGTGGCCCTTGGCGCAGGACGCAATGCAAAGCTTTTGGCCAAACAAGCCCTACATTACCGCCCTGATTGGCTTGCGGTACAAGACACCCAAACAGCTGAAAATCTACGTTTATTACTGCCCCCTTCCTATACTCCAACGATTCTTGTCGGGCATGCTGGTTATGAAACCCTTGCATCCTTACCCGAAGCCTCCACAGTATTGGCGGCCCAAGTTGGCGCAGCTGGCCTTCGCGGCGCTTTAGCCGCTGCCCGTGCTGGCAAAGTTATTGCTTTAGCCAATAAAGAAGCCCTTGTCCTTGCAGGTCACCTGTTGCGTGACATCGCCACGGCTACAGGAGCTGTTCTTTTACCTGTCGATTCTGAGCACAACGCCATTTTTCAAGCCATGCACCAACGCATGGATGATGTACGGCAAGTCATTTTGACCGCTTCCGGGGGCCCTTTTTTTGGAAAATCTAAAGATTTTTTGCAAACTGTCACCCCTGAACAAGCATTACGTCACCCCAATTGGAAAATGGGCAATAAAATATCTATTGATTCTGCGACACTTATGAATAAAGGATTGGAAGTCATTGAAGCACACCACCTCTACGGGTTGCCTTCTGACCGCATTCAGGTGCTTGTACACCCACAATCTGTTATTCATTCTCTTGTAGAATTTCATGATTTTTCTCAGCTAGCTCAATTGGGTGTGGCAGACATGCGTCTGCCCATTGCCCATTGCCTTAATTGGCCTTTATGTGTCGATGTGGGGGTGGCCCCCTTAAGCTTGTCTGCTCAACGCACCTTGACCTTTGACGAATGTGACCTACATTCTTTTCCATGTCTTGCTCTAGCTAGGCGGGCCCTTCATGAAGGCAGCGCCGCAGCTGTTGTGCTTAATGCAGCCAATGAAGTGGCTGTGGATGCTTTTTTAGAACGCCGCATTGGATTTTTAGCCATACCTGAGCTTGTGGAACGCGCCATGGACGCTTGTACGGCAACAAGTCCTGATTCTATAGAAACCATTGAAATGTTAGACTGTCAAACGCGCCGACAAGTTGTCGGCTGGATAGCATAAGGAACTGTATGGAAACGCTTTTATCCTATCTCTCCCACTGGCCAAGTGTTGTGGCCGTACTGCTTGTACTTGGTGGGCTTATTTTTTTTCATGAACTTGGCCATTTTCTTATGGCGCGTCGGCTTGGCATTGGGGTGCATACCTTTTCTTTAGGCTTTGGCCCAAAAATTCTTACAAAGCGCGTGGGCAAGACCGATTATTGTCTATCGCTCATCCCCCTTGGCGGCTATGTGTCCATGGTGGGCGAGGAAGAATGGGACGACGATCCTGACCCCCAAGATCCTGAGCCAAATGCCCCTATCTTTACCGAAGAGGAAGAATTTTTCCGTCGCCCTCCTTGGCAGCGTCTTTTAGTGGTTTTAGCCGGACCTGTGGCCAATTTTATTGTGGCTTGGATCCTTTATGTTGGGCTTGCCTTTGCGCAAGGTCAAACATACCTATTGCCAGTTATTGGCCAGGTTATGCCGGAAACACCGGCAGCCACAGCAGGATTTGCACCCGGGGATCATATTTTAACCATCAACGGGAACGACATAACAACGTGGACGCAGGTAGCAGAAAACATCGGTGCCGCCAAAGGAGATCCTGTAACAGTTGTATTTGTGCGCGATAACGAAGAGCGTTCCTTGACACTCACACCCAAGGAAGGGGTTCGCAAAAACCTTTTTGGAGAAGACACCTCCACTTGGCTCATCGGCATTCAATCCGGCAAAGACACTGCCACAAAAGACCTTGGTCCTGTGGAGGCTTTTTTCTCAGGGACACAGGAAACCTGGAATATGACGACCCTTACTATACAGGGCATTGTTAAACTGTTCCAGCAGGTTGTACCGCTCGATAGCGTAGGCGGCCCCATTATGATTGCCCAGGTCGTGGGCCAGCAAGCGCAAGAGAGCTTGACAGGGGTTTTACTTTTGGCAGCACTTATCAGTATTAATTTGGGTATTTTAAATTTACTGCCCATTCCTGTGCTTGATGGTGGACATATTGTCTTTTATGTCTTTGAAATGGTGTTAAGACGCCCCATAAAAACCTCTATCAGGGCGTTTTCCACACGTATTGGCATGGGCCTGCTCCTTGGTCTTATGCTTTTGGCCACATGGAATGATGTTGTGCGACTATGGTCGTGATATCGGCTTTTTGCACAGCATTTTTCAGCACACAATCTTAACTGCTCCACAACATGCTAGAAAACCTTACACTTATCCTCAATGCCGCCGAGGGGCGCTTACAGCTGATTGTTGCTAAAGACACACTTGTGCTTGCAGCTACAGAGCTTTACGCGCCATCCAATGGCACAGAACTTTTGCCGCCTCTTTTAGCAGACACCTTAAAACGGCTTGACACAGACATCACACAGGTACAACGTATTGCCTGTGTGATTGGGCCTGGCAGTTTTACCGGTATCCGCCTTGTGCTTACCTTAGCAGCAGCATTGCGGCGTGTTCAATCCATTCCCGTGGCAGGCATTAACTATTTGCAAGCCTTAGCTGCCGATGTCCCTTGTGCTGAGGGTACGTTTGTACGGGTTCTTACAACAGCAAGGCGCGACAAAGTGCACGCGCAAACCTTTGTTATGGGCCCCCAAAATATGCCCATAGCTCAAGCTCCTACTCCAGAGCTGATTTTCTATGAAGGCGCTGCCATCAACGAACAGGCCATCTATATAGGTAGCGGCACGGCCAAGGCCAACTTGCCTTCCCATGCTATCATTGCGCCACTGACAACACCTTCTGCGCAAGCCTTACTACATCTTACTGTCAATGCTGCAACATGGGTACATCATGACCTTGAGCCCTTATACGTGCGCCCGTGTGACGCCATTGATAATTTAGATCATATCGCACGCCAGCGCGGACAAGAACCTGCACAAGCTCATGCCGAACTACAACGCCTGCTTACTCAATAAATACAAACACTACGCAAGCTTGCGCCTCTTTTGCTGGCCTGTACATTTTTTTATGATGTTGCGACGCATTTTGGGTTGATATACCATTTCCTTGTGCAAGAATCTTCCCCCATTTTTTTCGGAAAATGTGCGTACATCCATACTGCAATAACAGTATCTTTTCATCAAATCAAAGACTATAAAAAATGCTATAGCCGTAACGAGTATCCTTGACAGCACTATAATCATCTGTTTATAGTTCTAATAGTTTTTTAGTTTCTTACTAAAAGGACTAAGATGGCCTTCTTTTTTTCAGCCTTTCTTTTGTAAAAAGCGTTATGCATACAAATAGAAATGGCTTAATCGTAATAAACCATTTACGGCATACAATACTATAATTTTTCAAAAACCATTATTGTTAAAAAATTTTATGCAATGCCATTTTAGCTTAAACGGGCACAGCAAGACAAATTAACACAATGGAATTTTTGACTTTATCTGTTTTGACATACCTCTAAAAAAGCGAAGTTTGCTATGACAACCAATACATCTAAGCTCCATTTTTGGATAGAGGCTTTTTTCGCTAAACTTGGCTTTGGCATGCGTGCCAAGCTCATCATACTTTTTGTCGTCATCAAGGTTATCCCTCTTGGGTTGCTTGCTTTATTGGCATACCACCAAGCGCAAACCCTTGGGTACGACATGATACAGCGTACCGGGGTTATCTCAACCGAAGCCCTAGACTCGTTAGTTGCCACAGGCGACCTTGCCATTGAAGATGCCACAAAGGCCCTAGATGAACGTGCCACCGAAGATATTGAACGTATTACCACTGATATAGCTCAAGATGTAGCAAGCTTTTTATACGCTCGCGACGACGACCTTCGTTTTATGGCGACCCTTGAACCTAACACAAAAACGTATCAAGACTTTTTAAACACCCAAACAAGCCCCCTCATCAAGCCAAGCGAATGGATATTATCCGAAGACGGCAAAGAGTGGGTTAGAAAAAACGAACTTGCGACACCAAAGATATTTTCTTCATCCAATCAGGAAAACAATACCAGCTTTAAATATCGTCCTCCGGATCAATTAGAATTTGAAGCAAAGCCGTTATTTTTAGAGGCGACCTTTGTCGACCTTAACGGCATGGAACAGATCAAGGTTACAACATCTGACCTTATGAATCCCAAACTGCAAAATGTTGCTGATAAAGCCAACACCTTTTGCAAAGCGGAAGACTATTTTTCTAAGCTAAAGGAACTGCAACCCGGCGAAATCTATGTTTCTGACGTGATTGGCGAATACGTAGGTTCAAAAATTATCGGCATGTACACGCCGGAAAACGCCGCCAAACGCAACGTGCCCTATGAGCCTGAAAATGCAGCTTTTGCCGGCACTGAAAACCCCAACGGCAAACGCTTTAAGGGGATTGTGCGCTGGGCAACGCCCGTTGAGCGCGATGGTGCTATCATAGGCTATGTGACGCTTGCCCTCAACCACGACCATATCTTAGCCCTTGTTGAACACATACGGCCTACCTCTGAACGCTATACTGAACTTTCAGACGGTTTTACAGGCAACTATGCCTTTATTTGGGATTACAAAGGGCGCAGTGTTGCCCACCCGCGCCACCACTCCATGTATGGCTTTGATGCTACCACCGGCAATCCTCAAATTCCATGGCTTGAAAGCAGTATTTATAACGCATGGCAGGCCAGCGGCAAACCCTATGAAGAATTTATTGTAGATTACCCAACATTTTTTGAGCAATCCAACAGTAAAAAACCTGCACTTGAACTGGCAAAGCAAGGGCTTATTGGCCTTGACTGTCGCTATCTTAATTTTGCACCGCAATGTGTAGGCTGGTTTGACCTTACCCAAGATGGCGGTTCAGGTTCCTTTTTGATTTTATGGAGCGGCTTGTGGAAATTAAATACAGCCGCAGCCATTCCCTACTATACGGGCCACTATGCTGATTCGCCGCGCGGATTTGGCTTTGTAGCTGTTGGCGCCAATGTGGACGATTTCCACCTAGCCGCCACTGAAACGGAAGAAACGCTCAACGTACTATTGAATGAATCTGACCAAAAACTGGCCAGGCTTTCAAAGGAAGCCTTTGAAAGCATCAATCAAAGCCTATGGCAGTCATCCTTAGAATTGGCAGGCTCCACAGCCGTAATGACACTGCTTGTAATCATCATTGCCATTTGGATGGCTTCAACTTTTACAAATCGGATTGATTTGCTCATTCAAGGCATTACAAAATTCCGTTCAGGCTTTTATCAATCCCGATTCAATGCCTCCATCAAGGATGAAATCGGCAACCTTGCTGACGCCATTGACGACATGGCTGACAGCATTTCTGAAAACTTCACAACCGCTGTAAGTATTTTATCCCTCGACCGTACAATCTGCTATGCTAATGAAGCCAGTTTAGCATTGATAGACGCTAAACTTGATGATGTTGTAGGCAAAAAATACGATGAAATGGCTATCTATCCTTGGAACACAAAATACTGCCCCCTAACAGCTCTTTTGGAAGGTACTGAACCTGAAGTCATGTACTATGCAAAAACCGATCAGTATCTTAAAGGGCAAGCAACCTTCCTTAAAGATCCCCAAGGAGAGAATATTGGCTATATCATTTCCATAACCGATGTTACCGATATTCTTCTTGAGCAAAACCGCATTGAACAACAGCGCATGCTGTTGGACACTATTATTATGTCTTCACCTGATATCATCTCCTACAAAGACAATTCAGGGAAATACCTTTCTGTAAACCCACGTTTTGCATCGCTGGTTGGCAAAACACCGGAAGAAATTTGTGGAAAAGTTGCCGAGGACATATTCTCAGCAACACACGCTCGAGACATAACAACCAGAGACAAACAAACCATAGATTCTGCCAAATCACTAACGACAGAAAGCCAGCTTCATTTTGCCGATGGTCATACAGAAACTGTTGACGTTGTCCGCACCCCCCTGTTTGATATACAAGAAAATGTTGTAGGAATTCTTAGCGTTGCTCGTGACGTGTCCATGCGTGTTGCCACAGAAAATGCCTTGCGCAAGGCCAAGGACGAATTGTTGCTTGCCGTGACAGCTGCGCGTAAAGCAAACGAAGCAAAGACCACATTCCTTGCCAATATGAGCCATGAAACCAGAACGCCCATGAATGCTATTATTGGCATGGCCACCATTACCAAGCGTAAGCTGAACACCGGAGAAGAGCCCCTTGCCGTAATGCCACATGTGGATCAGATTGAAAGCTCTGCGGTGCACTTGCTTGCCCTGCTCAACGACGTGCTTGAAATTTCACAAATTGAAACAGGCAAACTGTCCTTAACCCCGGAACCATTTGATATCAAACAACTTATAGATGACATCGCCAATACTATCCGCCTGCGCTGTCAGACTAAAGATATTGATTTTACTGTCGCAGTAGAGGGAATAGAAGCCACCGATTTTAATTCTGATCCCTTACGCTTAAGACAGGTGCTTCTCAACCTGCTTGGCAATGCAGTAAAGTTTACTCCTGAAAAAGGCAACGTCACCCTTCGCATACACCAACAAGATAGAAAAGACGGCAAGGCTTTACTTGGATTCCACATTATTGATACCGGCATCGGCATTTCCCAAAAAGGTATGGAATCCTTATTTGTTCCCTTTGAACAAGGCGGCAAGGATATTAGCCGTACCTATGGAGGAACAGGCCTTGGACTGTCCATAAGCCGAAGCATTGTGAACCTGTTTGGCGGTGACATTACAGTAAACAGCAAAGAAGGCGTTGGCAGTGAATTTACCTTTACGATTTGGTTGGACGAATGCCCAAATCAAAAAAGCTCCCAGCAAGAAGCTGTTGATCTTTCCCTGCCTGCCGGTAAGCGTGTCTTGCTTGTGGATGACGTGGACATCAATCGCCTTATTGTAACAGAGCTGCTTTCACCCTTTGAACTTGAAATCGACGAGGCAGTTGACGGTATAGATGCTATAGAAAAATTCATTGCTTCTAGTGTTGGCTATTATGATGTCATCCTTATGGACATTCAAATGCCAAGGCTTGATGGGCATGATGCTTCAAAACGCATCAGAGAATTGAACCGCGCCGATGCTGCAACCGTACCCATTATTGCCATAACAGCCAACGCGTTCAAGGAAGATGTAGAAGCCGCCCTTGCCAGCGGGATGAATACGCATTTAGCGAAACCCATTGAACTAGAAAAACTTATACTCATTCTTAAAGGCTTTTTGTCGGCCTAATGCTTGACCGCAGGGCTCTTTCGTAGGCAAGGGCTCTTGCATATGATAAAGTTCAACGTATGCGCCCTGTTATGCAAATGTGTAACAGGGCGCATACTTCTACTACTAAACAAAGTTTCGCTCTAGGAGCAACACTATGCATATACTTGTGACAGGGGCTTGCGGTTTTATAGGTTTTCACCTTGCAAAGCGACTTTCCAGCGAGCAACATACTGTTATTGGGCTTGATAACCTGAACGATTACTATGATGTTAAGCTTAAACGCGACCGGCTTAGCGAACTTTTAAAGTTGCCGCATTTTCGGTTTGTGGAAGCAGACCTGGCAGATGACACGGCCATGGAAGACCTGTTCGCACAGGAAAGCTTTACCCATGTGGTAAACCTCGCCGCTCAAGCAGGGGTGCGCTACAGCTTAGAAAATCCAAAGGCCTATATTCGCTCAAACCTAAATGGCTTTGCCAATGTGTTGGAAGGATGCCGCAATCACAAGGTTGGGCATCTTGTCTATGCCTCTTCAAGCTCTGTATATGGCCTCAATACAGCTCAGCCTTTTTCTGAACAACATAATGTGGATCATCCTGTAAGCCTTTATGCCGCCACAAAAAAAAGCAATGAGCTCATGGCGCATAGCTATGCGCATCTTTATGGGTTGCCATGTACTGGGCTTCGCTTTTTTACTGTATATGGCCCTTGGGGACGCCCTGACATGGCACCGCATTTGTTTGCTTCGGCCATAATGCAAGAGAAACCCATCAAGGTGTTTAATCATGGAAACATGTACCGCGACTTCACCTATATTGATGATATTATTGAAGGTGTTATACGCATAATGGACAAACCTGCTTTAGCGGACACGTCTTTTGATCTAAAAAGCCCTAACCCGGCAACAAGCACAGCCCCTTGGCGAATATACAACATTGGCAATAACACCACAGTTTGCCTAAATGATTTTATCGAGACGCTAGAAAATGCGCTAGGACGCAAGGCTATCCGCACCATGCTTCCCATGCAACCCGGCGATGTGCAATCCACCTATGCTGAGGTAAAAAGTTTGCAAGACGTCACAGGATTTACTCCTAGCACACCGCTTGAAGAAGGCATTGCTCGCTTTGCCGATTGGTATATGGACTATTATCATTCTAAAAATTGCGCAGATTAAGCTGTTGCATATAAATACTTTTTATACAGTTCAGACATTTAACCGTATTCATCCGAGGAGAGTATATGCACCTTACCGTTGTAGGCACAGGCTATGTAGGACTTGTAAGTGCTGCTTGTTTTGCAGAGATGGGCAACACTGTTGTTTGTGTTGATGTGAATCCGCGCATTGTAGAGCAGCTTTGTTTAGGTAAGGTCCACATTTTTGAACCAGGCCTTGAACCAATGGTCAAAAAGAACCTTGCCGATGGGCGACTGACCTTTACCACTGACCTAAAAAAAGCATTACAGCAGGCTGAGTTTGCCTTTATTTGCGTTGGCACCCCCTCTGCCGATGACGGTTCATGCGATCTCTGCTTTGTGGAGCAAGTGGCACGTGAAATTGGCACGCACATGGAACAAGAGCTTATTGTGGTTGATAAATCTACCGTACCTGTTGGCACTGCTGACCGAGTACGTGCCATCATCAGCTCACATTTAACAGAACGAGGCTTGTCCATTCCTTTTGATGTGGTCTCCAACCCTGAATTTTTGAAAGAAGGTAACGCTGTCACGGACTTTATGAAACCTGATCGCGTGATTGTGGGTACCCATTCAGAAAAAACGGCCGCCCTTATGCGTGAGCTGTACGCGCCATTTGCTCGAACCCGTGAGAAGCTTCTTGTCATGGGAGTACGCAGTGCAGAAATGACAAAATATGCCGCCAATTGTATGCTGGCAACAAAAATTTCTTTCATCAATGAAATGGCGAATATCTGTGAAAAAGTCGGCGCGGATGTACGTGAAGTGCGTACCGGCATTGGCTCTGATTCGCGTATAGGGTATCAATTCATTTATCCCGGTGTAGGTTATGGGGGGTCTTGTTTTCCAAAAGATGTCAGAGCCCTTATCTGGACAGCTAGAAATATTGGCATGGAACCAGAACTTCTTGATGCAGTGGAGCGCGTCAATATCCGCCAAAAAAGCAGTATGGCTCGCCGTATTACAGAATATTTTGCGCCTCAAGGCGGCGTTCATGGGAAAACCTTGGCCCTATGGGGCCTTGCCTTTAAAGCCAATACAGACGATATGCGCGAAGCCCCCTCGCTGGTCATTATTGAAGAACTCACAGCCCTTGGCATGAATATTCAAGCCTTTGACCCTGTGGCAAGCCACAAGGCAGCAGAGGTGCTTGGCAGCAACAGCCTTGTTCGCATTGTTGATGATCAATACGCAGCCTGCCACAAAGCAGATGCCTTGCTTGTTGTCACAGAATGGAACCAGTTCCGCACCCCTGATTTTCAGCGAATAAAAAAAGAACTCAACGCCCCCATCCTTTTTGACGGGCGCAATATCTATTCACCGCAAAGCATGGCAGAACAGGGTTTTGCGTATTTTTGTGTAGGTAAAGCTGACGGGTAGCACCCGTTTTTGCCTATATGAGCCGTGCCCCATCATGTATGATGGCTTAAAAATGTAGTTTCGTGCCCCTTTTGAAAAAGGCACGTGTACTCTAACTGCCTTTTCGGGGACGCGACAATTCGGTGTATTTTTGCCACGCTTTAGCCTAAAAAAAGACTCCTGCACAATTCATTGTGCTGAGTCTTTTGGAGCGTTGGCGGCAGCCAATGCGACCAAACAACGCGAAGCCTTATAAGTCTTGCTAAAAAGCTTTGCTTTTAAGCAAGACTAAAATCAAGAGTAGGTGCAATTCACTTGCACCGTTCCTGCCCGAAGGGGACCACGCTAGTGGTATAGCCGTTCCGACTAGGCGGGCGCCAAAGGCGTTCCCGTTAGGTGAGTCTTTAAGCCTTACGGGAATTAAGAGCACAGATACACGAGGAACGAGTGTTACGGATACAGAGAGCAACGCAAGCGATTGATTTTTCATGCCTTTTATCCTGCACAAGTACATTTTCAAGCACATG
>CAYJIX010000031.1:0-26416 GCA_964370375.1 uncultured Desulfovibrionaceae bacterium | reverse complement strand
ACACGGCGAAGCTTTACTTCGCTAAATGTTAAAAAATGATCCCGACGGTGCAGGCTAAGACTTTTGCGCTGCTGCCTTTTGTAAGCCTATGTGTTACAAGGGCTTTAGGCTGCGCGCTTTGGGATTATCTCCTACGCGTTTAACTGCGCGAAGCGTAGTGGTGTAGGGGATAATGCCAAGGAAAGAGCAGGTTGATGTTGTCAGGGCTCTATGAAGTACAGCTTCGCGCAAGTACTTTACAGCTAGTACGTTTCAAGCCGTAAAGCTCTTCCGGCCATGACCCAAAAAACATGTTGTGCGTGTTTAGCTAAGGTCTGATTTACTAGGCCAAGGCAGTCTGCGTAGCAGCGCTCAAGGGGGCTTGCTCCAATGCCTCCAAGGCCCACTTCAGAGGAGACAAGTATCCAATCGGCCTCATGCTTTTGCATGGTATCCAAAAGGCTAGTGCATTCATAAAGGGCTGCATTTTCTGCAGATTCAATATCGTCAGGCCTTGGCAAGGAACAGATGATATTACTTACCCATAAAGGCACACAATCGATAAGTATAGTAGGTTTATAAAGAGGTTTGCAGGAATTCCCCGAGGCGTCAAAGTACAAGGTTTCCAGCTCATGGCCTATGTAGGTGCCAAGGTTGCGTGGATATTCAAGGGTTGTCCAATCTTTTGGCCTGCGAACTTGGTGCTGGGCAATTCTTTTTGTCATGGCGGTATCTTCTGTCACGCGCTCAGCTGTGGCTACATAGAAGACCTTGCCTTTTGCCTGTTCTAAAACGCGTTGTTCTGCCAGTGCGCTTTTGCCGCTGCGCACGCCTCCAAGGTATAGTGCTAGATCAAACATAGAAATCTTCTTTATGTAATACGTTCAAGTTTTTAGAAAAATTTTGTTCAACAGCCCACTTTTTTCTGCATAGCTTTTGCGTAAACGTCTAGGGTTTTGTGTAAAAAGCTGCCGCTGTCAAGGTCATGCATGCGCAGCTTTTGTTCTTGTTGTAAGGCTTGGCAAAAGGCAGTGTCTGTAACGGCACGGTGCAGCAGGGCATTAAACGCTGTTTGATCATGGGCAGGAGCAATGCCCATGGGCCTTACAAGGTCTGGCATTACACCCACATCGGTACTGATAATGGGAATATTGCAGGCCATGATTTCAAGGGCGGCCCTTGCAATGCTTTCTGACCAAAGGGATGCTATAATACCAATATCAAACGCAGAAATACAAGCTGTCACGTCATCGACAATCCCTGTGATGATGACATGGCGTTCAAGCTTGTATTGTTTTATCCAGCCTTGCACTGTTTCCAATGACGTGTCAGTGGGAAAGCCAACCAAGAGCAAGCGCACGTTATCAAGGCCTTGCTCTACCAGATGGGCGACAGCGCGGATGGTTTCAAGCTGGCCTTTGACAAGGTCAAAGCGTCCTAAAAGGCCAAACACAACGTGTTGTTCGGTCAGGCCGTAGGCTGCACGCACCTTTTCGCGTCCTTGTGGGTTAAAGGCAAAACAGGTTCTGTCAACGCCACCCAAGATGGTATGAAGTTTTGTTGTGGGCACATGCATGGTTTGGGCAAAATGCGTAGTCATGCGGCTGTTTGTGGCGATAACCGCATCTGCCATGTGTGTGTGGATGTAGCGGTTTGCAAACGTGTTTTTGGGGAGCCGTTGATCGCCGCGGGTTCGAACAAGGGCATAGCCGCCAAGGCCTTTAAGGGCAGCAAGCAGGGCAAAGGCTTCGCCGCGGTGCGCGTTGACCACATGAGGCTTGAACGACGCGCAAAGCTTAAGGAAGGAAGGAGCAAGAAAAGGCCACGTGAGCGGATTGCCAGCAGAAGCAGGGATCGGTTCAGGGTTAAGGCCCATGCTTTGGGCTTTTTCAAACGATTCTGTCCCCACAAGCCCAAGCACACGAGTTTCGTGTCCAGCTTCAGCAAGCAGTCGGCTTAGCTCAAGGCCATACCATGCTGTGGCGTTAAACCAGCGCACATTGACAATTTGCACGGTGCGAATTTTTTTTTCGTGCCCGTGTGTCATCTGGCCAATTCTCGTTCAAGGTCGCGAACTTCGGCACGGCGTTTGAGCTCATGACGCTGGTCATGCACTTTGCGCCCACGAGCAAGGGCTATTTCTAGTTTGACGTGCCCATTTTTGAAGTACAATTTGCAGGGAACAACAGTTAAGCCTTTTTGAGCAACTCGCGCTGATAAAAGATTGATTTCGCGTTGGTGCAAAAGCAATTTTCTGGCGCGTTCCGGTTCTTGAACGGCATAGCCTGCATTGGAATAGGGCGAAATGTGCATGCTCACGACAAAGGCTTCACCACGGCGAAAGTCAACATAACTGTCGCCAAAGCTGATTTGCCCAGCACGTAAGCTTTTGACTTCCGGCCCGGTGAGCACGATTCCGGCTTCAAAAAATTCTAAAAATTCATAGTAATGGCGCGCTTTACGATTGTCGCTTATAAGCGAGCCGTGTTTTTTTCCACTCATGATTGGCTCCTTGCAGTCATCATGGCGTAAATCGCCTTGACTGTCCAACCTGATGCTTGCGCTTGTACACGTTTGGCAATGTCACGGGGTGATCCGCCAAGTTGCCGTTCTTGTTCAATAAGTGCATAAATGGCAGGGCTATCCATGCGCGCTGTTTGCTCCGGAGGGCCGATAATGACCGTGATTTCTCCCAAAAGTTCTAAGCCTTTTGGGCTTGGCGGTATGCCATCTTCAAGCCTGCCCAGCCGATATTCTTCATGTGTTTTGGTCAATTCTCGTGCAATGCACACTTCGCGCGGGCCAAGCATGGCATGGGCCACAGCAAGGCTTTTGGCCAAGCGGTCTTTGCGTTCATAAAAGATAAGCGTTGCAGGGACATGAGTAAAGGGGGCAAGCATTTTCTCGCAATCTGCAACCGTGCGCGGAAAAAAACCTAAAAACACAAAAGGCTGAGGCGCAATCCCGCTGCCGGCAAGACCGGTCACAGCCGCACAAGGGCCGGGTACCACAGAGATTTCTATAGCATTTTCACGGCACGCTTTTACCAAACGGTAGCCCGGGTCTGCCACCAGGGGTAACCCTGCGTCAGAAATAAGCGCCATCCGCTCCCCGGCTTGTAAGCGTTCCACAAGTTGCGGCACACGGGCAACTTCGTTATGTTCGTGAAGGCTGGAAAAGCTTTTGGCCTTGACGCCGCAACGCTGGCAAAGTAGGCCTGCACGGCGAGTGTCTTCTGCCAGAACGACATCCACAGCTTCAAGCACCTCTTTAGCCCTTGGCGATAAATCACCAGGGTTGCCAAGAGGTGTGGCCACGATCCATAGTTGGGGTAAATTCCAAGACATGTTCGTAATGTTCCGTTTGTGGAGGTTGTCCGTCAATCATGGTCACACATACAAGGTCGCAGCGGCAGGATTTATGCCATGCGTCATTCATCATAAGGTAGGCTCGTACCGCTTTAAAAAAAGCGCGCGCCTTGGCCGCACTAAAACTTTCAGCAGCAGACACAAGGGCGTCTGCCTGACGGGTGCGCACCTCCACAAAAATCAGCGTGTCGCCTTTTTCTGCTACGATATCAAGTTCTAGGCTTCCCTTCCGCCAGTTACGCGCCACAATGCGCAAGCCTTTTCGTTTAAGAAAAGCTACGGCAAGCTCTTCGCCTTCTTGCCCCCTTTTGTGACGCGCATGAACATCTACCATAAGCGCGCCTGTTTAAGGGTCTCTTCTTTTTCTTGTTCCGGCAACACCCCTGCAAAGGTCAGTCTATGCAAGCGGCACGGCCCATGCAGGCGCAAGGCTTCAAGGTGTTCTTGGGTGCCATAGCCTTTATGCTTGGCAAAGCCATACACAGGGTAACGCCTGTCAAGGCGTTCCATAAGGTGATCGCGAAAAGTTTTAGCCACAATGGACGCAGCAGCAATGACCGGTACGCGAGCATCGCCTTTGATGATGGCGCGCTGCTTTGGCTCAAGAAGGCTTTTTTGCGCAGGTTGTAAAAGATGTTTGGGGATGGTGTGGTTACCATCAATAAGCAACGCCCGTGGCCATATTTTAAGGTTTTGTACCGCAAGGGCCATGGCTTTTAGCGTTGCCTGTAAAATATTGATCCTGTCAATTTCTTGAGCCCAAACAACCCCAAGTCCCCAAGCGCACGCTGTGGCACCTATTTGCGCTGCAAGGCCGATCCGACGAGTTTCCGGAATTTTTTTTGAATCGTCAAGGCCTTCTATCTGCACATGAGCAGGCAACATGACAGCCGCTGCCACCACAGGCCCGGCTAAACAGCCGCGCCCTGCTTCATCAATGCCTGCGGTCAGCTCAGCACCGATGCCCGGCAAAAAAAAGGACGTTTTTTGCTCTGTGTCAGGCATGAACAGCAAGCTTTGTTCCGTTGCTATGGCTTGGTAGGATTTTTTAGTAGGGCTCATGGCAGTGGCTCGATGGGTTAATGGGCCGTTGATGCAACATTTTATGCTTGGGAAAAATGACAAGGGTACACATCGAAACCCTTGTCATAGCTGCACACAAGCAAAACATCAGTAACTATTTTTACCAATGCCAAAAGGGGAGTCTTTATAGAAAGACCCCCTTTCATCAATGCGATAAAGCTGTTTATACCTACGGTATTAGTAGCGCTTTTTAGGCTTAATACGAGCAGCTTTGCCTTTGAGCTTGCGCAGGTAGTACAGACGGCTACGACGAACGCAGCCTTCAGATACTAATTCTACACGGTCAATGAACGGTGAATGCAAGGGCAATACACGTTCTACGCCCACACCGTCAGACACTTTGCGTACTGTCACAGTAGCACCGGTGGTACCGCGGTGGATACGAATGACGTTGCCTTGAAACACCTGGATACGTTCCTTTTCGCCTTCAACGATACGCAAATGCACTTTTACCGTATCACCTGATTTGAACTTGGGAATATCCATGCGCAATTGTTCGCGCTCGATTTTTTCCATAATTGTCATGACTCTCTCCTTAGTATCGTAGCAACTCTGAATTTGAGTTGGTATTGAAAATATGTGCTCTTTTGCTTAGCGTCGCATGTTTGTGCTTTATTAGCAAAAGGTTTAGGCAAAATCTCCTAAAATGCGGTCAAGTGTAATAGCCACCGCAGACCGAACCGATAAATGATTGTACATGCTGATACACCGTAAAGGGCGTAAAATCATGTCGCAAGCCTCAAGCACCTCTGGTGCTAAACCGTGCCCCGTTCCAAAAAGCAACAGCACCGGGCGTTCATGAAGCGCAAAAAGAAGCTCATGCGGTAAACTGTCGCCCTCATCACGCGCGCTTGTGGCTACAATCAGAGGCTGTTGTCCTGTTTGCTTGCGTATATCTGCAACCACGTGTTGTAGATCGTCTGCAATCTTCACTAGCGAAAAGGCTTTGGCACGATCAGGGTTAGCAAGGCTACCTGCTCCTTCACGCCAATGCGCTAAAAGCCGTTCACAAATGGCTTTTTGATCTTTTAGAGGGGTTACCACCGTGTAAGATCCAAGACCATAACTACAGGAACAACGTGCTATATCGTGAATATCAAGATTTGTCAAAGAGGTTGAACCAACTTTTTTTGCATCAAGCCAAACTGGGGAGTGAATAAGGGCGCAATGCAAATTTCGACCTAGCCATGTATGCGGTATGTCACGTAAAATAGTTCTGTCAGTCTTGCTTAGCGTTGCCCTATCCAGTAAAAGAGGTCGACGTGTAAGGGTTCTGTGTAGGGACTCTTTTCGCCGCCACGAGGCGATCTTGCCATGGTCGCCGCTCAAAAGTGTTGCAGGCACTGGTGTATCTTCGTAGCTTTCAGGGCGGGTAAAATGCGGATATTCAAGCAGTCCATTGCTAAAACTTTCTTCTTCTCCTGAAAGTTCTTTCCCCATAAAACCGGGCACTAAGCGCGTGACAGCCTCCATAGCCATCATGGCAGCGGCTTCACCGCCATTGAGCACAGCATCGCCTATGTTTAGCTCCTCCATATCTGCTATGGGTGCGCAAAGTGTGGCAAGCCTTGCGTCAATGCCTTCGTAGCGTCCACAAATGAAGGTTATTGACGATTCTGCGGCCAATTCTTGGGCAAGGGCTTGGGTCAAAGGCCTTCCTGAAGCAGACAGGATAAAGGTACGCCCAAGGTGCCCTGTGGGCGTTTTTGCAGCTTCTTCACGCAAGGTGCGCACAAGTGGGTCAAGGGCCATAACCATGCCCGGGCCACCGCCATAGGGTCGATCATCCACCGTATGGTGTTTGTCCGTTGTGTTGTCGCGCGGGTTGACCAGGCGCACATCAATAAGGCCTGCTGCACGGGCACGACCAAAGAGAGCTGTGTCCAAAGGCGAGCTAAACCACTCAGGGAATAAGGTCACAACCCTAAGGCAGAGCTTAGCCAAGCAAGCTCTCCGCCGTGGCAACCACGTTTTCAACCGTAAAGCCAAAGTGGGCAAAAAGCTGGTCAGCCGGAGCTGATTCACCAAAGGTGTGCATGCCTACAACTGCGCCGTCAAGGCCAACATATTTATACCAAAAATCAGGATGTGCCGCTTCTACAGCTACGCGAACGCGCACAGTTGGTGGCAACACGCTGTTGCGATAGGCATCGCTTTGTGCGTCAAAGCGTTCTGTACAGGGCATGGAGACCACGCGAACGCTATGTCCTTTGCCTTCAAGCTCAAGGGCGGCTTGCATGGCAAGTTCCAGCTCAGAACCTGTTGCTAAAAGGATGATTTCAGGCTCTTTGTCGCTGTCGCGTAAAACATAGCCGCCTAACGCTATGTGGGCAACTTGTTCGGGTGTACGGGCTTGCGTGACCAAATTTTGGCGCGACAAAATAAGGCAGGACGGTGTTTCTTCAGCCTTAAGGGCGCATTGCCAAGCTATGGCCGTTTCCACACAGTCAGCAGGACGCCACACATCCACATTGGGGATAAGGCGTAAGCTTGGCGTGTGTTCCACAGCTTGGTGCGTGGGGCCGTCTTCACCAAGTCCAATGGAGTCATGGGTCAGCACATAAACAACCCGTTGCTTCATGAGAGCTGACAGGCGAATGGCATTGCGTGCGTAGTCTGAAAAGACCAAAAACGTTCCGCCATAGGGTATAAAGCCACCATGTAGCGCCATGCCGTTCATCATGGCAGCCATAAGAAATTCACGCACGCCATAGGCCAAATAATTGCCTTTCAGGTTTTCTGGCTTTACTTGCGCCACATGATCATGGCGTGTACCAACAGATCCGGAAAGGTCTGCTGAACCGCCAAAAAGAGCAGGTATGCACGGAGCCAAAACGGACAATACGTCCTTACACGCAATGCGCGTGGCTAAAGCAGGCTTTTTTTCAATCCAAAGCTGTATGAGTTCATTAAGGCGGGCTTGCCAGCCTTCTTCAAGAGTGCCAGCCAAACGCGATTCAAGGCTTTTTGCAAGGTCAGGGAAGGCTTTTTTATAGGCTGCATATTGTGTGTTCCAGGCTTCTTCTGCCTTAAGGCCTTGTTCGCGTCCATCCCACGCTTTGGCGATATCTTGCGGTATTTCAAAAGGAGGAGATTCCCAATGCAAGGCTTTACGTGTAAGGGCTATTTCTTCAGAGCCTAGGGGGCTTCCATGGCACCCTGCTGTGTTTGCCTTGTGAGGAGAGCCAAAGCCAATAATAGTTTTGCAACAAATAAGGCTAGGCTTTTGGGTTTCTGCACGGGCAGAATCTAGGGCTTTGTCGATGGATGAGCCATCGTGACCGTCCACATGGCGTACCACATGCCAGCCTGAAGCCTCAAAACGCATGGCTGTATCATCGGCAAACCAATCCTTTACTGCTCCGTCAATGGAAATGCCATTGTCGTCATACAGCACAATCAGCTTGCCAAGGCCTAAGGTGCCTGCCAAGGAACAGGCTTCTTGAGAAATGCCTTCCATAAGGCAACCGTCACCGGCAAAAACATAGGTATAGTGATCAATAATCGTGTGGTCTTGGCGGTTAAATTCCGACGCTAATAAGGCCTCGGCAAGGGCCATGCCCACAGCCTCGGCAATGCCTTGACCAAGGGGGCCAGTGGTGGTTTCAACACCCGGTGTGATGCCATATTCCGGATGCCCCGGGGTGCAGGAATGGAGCTGACGAAAATCGCGAATATCGTCCATGGTGACGTCGTAGCCGGTTAGATGCAAAAGACCGTAAAGCAACATGGAGGCATGCCCGTTGGAGAGGATAAAACGATCACGGTTCACCCACTTGGGATTGCTAGGGTTGTGCTGTAAAGGGCCTCGCCACAAGGCTTCTGCCATATCAGCCATGCCCATGGGGGCGCCAGGGTGCCCGGATTTGGCTTTTTCTATGGCGTCTATGGCAAGGATTCTTAAGGAGTTGGCAAGTTCTTTACGAGTAGGCATGGGGACCCCCAAGGCGTATATAATGTTATGAAAATCAATGGCAATCTTGGTGAAGAGAGCCGTCCTTCATGAGGCTAAACGTCTATACTATTGTATGAAAGGCTACATTATCCAGGTGTATGATTAGCAACCTGTCCCAAAAATCCGTTTCCAAAAAATGATAAAAATTAAGTATGTTATCCTCTAAAAGGCTGTTCAAAAAGGGCTGGATAGTAGGAAGCGGACAATTTTGGGAGGGGAGTGGGGTCTTCCCCCCATGACCCGACAAAAATTGTTCGCTGACGCCCTAGACAGTCTTTTTTCAACAGCCTTTTGCAGCACTTTCAAAGACTGCAAGCCGCTCAGCATACGGCGGGAACCCAAAAAACGCTGAACCGGAAACCAGCACGCTGGCACCTGCTTGCACAAGTGCTTTGGTGTTTTCAGGGGTAACCCCGCCGTCCACCTGAATATGGGCCGACACATTGTTTTTTTGTAAAAGGTCGCGCAATGCCGTGATTTTGGCATAGCTTCCTTCAATAAATGACTGTCCACCAAACCCCGGATTTACAGACATAAGCAGGACCATATCAACCATATCAAGCACATGTTCAATGGCAGATAAAGGTGTTGCAGGATTGAGCGAAACCCCTGCTTGCATGCCCAATCGGCGGATTTCTGCAAGGGTGCGGTGCAAATGTCTTGTGGCTTCTGCATGCACAACCAGCATGTCGGCTCCTGCCTGTTGAAAATCCACAAGATAGCGTTCAGGCTCCATAATCATGAGGTGCACGTCAAAAAAAAGCTTGCTGGATTTGCGGAGCGATTTGATCACAGGGGCGCCAAAGGTGATGTTGGGAACAAACATGCCATCCATGACATCCCAATGTACCCATGAAAGCCCTGCTTGTTCAAGGGCTTTAAGCTCTGCTGCAAGCTGGCCAAAGTCAGAAGATAGTAGTGATGGTGAGAGGATCACGATAACTCTCCGGAAGAAGATTGTGCACGATGCGCGCGTAAAACTCTTTGAATATCAAATAATTCCTGCTGGATATCGCGCAATGCGATGCGCAAATCCGTAGTTGCTTCTTTTTGTTTGCCGCTTGGCTGTTGTTGTGTCAGCGGCCGTATGTTTGGTTTTGGCAGGGGCAAAAGGAGTCCCTGTTCAGGATAGAGTTTTGCATCTAAAGGCGCATCCTCTTGCTCCTCTACGGGGAGGTTTTCCTCAATGACACGGCGTGCCCCTTCAATGGTAAAGCCTTGATCGTACAGTAAATGTTGTACTTGACGCAATTGTTCAATGTGTTGCGCTGTATAAATCCGCTGGCCTTTGAGCGTACGTAAAGGGGCAAGGTGAGTGAATTCACTCTCCCAAAAGCGCAAGACATAGGTTTCAAGCTCTAAAAGCTTTGCCACTTCACCTATGCGATAGGTACGCTCCGTCTCCTTTGGCGTCATGGCTTATTCTCCTAAACCATAGGTCTGAGTAAAAAACGCTCCTTATACTTCCATGCCGGATGCATTGCCAAGGGCTTGTGCCAGCTTTTCGCGTTCTTTATCAACCTCGCTGTCTTTCAAGGTACGTTCTGCATGACGAAATGTCAGCCTAAACGTAAGATTACGGACAGGTTTATCCTGAGGTTCAAAAAGGTCTACAAGGCGTATCGATTCTAGGTGCTTAAGTTTTTGATTGCTGATAGCCTGAAGGACAGTATCAACAGTTATGCCACGTTCAGCTCGTACCGTAATATCCCGTGTGGAGGCAGGATACACTGTCAGCGCCTTAAACAAAACGGTTGACGCGTCAAAGGCACTTCGTACTGTATCAAGGCACAGTTCTGCAACCCATAAGGGTTTACGGGCATAAAGGCCTTGAGCAATAGCAGGTTTTACGCGGCCAATGACCCCCACCTTTTGTCCATCTAAGCATATTTGCACTGAAGGCGCAAGGCAAGGATGGTTTTGCACAAGCTCATAGCTTGGGTTTGGCAGATGCAAGGTTTTGGCAAGGTGTTCCACAATGGCGCGCATGTCCATATAATCTGCTTCAGTATCATTATGGGGCCAGCCGTCATGCAAGTCGCCGTATAGGGCAAACGCCAGGCGCGGTTCTTCGCGCGCGCTCGTTGGTGATGTGGGGTCAGCCATAAAGGCTTTGGCCACTTCAAATAGGCGTAAGCCGTTCAATTCGCCGCCGTTATGAGCGATATTGTGGCGCACGTTAAGGAGCAAACTTACCATAAGCTCTGTACGCAATACGTTTTGTTCCTCCGAAAGAGGATTGATGATCTTGATACGGCCTTCTTGAGGTAGGCCTAAAAGGTCAAGGTCTTCCTGCCCCACAAAACTGTAATTTTCTGCTTCGTTAAGGCCAAGTCCTGCGGCCCAACGTTTGATTTTTATCAAAAAATCATGGTGCGATAGGGGCGCGCCGGCATCTGCAAGGTTTTTTGCGATGGAAGGCAACGTTTCAGGCAAGCTGTCCATGCCTTGCACGCGGATAAGTTCCTCCACAAGGTCTGCTTCTCGTGAAAGGTCTTGCCGCCAGCTTGGTGGTGTAACATCCCAAGTGGCACCGTTTGGAGCTGTATCGGCAGCTATTTCTTGTATTTCACAGCCAAGGCGAGTGAGTGTGTCAGCGCAAAAATCAGCAGACAGATCCATGCCAAGAAGGCTTACAGCCTTATGACGACGTAAAGAAATTTTTGGTGCAACCCAAGGACGTTTTTCTAAACCTTTTTTGGGGCTGCAAACAAATCCGCCGCCAAGCTCTGCCAAAAGAGCCGCTGCACGGTCAAGGGCGTAGCTTGTGTTTAGCTGATCCACACCGCGTTCAAAGCGGTAGGATGATTCGCTAGAAAGCCCAAGGCGACGCGATGTACGCCGAATGTTGCGCGGCGCAAAAACAGCACCTTCAAGCAAGACCGTAGACGTTGTGTCCGTGACTTCCGTAGCAAGGCCGCCCATGACGCCTGCAAGCGCAATGGGCCTATTCATGTCTCGAATGAGCAGGTCGTCGCTGCAGAGGATGCGCTTTTGTCCGTCAAGGGTCTCCAATGTTTCCCCTTCCTTAGCAAGAGAAACCCTAATGCCATTGCCTTGTACACGGTCAGCATCAAAGGCGTGCAAGGGCTGGCCAAGTTCAAGCAAGATGTAATTGGTCACATCCACAAGGTTGGAAAGAGGGCGCTGTCCCACAGCTGCAAGGCGGTAACGCATCCAATCTGGGGACTTTTGCACCGTAAGGTTGGTCACGCGCCTCAACATGTAAAGGGGGGCAAGTTCAGCGTCAAGCACGTCAAGGGTAAAGTCGTCGGCCCAATCAGACGTTTTTTCAGTAAAAGAAAGTTTGGGCATGGTTAAGGGCAGTTTATAGGCCAAGGCGGTTTCCCTAGCAAGGCCAAGCACAGACAATGCGTCAGCACGGTTTGGCGTGATGCCGATTTCCAAAACTTCAAGGTCTAGGTCAAGGGCATCAATGACCTTTTGCCCGGGCAAAAACGTGTCCGGCAACACCATGATGCCTGAATGATCATCGGCAAAACCCAATTCGTTTTCAGAGCAGATCATACCAAAAGAAGGCACACCGCGAAGCTTTGCCTTTTTAATGACAAGGCCGCCCGGCATGGTAGTGCCCACAAGGGCTACGGGTACTTTTTGCCCAGCGCGAACGTTTGGCGCACCGCACACGATATCAAGGTGCTCAGCTTGACCCACATCTACCTTACATACAGACAGGTGGTCAGAATCAGGATGAGGGTCGGCTGTAAGTACATGCCCAACCACAATATCGCGGATCGCCTCGTAGGGACGGACAATATTTTCAAGCTCTAACCCCAAGTCGGTAAGGGTTGCGCCAAGCTCTTCTGCGCTGCCTTCATAAGGGACAAATTCCCGCAACCACTTTAAACTCAATAACATAGTACCTGTCTCCCATCACTATGAAACAATCGGATGTGCCTTTAATGTCTAAAAAAACTACGCAAATTGCGATAAAAAGCGGATATCGTTTTCAAAAAACATGCGCAAATCGCCTATGCCGTACTTGAGCATGGCAATGCGTTCAACGCCAAGTCCAAAGGCAAAACCTGTCACTTCTTCAGGGTCATAGCCAACGGCTGTAAACACATTGGGATCAACCATACCGCTGCCCAAGATTTCAAGCCAGCCTGTACCCTTACACACGCGGCATGTGCCTGCCTTTGTATGGCCTTTGCCGGCGCAAAGGCAGCAGGAAATGTCAACTTCCGCACTAGGCTCTGTGAAGGGGAAAAAGCTCGGGCGAAAGCGAATCTTGGTTTTGGGGCCAAACACCGCGCGCATAAACGCGGTTAAGGTGCCGCGCAGATCCGCCATGGTCACATGCTTATCCACAAGTAAGCCTTCTACCTGGTGAAACATGGGCGTATGGGTAAGGTCTGAATCCCTTCGGTACACTCTACCCGGTGCAATCACAGCCAAAGGAGGCTTGCGCGAAAGCATGGAACGCACCTGCAAGGGGGACGTGTGCGTGCGCAAAAGGATGGTGTCAGTTATATAAAGCGTGTCCTGCATATCGCGCGCCGGATGGTCTGACGGGATATTAAGAGCTTCAAAATTATGATAATCCGTCTCCACTTCCGGCCCTGATACAATATCATAACCAAGGGCACGAAACACATCGCAAATTTCTTCCATAACGATGGTTACGGGGTGGAGCGAACCAAGCCAATGAGGGCGAGCAGGCACGCTTGGGTCAAAGCCTTTAAGGTAGGCTGCTTCAGCGGCATGTTCAAGGTTTTCGCGCGCCATATCACAAAGTGTAGTGAGTCTTTCTTTTACCTTGTTGGCGGCTTGTCCAAGCTTTGGACGCTCTTCAGGAGAAAGCTCCGGAAGTCGGCTCATGATAGCTGCCATACGGCCTTTACGTCCTAGAAAGGCTACACGTACGGTGTCCAGCTCTGCCATAGAAAAAGCCTGATTCAAACCCTGTTCAAGGGCCGGGATCAGGCTTTCAAGTTCTTCAAAAAGGTCCATTGTTTTGACCTGTGTGGTAAGGGTTGGCCTATGCTAAGAAATCGCGTGCTAACGCTGTGTGCCTTGCTAAGCAAAGAAATTTTGAGCGATGATACGCCACGCAAACACGCTTGGCAGGTAACGGATACACACTATTACCCTGTGATTTCTAAAAGGCAAGGGGGAGATGATCCTTTATATATGGACATCTCCCCTAACATATAGCGGCTTTGGCGTTTAAGCAAGCTTGGCTTTGGCCAGCTCAACAACCTTGGCAAAGTCGTTTTTGCTACGCACTGCAAGGTCAGCCAAAATTTTGCGGTTCAGCTGCACATTGGCAAGGTTTAAGCCATGCACCAAACGTGAATAGGACAAGCCGTGTTCGCGTGCGCCTGCATTGATACGCAAAATCCAAAGACGGCGAAATTCACGTTTGCGGCATTTACGATCACGAAAAGCATAAGCGAGTGAGCGCTCAACAGCTTCACGAGCGGTACGGTATAAACGGCTGCGGCCTCCGCGGAAGCCTTTGGCCATATCTAAATATTTCTTGTGCCTACGGTGGGCAGCAAGACCTCTCTTGACACGCATTTGGAATCCTCCAACGCTAATGTGTGAACTTGGTGAGGCGGAGATCAAGCCAACCAAGTCAAAAAAGGCGACACTGAAAATAAAATAACTATCTAAAACAAAACGTTTGTATAGCTAGGTGCTGCGCAAACAATATTGCATAACACCGTTTTTTAGTATCGTCCAAAGTAAAGCCTTAGCCAATGCGTCAATCTGGCATGTTACCACGTTGAAGCATACGTGAAAAACTAGACGTAAGGCATCATCCTACGAACAGCTTTCACATTGGTGGCGTCAACAAGTACACTTTGTCCCAAGTTCATTTTGCGCTTGGGGCTTTTTTTGGTAAGGATGTGACGCAAATTTTGTTTGCGGCGTTTTAATTTGCCGCTTCCGGTGACGGAAAAACGCTTTGCAGCGCTACGTCTGGTTTTCATTTTAGGCATGGTTAACTCCTCAGGAACTAGATGGCGCAAAACATTTTACACCACTTGAATTTGCTATTCTGCCACAGCTTGAAAAATATAGCAAGCGTATTTTTGCTGTGCTTTTGGGCCAAACTTCGCGGCGACGTGCCTTGCCTAAGGATGGCTTGGCATGTCTAAACAAAATGCCTTCGCACACACCATTGAGGCAGTTTTATTCTGCCGCTTCCTCAGGTGCGGAAGAGGCAGCTGTTCCGACCTTTTTGGGCAATGGAGAGAGCAACATTTGCAGTGTGCGGCCTTCAGCCTTTGCTTCCTGCTCTACTTTGCCAAAATCTTTTGTATCCACCACAATGCGTTCAAGGATGGAAAAGCCTCTATCCTTGTGCACAATTTCGCGCCCACGGAAAAATACGGTTACCTTGACACGGTCGCCGTCTTCAAGAAAACGCTTAATATGCCTGACCTTGGTGTCGTAGTCATGGCTGTCGGTTTTGGGTCGGATTTTTATTTCTTTGATCTGGACTACAGTTTGCCGTTTTTTGGCTTCCTGCTTTTTCTTTTGTGTTTCGTATTTAAATTTGCCATAGTCCATAATCCGACACACCGGCGGATCGGCTGTTGCAGCCACTTCCACCAGGTCAAAACCTTGTTCTCTTGCTACAGCAATGGCTTCAGAGCGTGATAAAATGCCAAGTTGCTCACCTTCGGCACCAATAACTCGTAATTCACGAGCCCGAATTTGCTCATTGCGACGCACTCCGTCCTGGGGCATATCCCGGCGGGGTCTGGTATTAAGAGAAGCGATAGCTCATCCCTCCATGTTTGAATGGTTCAATACAATCATCGGCCATATGTTGTGCTATGTCTTCAAGACGCTTTGCTCCAAGATTTTCACCGGAGCGTAGCCTTACATTAAGGCTTTGTTCCTCAACTTCCTTGTCCCCTGCCACGAGGATATACGGAATTTTTGCCATCTGGGCTTCGCGAACCTTAAATCCTAATTTTTCATTACGTATATCAACATCTACCCTAAACCCTTGGGCTGCCAATTCTTGCCGCGCCTTTTCGGCAAAGGCATTGTGAGCGTCTGTAATGGTAAGGATAATAGCCTGTTGTGGAGCAAGCCATGTGGGAAAAGCTCCTGCGTAATGCTCTGTCAACACACCAATAAAACGCTCAAGCGAGCCAAGTATAGCTCTGTGCACCATAACAGGGCGATGCTTTTCGCCATCAGTGCCTACGTATTCAAGCTCAAATCGTTGAGGCAGCGTAAAGTCAACCTGTATGGTTGAAAGCTGCCATTCGCGCCCAATGGCATCTGTAACTTTTATGTCGATTTTGGGGCCGTAAAACGCGCCATCACCTTCGTTGATACGGTAGTCAAGGCCAACTTTTTCCACAGCTTTTATCAGGGCGTTGGTGGCTAAATCCCAATCTTCATCACTGCCAATGGCTTTATCAGGACGCGTTGAAATGGCAATCTTATACGTAAAACCAAAAAGGCTCATAAGATCACGCACAAGGGCGATAACGTCAATAATTTCATTTTCAAGCTGATCAGGCATGCAAATAATATGCGCGTCATCTTGCATGAATTGCCGAACCCGTAAAAGCCCGTGCAACACTCCTGATTTTTCATGGCGGTGCACCACGCCAAGCTCGAAATAGCGTTGCGGAAGGTTACGATAACTGCGTTGATCGTCTTTGTAAATGAGCATGTGAGAAACGCAGTTCATGGGCTTTATGCCATAGGAATCTTCTTCAATATTTGTGAAATACATGTTTTCACGATAGTTTTCGTAATGGCCTGATTTTTCCCATAATTCACGGCGTAAAACTTGCGGGCCCTGTACCAGCTCGTAGCCACGTTTTAGGTGCTCTTTACGCAAAAAATCTTCTAAAATGGTACGCAATAACATGCCTTTGGGATGCCAAAATACCATGCCGGGAGCCACATCCTCGTGGAACGTAAAGAGCTTGAGCTCTTTACCAAGCTTGCGGTGGTCACGGCGTTTTGCCTCTTCAAGCATGTTTAAATAGGCTTTTAGATCTTTTTCATTGGCAAAGGCTGTGGCATAGATGCGTGAAAGCATAGCGTTTTTCTCGTCGCCACGCCAATAAGCGCCTGCAACGGATAAAAGCTTAAAGGCTTTGATAAAGCCTGCATGGGGCAAGTGAGGCCCACGGCAAAGGTCTAGAAAGTCGCCGCTTTCATATAATGTGATGGTGCCATCCTCAAGGCCTTCTACAATTTCAACCTTGTAGGTTTCGCCTTTGTCAGCAAACAATTTGAGCGCGTCAGCACGGGAAATGTCAAGGCGTGTAAACACGGTTTCAGCCTTGATAAATTTTTGCATTTCAGCTTCAATGGCAACAAAATCATCTATTGAAAAAGGGCGTATGGTGTCAAAATCATAATAAAACCCGTTTTCAATGCTTGGCCCGATTGCCACCTTTACCCCGGGAAAAAGGGTGCGCACAGCAGCTGCCATGATGTGGGAAGCTGAATGGCGTACAATGTCTAAGCCTTCGGGGCTGTCCAAGGTGATGGGCTCAAGATTTTGCCCTTTTGCCCCTTCTGGGAGTTTGGCGGACATATCAAGGATCTCATCGCCCACCTTGCCGGCAATGGCGGCTTTAAAGCGTTTGCCTGACAAGCCAAGCTTTAGAGCTTCCCCAACGGTAGAATCATCAGGAACAGCTATTTCTTCGTTATTTATTAGTATTTGCATGGTCGTTTCCTGCTATGCCCAGTCAAAAATATGACTTCATAACTGTAAAAATCAGTACACAATATAAAAGGGTTATGGGCGCCGTAGGTTTTCCCCAAAAAGCGTTTGTTGCCTCATACATTACAAGGTGTGGAGTATTCGGCTGTATGTACGCTTTGTAGCTGCCGGATGAAAGGTGTTCATGCAGGCATGTTTTTGGCTGCGCTATGGCGTAGAAACACACAAAAGCGTAAGTATATGTAACCTGATCAATACCAATAAAGGCGGCATGTTTTCTATGCCATATTGATGTGGGTTGTCAAAAAATAAAAGGGAAGAAGTGCTTTGCTTCCTCCCCCGTCGGTGTAAAATGGTAGGCACGAGCAGACTTGAACTGCTGACCCCTTCCGTGTCAAGGAAGTGCTCTGCCACCTGAGCTACGCGCCTGTACCGTGAGAGCTTTTGGTTTTTCAACCACGGCTTTAAAATATGGGTTTTTATACCTGTATGTTCTATGTTCGTCAAGCTTTTTTGTGCATAAATCGAGTTTTTTATCAATACTGGTCAAAATAAGGCTTTTGGCGTAGACTTTGTTGTCGTGTTCAAAGCCATAGTAGTGGTTTTTTTGTCAGTCTGGTGAAAAAGTTGGTTCCAAAAAAAAGAAGGAAACGTTAGTATATCATTTTCTCACAGGCTGTTCTAAAAGTGTAAGAGGCGCGGATTATTATTTTTTTAAGGAAGCATAGAACTTTTTAGGTTCATACAACAAGAAAAAAATCTGACGGCACAGATTGCATTGTTAGGGCAGGCTGTCATAAGGAGTTGCCCATGATCTTTCCTCGTCCTTTAGGTTCCCCCGAATCCACAAGTCCTGTGGCGGCACGTATTGAAGAGCTTCTGCGTGAGGAATTGGAACTGCTTGGCGAAAACGTACAAGAACTTGAGCCTCACGAAATAGTGCGGCATATGCAATGTGAGGTTTACCCTGATAAATCTATGGTTTATGCGTGGAGAGAGCTCCCTATTTTGCGTGTGGTGCCAGAGCAAACAGCAAACGGTGTGAACTGGCGTATGTTTACGCGTAGCGATGATGAATAGTTTTTTGTAAAAGATGCTGTTCTAGCAATGCTGACCGAAAAGTTTTTGCGCGCTAACCGCTAAAACAAGCATTTTTTCTTCGTCATAAGTGTACAAAAGCGTGGCGAAACTCCAGTTAAAAACGAGCCCCTAGCAAAGCAAGGGGGTTCACCGCTTGGCCATGGAGCAAAACCCCAAAATGTAAATGTGGGCCTGTTACGCGCCCTGTGGCTCCAACTTTACCGATAATACTACCAGCTTCTACTATGTCTTTTTGACGCACGGCTATGGAATCAAGGTGTGCATATATGCTAACCAGCCCTTGCCCGTGGTCTATCATTACCATATTGCCGGAAAAATGATGGTTGACAGCCAAAAGCACACGCCCTTTAGCCATGGATTTGATGAGGTTGCCAACAGCCCCGCGCAAATCGACACCTCGATGGATGGAACGCAATTTTCCGTTATATAGGCGTTTGCCGCCAAAGCTACTGGTGACTTTACCAAGAACAGGACGAGTAAAAGGTGTGCTCCATAAGGGGGCAGCCTGTACGCTTTCCAACGCTTCTTTTACAATGTCGCGTTCACGGGCAAGGCGTTCGTCCAAGGCCTTGGGCGGTGTTACATAGGCGTTGTCTACAGAAAGGTTTTGTGTGGGCCAATCCACTGCTTGAACATTAATGGTGGTTTGAAGAGAGTTCTCTCCCACGCGCACCATAAGGGGGAATGGTGTTGCTGCCGCGGCGTCAATGGGGACAGGCAAAAGGGCCTTGAGCGTGCTTTTACCGTGCGAAAAGGGAGGCATTTCTACGTGTAATTCTTGTTCATTCCAGACAATTATCGCTGTGTTTGCAGGCTGTTGGCTGATGATTTGTATGGGGATCACACTAGCTTGTTCTGCTCTGCCAGGCAGTATGAGCGTAAGAGCTCCATCTGCTGTTGTTTGCTGCTCTAAAGGAAAATGAACAGGTTTTTGAGGATTACCCTGTTTGGTCATTGTTGCTGCAGGTGCAATTTTTTGTGGTGTGTTCTTTTCTTTTGCCGATACGGGCGCGGCAAGCGCTATGAGCAACACAAAAGACAGTATGTAGGATAACATTTTCACAAAAAAGCTCCATGATTGCAGCAATGGTTTGGGTATGTTTTTAACAAACAAGCCCTTTACAATACCAAGGGCCTATTTGCTAAAAGAGTGTAGACACGCATCCTCTACTGAGGTGTGGAACTTGGCAAGTCGTGGTGGACTTGTTGTTTAAGTATCAAGGGAAGCTTGGCATTAAGTGTGCTGTCGCCTTCAAAAATCTGTTCCTTGGGTGCGCTAAGGATTAACGGCAGCACTTCGTCAAGGTGGTCCACCAAGGTAATGGTAAGACGTTTAAGAATTTCTTCAGGCACTTCTTTAAGGTCTTTTTCGTTTTCACGGGGCAAAAGAACATGTTTGATTGAATGTCTTGTGGCTGCCAACAGTTTTTCCCGTAAGCCGCCAATGGGCAAAGCGCGTCCGCTAAGGCGCACTTCCCCTGTCATGGCCACGTCGTGACGAGCCGGAATGTCAAGCAGGGCAGAAACAAGGCAGCTGGCAATGGCAAGACCTGCTGAAGGGCCGTCTTTTGGCGTTGCACCTGCCGGAAAATGCACATGGATATCAATTTCTTTATGAAAGTCTGGCCTTAGCCCAAACCTTAAGGCGCGAGAGCGTACGTACGAAAAGGCAGCCTTGACAGATTCGGTCATGACTTCGCCGATTTTACCCGTTGTGATGATATCGCCTTTGCCCGGCATCAGCACACATTCAACGTCAAGGATATTTCCTCCAACGCCTGTATACGCCAAACCTTTGACGATGCCCACATGATGCACATGGTCTTGCGCGGCGTCGCGGTATTTTTTGACACCCAATAAGTTTTCCAGATTTTGCCTAGTGACGCTAACACCTGTGGCGTCATCACTTTCTACTACCTTGATGGCTGCTTTACGGCAAAGGGCTGCAATTTGTCGCTCAAGGTTACGTACGCCTGCTTCGCGAGTGTACGAGCGGATGACCTCTTGCAAAGCATTGTCAGACAGCCGCAATTGTTCAGGCACAATCCCGTGCTTTTCCATCTGACGTGGTAGCAGAAAATCCTTGGCAATATGCCGTTTTTCAACATCAAGATAGCTTGAAAGCTCTATGATTTCCATGCGATCTTGAAGCGGTATTGGAATGCTGGATAAGGAATTGGCTGTGGTGATAAAAAAGATGTGCGAAAGATCGTAATCAAGGTCAAGATAATGGTCATTAAAGGTGTTGTTTTGTTCCGGATCAAGCACCTCAAGCAAGGCCGATGCCGGATCGCCACGAAAATCGGCACTCATTTTGTCAATTTCGTCAAGGCAAAACAGCGGATTGTTGCTTTTAACACGTTTTAATGCGCCAATAATTTTACCGGGCATGGCACCCACATAGGTGCGGCGGTGTCCGCGAATTTCAGCCTCATCGCGCACGCCGCCAAGGGAAATGCGCACATAGTCGCGCCCTGTGGCTGTGGCAACAGAACGGGCAAGAGATGTTTTGCCAACCCCAGGGGGCCCCACAAGGCACAAAATAGGCCCTTTAAGGCCATTGGTTAGTTTTTGCACCGCGAGGTATTCAAGGATCCGCTCTTTTGGTTTTTCAAGGCCAAAATGGTCGCCGTCAAGAACTGTTCGAGCACGAGCAATATCCACATGAGTTTCTTTAAGCTCTTCCCATGGCAAGGCCAAAATCCAATCCACATAGTTACGGACAACCGTATATTCCCCTGAAGAAGGGGTCATTTGGCGTAATTTTTTGATTTCATGTGTGCAGGCTTCCCTAGCTTCGTTAGGAAGATTTTTGGCCTGCAAACGATTTTCCAGCTCAGTGATTTCCACCTGGGGATCATCGTCGCGCCCCATTTCTTTGTGGATGGCTTTGATTTGTTCGGTAAGGTAGTATTCGCGTTGATTGCGCTCCATCTGGTTTTTGACGCGGCTTTTAATGCGTTTTTCGATGGACACAACGGCAAGTTCACTGTGCAGGTGCTCATACACAAGCTCAAGGCGTTTAAGAGGAGCTAAGGTTTCTAAAAGTTCCTGCTTTTTATGAAAATCAATGCGCAGATGTGGCGCAATGGCGTCTGAAAGCTTAGCAGGGTCGGTCAACGCACACATGGCTGCAAGAGTTTCTGTGGAGATGCGTTTATGGTTGCGTCCGTATTCTTCCAAGGCTTCTAGGGTAGAGCGTATAAGGGCTTCATTTTCAGGTGAATTTATCCAAAAGGTAGGGCAGGGGGACACCTTGACGCGCATATATTCTTCATTTTCAAATGCCATGTTTTCTTGCTGCGATGAGGGTGTCCATTTAACCCTATGCAAGCCTTCAAGCAGCACCTTGATAGTGCCGTCCGGCAATCGCAAAAGTTGAAGCACACGGCTTAAAACCCCAATGGGGAAAAGAGCGCGTACATCAGGTGTTTCCATGTCAGCTTCACGCTGTACCACGAGGCAGACCTGTTTTTCTGGCGTGGTCATGGCGGCCTCAATGGCTTTGATGGACGATTCGCGCCCCACAAAAAGCGGCATTACCGTACCCGGAAACATGACAACCTCACGCAAGGGCATGAGTGGTATTTCAGGTAATGAACGAACGATCATAAAAACTCCTGATCCTCTTGGCTTTGCTTCAAGAAAAGAGGAAGTGAGGTTGTAGATGCATATGAACTATTTGGAGGCTCACTTCCGCCTTGTTCATGTGCAAGCAAGGCGTCGGGTGGCTTGAACGAATTTTTATCTAACCTGTTTTGTCTGTAAAAAAAATACTACTCTACAATTTCTAGATGTTAATCGTTTAAAAGGTCTGTTGCAAGCATGAGACAACAAAACCAGGGAAAAACATGCAAAAACCGTGCAAATGTAAAAAATACAACAGTTTTTTTCGTCATACCATCACGTGATCTGTAGCTTTCTGCACTGTTTGAGTAGGATTGCACAGTACTTTTTTGCCCTGTCAAAAGGGCTTAGGCGGCAGCGCATACCCTAGGCGTTTATTGCCGAATTGATGGAATAATCGCTATGTATGGGCAAGAAAGAGCTCGGGGGTAAAGGTTTTCTCGTTGTAGCATCGTTGCAGAGAGCCTCTGAGGTTTTTAACATGGCTTGCCTTAACGGCAAGCCATGTGTATGCATAAACTACAGGGGATGTTATATGGCCACTTGTGGTTTTGTGGCATATAAATAAAGAGGTTGTGACTTGTTATCAATGACATCTTCATTGATAACGCATTCGGTTACATCTTCAAGGGAAGGCAGCTGATACATAATATCAAGCATGATGGATTCCATAACGTTACGCAACCCCCGTGCGCCGGTTTTGCGTTCAATGGCTTTGGCAGCAACAGATCGTAACGCCTCATGGGTGAAGGATAATTGTACGTGATCCATTTCAAAAAGCTTTTGATACTGTTTTGTAAGTGCGTTTTTAGGTTCCGTAAGGATGCGGACAAGGTCTTCCTCGCCTAAATCATCCACATGGGTGACCACCGGAATACGACCTACAAATTCCGGAATAAGCCCAAATTTTACCAAGTCATTGGGATGCACCTGATCAAGTATTTCGCCAAGGGGTGTGTCTTTTTTGGTGCTCACTTTGGCTCCAAAGCCCATGGATCCGCCACTTGTGCGTTTTTCTACAATGGTATCAAGGCCGATAAAGGCACCACCCACAATGAACAATATATTGGAGGTGTCCATGCGGATGAATTCTTGCTGTGGGTGTTTACGCCCACCTTTTGGGGGAATGTTGGCTTCCGTGCCTTCAATGATTTTGAGCAAAGCTTGCTGTACACCCTCGCCTGAGACGTCACGAGTAATGGACGGGCCGTCGGCTTTTCGTGAAATTTTGTCGATTTCATCAATATAGATGATGCCGCGGCAGGCAGCGTCTAGGTCATAATCGGCATTTTGCAAAAGTTGCACAAGGATGTTTTCCACATCCTCACCCACATAGCCTGCTTCGGTAAGAGTCGTGGCATCAACAATGGCAAAAGGCACATGCAAGACCCTAGCTAAGGTTTTGGCAAGTAGCGTTTTTCCGCTTCCGGAGGGGCCGGCCAGCAAAATATTACTTTTTTCAAGCTCCACATCGTCTGCACCGGCAAGAGTGTCGGCATATAAAACCCGCTTATAGTGGTTGTGCACAGCCACAGCCAGGATTTTTTTTGCCTGATCTTGACCAATGACATATTCGTCCAGCTTGGCTTTAATTTCTTGCGGGCTGAGAAGCTGTACGTCTTGTGTCGCTTTTTGCACTTTTTCTTGAGCTATAAGCTCACTGCAAGCATGGATGCATTCATCACAAATGCAGGCATTGTCTTCGGTGATGAGTTGGCGGACTTCATGTTCGCCTTTACCGCAAAACGAACAGCTTAAAGAGTGTCTGGGACTATCGTTTTTCATGAAGTAATGTTCCTAAAATGCCATACTAAGTATGACCGTCAAAAGGAGTGATTTTAAATAACACTATAAAATATATACTACTTGGCGGCAATGTCGTTGCGTGAAGTGAGCACTTTATCCACAAGGCCATATTCGCACGCTTCTGCTGCAGTCATAAAATGGTCACGCTCGGTATCTTTTGCAATGCGTTCAATGTCTTGCCCTGTGTTGTCTGCCAGCATTTCGTTAAGGCGCTGACGCAAGCGCAAAATTTCGCGGGCGTGGATATCAATATCAGAGGCTTGCCCCTGATAGCCACCTAGAGGCTGATGGATCATCACTTGGCTGTTGGGCAGGGCAAAGCGCATGCCTTTTTCTCCGGATGATAATAAAAGAGCGCCCATGCTGGCAGCGCGCCCCATGCAGACTGTCGCCACAGGGGGTGTGATATAGCGCATGGTATCGTAAATGGCGAGACCTGCTGTCACAGAGCCACCCGGGCTGTTGATATATACATAAATTTCTTTTTCAGGGTCTTGCGATTCCAAAAAAAGGAGCTGCGCACAAATGAGCGATGCAACCTGATCATCAACCTGTGTGCCTAAAAGGACAATGCGATCTTTAAGGAGCCTTGAATAAATGTCATAGGCCCTTTCAGAGCGTCCGGATGTTTCAACAACAATGGGTACGGTAAGGTTTGTGGGATCAAACATGGTATATCTCCAATCACGTCTTTGCGTTACCTAGAATATGCAACCTAAATTACGAAAGTCTAGAGGGGAATAGGCTCAGCGGCGTCTTTTTTTATGGCTGCCCTAAAAACAGATAGCAAAAGAGCGGGTTTTCGGCAGAGGTTGTGCAGGATATGTTTAGCGTGGCAACAGGGCTTTTTATACAAGGCAGGGAAACGGCGCATTGCCCTTTCCCTGCTTTTGTATTGTATAGATAGCTAAGTCTATGGTATAATAAACTATACTTCGGTTACCTGTGCTTTGCTGTATACATAATCCATGGCTTTATCGGCAAGTATGCGGTCGCGCAGCTCATGAATAAGGCCTGTTCTTTGATAAATATCGCGAACTTGCTGATAGTCTTGGCGAGCGCGCACAGCCATGGAATAAATGTGCATGTCCACTTCCTGGTCTGTGACTTCAATTTTTTCTTTTTTGCCAAGTGCCATAAGAAACACTTCCGGGCGTAAATCATGTTCGGCTTCTTTTTGGGCAGTTTCTTGTTCTTCCTGAGTGGGCTCTGCCTTTTCGCCTGAAGCTTTGTTGTTTTCAAGGAAGCGCGCGACACGGGATTTGAGCAAACCTTCGGGCAAGGGGATTTCTACGCCTTCAATAAGCCCTTCCAAAAGGGTTTTTATGGCTGCCCCTTTGGCCTCGTTCTTTTTGGTTTCCAGCTCGTGTTCGCGGATGGAATCGTTGAGCTTTTCCAAACTATCCAAGCCCACTTTTTTGGCAAATTCGTCGTCAACTTCGGGCAATTCGCGGCGGTTGATGCTGTTCACCGTGATTTTCATGGTGATGGTCTTTCCGGCTAGGCCTTCATGGGCATAATCGGCAGGAAAAGCAACAGGGCCTTCGCCTTTATCACCGGGTTCTATGCTTTTTACCAAGGCTTCAAAATCGGGAAGAACCTGATTTTCGCCAACATTTATTACAAAATGGCGGCCTGTGACATCCTGAATGGGGGTGTCGTTTTCAAAGCCGTCAAAATCCACATCAACGGTATCGCCATCAGCAGGGAGGCGTTTTTCATCAGTGGGCACGCTTGTAGCCATGCGTTCGCGCAGCTTTTCGATGACTGCGTTGATGTCTTCTTCTGTGACTTCGGCTTTGGCTTGTTCCACGCTAAGGCCTTCATAAACAGGAAAGTCAATGTCCGGCAACACGTCAAAGGTTAAGGTGCATGTGAAATCTTGACCACGTTTAAAAGCGTTGTCGCCGCCATATTCAGAATTTGAAAGCGGTTCTATGTTTTGTTCACGTAAGGCCTCGTCCAAGGCTTTGTTGACCTTTTGCTGGGTAGCGCGGGCAAGAACTTCCTCACCAAAGCGACGCTCAATAACGGAAGTCGGCACCTTCCCCCGGCGAAAGCCGGGCAATGAAAGGTCTTTTCTGTATGCTGTAAGTTCAGCATTGATTGCGCTGTCAACTTCGTCACCTGATAAGGTTACAGTGATTTTTTTCCGTGTGGGATTAAGGTTCTCCACTGTGCATTCCATATATTCATCCTCCTTGTGCCGCGCTGGGTATCCAGTTTATGGCGTTAATGCTACTAAAGTGTATCATCGGTCAAAACATAAAAGCGTAGTATGTGCCAAACAACGTGTTTGGTCAAGACAAAACATTGGGCAAACCATGCAACTTTTCTAATATTCTATGTGCATACTGTTTGCCCTAAAAAGGGCCTTGTTGCAGAAATTTTTTGGGAAACAATGTTTTTCAACATTCGGTAAGATTCTTGCATACTCAAATAGGTGGAAAACCATGCCCCTGCACATGTAAAAACCGTTGATCCGATGTGCCCTTGTAAAGGCTGAGCTTGCATACCCATAGCGGATCAAAGAGGGGGGTGATAGTAGCATAGGTAAAGAACATTTTAGAAAGTATGTACATTGTGTTGATGAAAAAAAAATGGTAAAAACACTACGTGCTTTCAAATATGTAATGCGCTAGAAGCGGTCACGACATAGGGAGTTGAGGATAATTATGAAAGTAATCATTCTTTGCGGTGGCATTGGTACGCGTTTACGTGAAGAAACAGAATTTCGCCCGAAACCCATGGTTGAAATAGGTGGGCGTCCAGTTTTATGGCATATTATGTCCATTTATGCCAGATATGGCTATAAGG
>CAYJIX010000030.1:1577-27142 GCA_964370375.1 uncultured Desulfovibrionaceae bacterium | reverse complement strand
TGGCTGCCGCCAACGCTCCAAAAGACTCAGCACAATGAATTGTGCAGGAGTCTTTCATCATATGTATGCCTACGCAAAAATATTCTAACGTACTATTGACAAGAATACTTCTCTGGTATACAAAAAGAACCATCTGAAAAAAAAGGACTTCCTAGTTTAGGTTTTTTCATAAAGTATCCATAAAAACAACAAATACCGAAACAGCCCCCTACTAACCTTATCATTAACAAGGATCTCATCATGAAAATGTATATTGCAGGTCAATGGCGTGGCACAGAAAAAACCATGCCCGTTTACAATCCCTATGATAACTCCGTCATTGATACAGTTCCCATGGCTGGGCCTGATGATGTTGAGGAGGCTATCCAAAGCGCAGAACGCGGTGCTAAGGTCATGGCAGAACTGCCCTATTGGCGGCGTAGCGAAATTATTGAGAAAGCCACAAAACTTTTTTTAGAGCGCAAGGAAGAATTTGCACGCCTTATCACCCTTGAAAACGGCAAAACCATTAAAGAAGCCCGTGGCGAAGTTGAACGCGCAGCCATGACCTTAATGGCTTCTGCTGATGCGGCCAAAAATATTCATGGCGAAACCCTACCCCTTTCAGCCATGAACGCTCCGGGAATTGAAAAGAAATTCGGCTTTACCTACCGCGTACCTTGCGGCGTGGTTTTGGCCATTACCCCTTTTAATGTGCCCGTAAACTTAGCTTGTCATAAAATAGGCCCTGCCTTTGCAGGTGGCAATGCCCTGATCCTTAAGTCAGCTTCTGACACGCCCTTGGCCACAGCACTTCTAGTACAAACTTTTCTGGATGCGGGGCTCCCTGAGGAAGGCATTCAATACCTTAGCGGATCCGGCAGTAAATTAGGCGCCATGCTTTGTCCTGATAAACGCATCCGTAAAATCTCTTTCACAGGTAGCTATGACATCGGTCAAGAAATCTGCACCTTGGGTGGCTTGAAAAAAGTCACCATGGAGCTGGGCGGCAATTCTCCGGTTATTGTGCTGAATGATGCTGACGTTGACAATGTGGTTGAGGGATTTGTTTCGGCAGGTTACAGCGCGGCAGGACAAACCTGCGTGTCTACCCAAAGGGCCTTTGTCCATCAAGATATTTATGAAGAAGTCATGGCCAAAATTGCTGCCAAACTTGACGGTTTTGTACTTGGCAACCCCCTTGACGAGGGCACCACCATGGGCCCGGTCATCCGCGAATCTGACGCAAAGCGTATAACTGAAACATTCCTTGAAGCAGGCAAACAAGGCGCCAGAATCATTAGAGGGGGCGAACGCGACGGCAATGTTGTACATCCGGCAGTGGTGGCAGATGTGACACCATCCATGCGACTCTTTCGAGAAGAGCTTTTTGGCCCCGGCATCGCCTTTATCCCTTTCACCAACCTTGACGACGCCATTGCAGGTGCCAATGACACAAACTATGGCCTTGCTGCAGGCCTTTTCACCCAAGATATTGACAAGGCCATGCAGATTGCTCACCGCGTCACCTCCGGCATCATGCATATCAATGGGCCCAGCAGATGGCGCATTGACCACATGCCAAACGGTGGCCTGAAAGACAGCGGTGTTGGCAAGGAAGGCCCAAAGTACGCAGTGGAAGAACTTACCGAATCTCGCACTGTTATCATGCACCTTAAAGAGCGTGGCTTTTTCTAAGCTGCCATAAGGATAGTGTATTGGCAAGGTAGAAGCAAACATTGTTAGCTCAATCAAGTTTTTTTCTTGATGAGGGGCTACAAAAAACATGTAGTATCAAGGAGTAAAGAAGTGAAAAAGTTAAGCGTTCTGTTCATTATGTTACTGGCTGGCTTTTTGTTTTTTAGCCCCAGTCCTGCTAAGGCAGCCGGCACGTTTCCAGAAAAGAATTTGACCGTTGTCCTTCCCTTTGGGCCGGGCGGCACAACAGATACGCTGACAAGAATCTTTGATATCTTTGCTGAAGACGTGTTTGGACAAAATCTTGTGGTCCTGTATAAGCCCGGTGCCGGCAGTGCTGTGGGCACAACAGCTATAGCAAAATCATCAAATGACGGCTACACCATAGGCATGGGTAGCTTACCGCACATGTATTTGCAGCCTGCGGCAGGTTCCGGGCGATATACTTTGGATGATTTTGATTATATTGCCCTTTTTGCCAGCGAGCCGCAGCTTATGGTTACGCCCAAAGCCAGCCCCTACAAAACCTATGCGGACCTTAAAGCCGCTGCCCAAAAAAATCCCGGCAAAATGACCTTGGGTATCCCGTCTCCTCTCAGTGAATCTTGGCTTGCGTATCAAATGCTTGATTCCATGGAAAAACTTGGCTTTACTCTTATTACCTATCAAGGTGGCGGCGATATGAACGCAGCCTTGCTTGGCAATCAAGTGGATGCAGCTGTGGTGAACCCTGGCCCTGTGTTTGGGGAAATTGAAAAGCTCAACGTCCTTGGTGTTACAAGCAGCAAACGCTTGCCCTTTTTACCTGACGTTCCCACCTTTCAAGAGCAAGGTGTTGATTTAGAAACATCAGTCGAACGTATTTTTATCGCGCCTAAAGGTGTTGACCCTGCGCGTTTGCAAATTTTAAGGGACGGTTTCAAAAAAATATGGCACATGCCTGAATTCCAAAAACGCTGCGCCGACGCGCGTTATGGCTTAAAATGGATTGATGGCGACAAAGTGCGCGCCTACCTTGATGAACGCAATGCTGTTGCTTTAGATATCTATGAAAAAACAAAACCTTAAATGTGTTTGCACGGCCTACCCTGACCAAGGGTAGGCCACAGCATGCGTATACCACCTAGCAACACTATTTCTAAGGATAAAAACCATGCCTGAAAGTTTTATGGCCTTAGCCATGGATGGGTTGCTCAACGCACTGACCCCATACCATTTACTCTTAAGCTGTGTAGGTATCGTTCTTGGCGTGGTGGTAGGAGTGCTTCCCGGGCTTTCCTCCACGACTGCCTGTGCTTTACTTGTGCCCTTAACCTTTACCATGGAACCAAGTACCGGCCTTATCCTTTTGGGTGCCATTTGGTGTGCTGCCATTTACGGTGGAAGCAACGCTTCAATTTTGTTAAATATTCCAGGAACGCCGTCATCCATTGCCACGGCCTTTGACGGCTTTCCCATGACACAACAAGGTAAAGGCGAACGGGCCCTTTGCACGGCCCTTGTGGCCTCTGTAGTGGGCGGCCTTGTGGGTGTGCTTGTGCTACTTTTGGCCTTTGCGCCTTTGGCTGAACTTTCTGTCAAATTTGGCAAACCTGAATTTTTTTGGCTGTGTGTTTTTGGTTTATCTACCATTGCCTCCATGAGTTCAGGCAATGTTATCAAAGGGCTTTTGGGCGGTGCCATTGGCCTTATGCTTGGAACCGTTGGACTAGATCCTGTTATTGGCATACCGCGCTTTACCTTTGGGGTTGACAGCCTCATTGACGGCATCCAATTGGTGCCGGCTCTTATAGGCATATTTGCCTTTGCTCAAGTGCTTGACCTTACCGAACAACGCAGTGCTAAAATCGCAGAATATCACAGCATTCCAAATCTATTACCTGCTGTTCTTCGAGATGTATTTGCAAAAAGCAAGCTCAACATGGCCAGATCCTCCATCCTTGGCACCTTTATCGGCATGTTGCCGGGCGCCGGTGGCCCTGTGGCCTCGCTCATCTCCTATAACGAGGCCATGCGCTGGGATAAAGACCCATCACGCTACGGAACAGGTGTTGAAGACGGCCTTGTGGCTTCAGAAGCTGCCAACAACGCCGTTATTGGTGGTTCCTTGGTGCCTATGATGGGACTGGGTATTCCTGGCTGTCCCACTGCTGCTGTGGTCATGGGCGGCCTATTGGTACACGGACTCATTCCTGGCTCAAAGCTCCTTACAGACAGTGCCCCCATTGCCTATACCTTTATCATGTCCTTATTGGTGGTGAATGTTTTGATGCTTTTCATCGGCTATGCCATGCTCAAACTTTCAGCCAACCTTTTACGCATGCCCACACGTTGGATCATCCCCATGGTTTTGGTTATGGCATCTATTGGCGCGTTTTCGTTGCGCAATAGCATGTTTGATGTGTATGTTATGGTGGCGTGCGGTATTTTCTCTTTTGTGCTTGGACGCGTGAATATTGATGCAGGGCCTTTGTCATTGGGTCTTGTGCTTGGTCCCATTATTGAGGACGCTCTCAATATCAGCCTTAGCATGGTGCAAGCTCAGGGATCGTTCATTTCTGTGTTTGTGACGCGCCCCTTATGCCTCCTCTTTATCGTACTCACAATTATTGCCATTGGCATGCCTTTAGTGACCAAGAACCGAAAAGGTCGCCTTGGTGAAGGAGAAAAACTCTCATGTGGTTAAAAAACAGAGATTTTCTTGTCAGCGTAATGGCAATTGTTTGTGGCGCCTTGCTGTTCAACGAAGCCATGGGCATGACGTATCCCAGTAAATCGTTTCCTGTGGCAGTGTCAGGATTTATTATTTTCATGGGTGTTCTATTGCTTGCATGCTCCCTCTACAAGCAACGTGTATATACAACGTCTTTTTGGCCAAGCATCTGGACGCTTGCGGTTATTGCCTGCGCCGTTATCTATGTCATTGCCATTCATTTTGTAGGATTTTATGTGAGCAGCTTTATTTGTATCCAAATTTTAAGCCTGATCACAAGCACACATAAAGCAACAGGACGAACAATGGTTGTTACGGCATTGGCAAGCGTTGTCTTTTTAGGTTTAATCTGGCTTGTCTTTTCCTATTTCTTACATTCAACAATTCCAAGTGGCATGCTTTTTTAACGCAAAAAATCTCGCTAGGCCGTAGAGTCGTTCTACGGCCTACACATAACACGCTTTATTGGCACTGCGGAGGCATTATGCGAGCTTTTTTACACTACCTTGATCAAAACATCGAAAAACATATCTGCTCTCTTTTCCTCATGCTGCTTATCCTGCTTACGAACATTGAAGTGTTTAGGCGATATGTTTTAAATTCCCCCGGTGCTTATACGGAAGAGATCATCCGCTATATCCTTGTCATCATGGTTTTTTTTGGCATGGCGTATATGATCAAAATTCGTAAACACATTGCCTGTAATGTGATTCCGCCAACTATGAATCAAAAAATGCAATACCTTATTTATGTTATCATGTCCGTATGTTGCCTCATTTTCCATTGCGTCATGCTGTACGCTTCGTATATTCTGGTTTTTAACCAGATAGATATTATGAAAACCGCCCCTGCCATGGGCATCCCCATGTGGACCATAACAAGTTCAACTGTCTGCGGTTTTTTTCTTTGCATCATCAGGACAATTCAAGTGTTTATAGAAGATACCAAGGAGTATTTGAAAACGGGTATTGTGTATAACCCCGGGCATGTAGAGTAAAGCCAGCCTTTGCAACGGCAAAAGATGATATCAGCACATCTTATGGGCAGAAGCTGTGCGCATCAAAACCGCAAACGTGCTACATACTAGCTAGCAAGCGGTAAAAGGAGTTTTTATGGTTGGACTTACTATTTTCGTGCTCCTGCTATTTTTGCTCTTTCTTCGTATTCCCATTGCGTTTGCATCAGGGCTGGTTGCCCTTGTATACATGGTGTGGTCTGGGCTGTTTCCTTTGGAGTACGCGCCCTTAGTTGCTTTTCAAGGGCTTGACTCCTTTACGGTTCTTGCTATTCCTTTTTTTGTATTTGCAGGACAAGTTATGGCGCGTGGCGGTATTGCCAAATACCTTCTGGCCTTAGCAGACACCTTGCTTGGAGCCTTGCCGGGTGGCTATGCTTTAACCACCATTTTGGGAAGCCTTTTTTTTGCAGATCTTAGCGGATCAGCAGCAGCCTCTGTTTCTGCCATTGGCACCATCATGATCCCCGGCATGAAAAATCAAGGCTACAACCTGCCCTTTGCTGCGGCGGTAGCGGCATGTGCCGGCTGTTTGGCTGTTATTATTCCCCCGTCCAACCCCATGATTTTATATGGTGTTGCCACAGACACCTCCATTGGCAGGCTGTTCCTTGCAGGCTTCATCCCTGGTGCCATTGTGGCTATTGCCCTGCTTATTCCTGCCTTTTTCATTGCCAAAAAAAACAATTGGCGCGGCAGCGGTCACCGCTCAACATGGGCGGATGTTGGCAAGGCTGTTTGGGTGGCAAAATGGGCTTTGCTTATTCCTGTGATCATCCTTGGTGGCATTTATTCCGGCATTTTTACTCCGACAGAAGCCGGAGCTGTGGCCTGCCTTTATGCTATTTTAGCAGGGCGTTATGCGTATAAAGAATTCACGTGGGCAGAGTTTCCTGCCATTATCCAAGCAGGGGTTGCAACGGTCATCCCCATTATGATCATCATCAGCCTTGCCACGCTCTTTGGGCAGGTTATAACCTTAATAGGTATTCCAAACGCCATTGCTGAATCATTGCGCCAAGCCAGCGACAACCCCCTTATTCTTTTACTGCTCATCAATTTATTTTTACTGTTTGTTGGCATGTTTATGGAAACATCGGCAGCTATTCTTATTTTATCACCCATTTTGCTGCCTTTGGCTGTGTCGTTAAATATTGACCCTGTTCATTTTGGCATGATCATGATCATCAACCTTGCCATTGGCTTTATCACGCCGCCCCTCGGCACGAACCTGTTTGTGGCAAGCTCTATCTCTAACGTGCAAAGCGAAAAAATCTTCAAAGCAGCCATTCCCTTTGCCATAAGCCTTGCCATTGCGCTGGCGATCATCATTATTTTTCCCCAAACTTGTTTGTATCTGCCGGAATTGTATTATGGGAACTGACATCTTGAAGTCGTTCAACATATATTTGTACAACCTTTTACGTAAGGAGCTAAAAATGTTCATGCAGTTCGGTAAAATTACCAAGGTGAGTGCCTTTTTGTTGATGCTCTCCTTATTGGTGCCAAGCCTTTCTCAAGCAAAAGACCCCATTGTCATTAAAGTAGGGGCCTCCACCAACGCCTTTATGGGGCAGTACGAACCGTGGAAAAAGTTTAAAGAAGTCTTGGACGCTGAAGGCAAAGGCCGCTTTAAAATCGAATTTTTCCTTGGTGGCGTCATGGGAACATGCGTTGACCTGTTTGAAAAAGTCCAAATGGGCGCTTTACAGATGGGCAATGGTTCTTCAAGCAACCTTGGAGCCTATTTTACCGAGCTTGGCGCATTGGAAATTCCCTTCATGCTGACCCAACCCGAACAATACAGAAAGCTGTACTATCCTGGAGATCTTGGCAAACAAGGCATTCCGAATGGGCCGTTCTTTGATAGGATTAACGGAGAATTTTTAAAACGTGGCGCACGCATTGTGCATGCTTGTCCCTTCCAATTCCGTATGTTTGGCATGACGGAAAAGGGCCTCAACAGTCCTGCATCTGTGAAAGGAAAAAAGCTTCGCACAACCGCTTCTGCAATTGAGCGCGAAACCGTTGCCGCCTTTGGTATGGCACCTACCACTGTACCCTGGGGCGAGCTTTATATGGCATTACAGCAAGGTGTTGTGGACGGTGTTGACTTAAACATTGATGACATCGTAGCCATGAAGTTTAATGAAAGCGTCGTATACCTCAACAGAGTGCCCTTCAACTCCTATGGTGCCCTTTCTTATGTGAACGAACGTTTCTACAAGTCTTTGTCCGACGAAGACCGCGCCCTGTTCGACAGAGCATGGAAAGAAGCGTATTTGTATGCTGACAAAGCCTTCCTTGAGCACGTTGCCAAAGCAACCAAAAAGATGGAAGAAGAAGGAAAGCTTTCCTTCCATACCCCTTCAGCTGAAGAAATGGCTGCATGGAAAACTGCAGCTCAGCCTGTTATCGACAAATACACCAATAAATACGATCCGGAACTGATCAAAATCATCAACACCATGTTATCCAGCTAATACTTAGTTTATTTTAAATTTTTTTTTGCAGACGCCTGCAAACAGCAACAGGCGTCTTCAAAAAAATGAAGAATTACCCTTTTTGAACGTAGTTGCGTATAAAAACTACGCGTCAGGGTGCTGCGGTACAAGAGCTGCTTTTTTTTTACAAGCAGCCCCAACACGTTGAGCACAAACAGTTGATATTATTAATCCAACCTCTATCCATAACTCTTTAAGGAAAGAAGCATGAAAGCCTATACCATACACAAAGCGTATGAAGGGAGCGTTGCCGAAAAACAAGCCCCTGTTCCCAAAGAAGGAGAAGCCCTTGTGCGTGTCCTTTATGCGGGCATGTGCGGTTCAGACATACACTCTTTTGAAGGCAAACACGTGCGTCGTCAGCTTCCCTTGGTTCCCGGGCACGAATGTAGCGGCGTTGTTGAAGCTGTTGGTTCAAAAGAAGATCAAGACCTTGTGGGCCGCTTTGTGGCTGTGCATCCTGAACAAGGGTGCGGCACTTGCCAAAGCTGCGCTAACGGCTGGACAAATATATGCAGATCTAAACGCCTTATGGGTTCAGGGCGGTGGGACGGCTGTTTTGCCGAATACATTACGGCGCCCCTTTCTTTAATAGTACCTTTGCCTGAAGGGCTTTCTGCAAAAATTGGTGTTCTGGCAGAACCTTTGGCGGTTGCTGTGCATGCGTTTAAGCAAGCAAATTTTAAGCAAGGGCAAAGCATACTTATCTTTGGCATGGGCGGCATTGGCGCCCTATTGTTAGCCCTTGGTCAATATTATGGCATCAACAAAAGCATCGTCTGTGATGTGAAAGAATACAATCTACACTACGCAAGGGAGCATGGCGCAACCTTTGCCCTCAACACCAAGGAGGTGCAAGCGCCACAGCAACTTGAAGCCTTAAGCGATGTTCCGGACATTGATGTGTCCTTTGTAGCGGCCTCGTGGCCCGAGCTTATCAACCAAAGCTTTGCCCTTGTGCGTCAAAAAGGCACCATCTGCCTTGTTGGGCAATTCAATTCTCCCGGCATTGTTGATGTGGATAAAGGACGACTTAAAGAGCAGATAATAACAGGAAGCGCGACGTATCAGATTGAAGATTTTCGCAAAGCTGTGGAACTGTTAGGAAAAGCACCTGAGCATTTTGCATCTGTTCTAACGCATTTTATTGAACTAGAGGAAGCAGATTCTTGGCTAAAGCGTATGGCAAAAGCCGATTATGAAGCCATTAAAGTATGTGTACAATTTGAACAAGAATAAGGAGTATAAAAATGAGGGATTATACGTTTAACTTTACAGGAAAAACAGCTATTGTTACGGGTGCTTCCGGTGTTATTGGCGGCGGCATGGCCAAAGCCCTTATGGATGCAGGTGCTAATGTTGCCATGAGCTACAACAGCAATGCAGCCCCTGTTCAAGCCTATGTAGACATGGCAAAACAAGGTCAGTTGCTTCGCGGCTACAAAGTCGACTACATGGTTAAAGAAGAAATTGAAAAACACGCTGAAACCGTGATTCAGGATTTTGGTTCCATTGATATGGTCATCAACTGCGCAGGTGGCCACCTTTCAGGCTCCATCAGCGACGGCGATTTAACCTTGTTTGACCTTGACCCTGACGTAATGCTTGACAACGTTAAATTCAACCTGTTTGCCGGCTGTGTATGGCCCTGCTATTATTATGCAAAAAAAATGGTCCCCAATCCCAATGGAGGTTCCATCCTTAACATCAGTTCCATGAACGCGTATCGCCCCTTGCGTGGTAGAGCCAGCTATGCCGCAGCCAAGGCCGGTGTGACCAACTTCACCCAATGGCTTGCCTGCCACCTTGCCAGAGATTTGAACCCAAAAATCCGCGTCAACTGTATTGCGCCAGGCTTTTTCCCCGGCCCTCACAATTTGGGCATCATGACCAATGCTGACGGCTCATTGGCATGGCGTGGAAAAGAAATTGTGGCCATGACCCCCATGAGCCGCCTTGGTGAAGCAGAGGATATCATCGGAACCATGCTTTGGTATATGTCTGACGCGTCACGCTATATCACAGGCACCATGACGCCTGTTGATGGTGGCTTTACAGCTTATGCAGGTTTATAATTTTCATTCCTTGCTTAGTATTTCTTAAAAGATAAAGGGCCTGTACTACATGTACAGGCCCTTTGTATTATGAAAATTCCATTTTTAAACAATCAGCTGTTTTTGCACAGCCAATCTACACCCCTTATTCGTCGTCTTCATCTTCTTGTAATTTAAGATGGTCAGGAACAATAAGCTGTTTAATAATAATGGGTTTTAAAAATGACCATTTAAGGTCGTGCTCGCCATACACTTCCATAGTATCGCGCAAAGCGTCCCAACAATTGTGACAAGGGGAGATAACGAGCTTTGCGCCTGTTTCCTTTATCTGTTCCAGCTTCATGTAAAGCCCAATATCACGTTCCTTACGAAATTTCCCAATGCCGTTAAAGCCGCCGCCACCGCCGCAGCAATAATTGTTTTCACGCATGCACGTCATTTCGCGAAAATCCTCGGCAATCTGACTCATAATATAGCGCGTGTGCTCAGCCAAACCGTGGTTACGGATATAGTTACAGGAGTCTTGAAGCGTTACAGGCATTTTTAATTTTTTTGTGGGATCTAATTTCAATTTGCCCGTGCGCAGAGCGTCTGCAAGCCATTCCACATAGTGATAGAAGGGAACCGGCGGTTTGCCGTCTTTTCTTCCAGCAAAATAGGGGCCTTCAACCACTGTTGCCCTATGCGCGTGGCCACATTCAGTGCCAACTACGCATTTTGGGCGCAGATTTTCCACAGCTCCATAAATGCGCTTCACATTCATACTGCAAGCTTCCCAATCGCCTGCAAATAATGACAGAGAGGTGTTTTCCCACCCTTCAGAAGGCACAGTCCATTTTTCCCCTGCAACGTGGAATAAAACAGCAGCTTCTGCCAGATCTTCCGGATAGTGTTTTGGCTCACGGGCATTGAGCACATACATGACATCACAGTCTTCTTTATCCACAGGAATTTCAAGGCCGGGCCATTCTTCTTCCGTTTCTTCAGCCATCCATTCACAAGTGTCTATCCAGTCTTCGGTTGTGACATCCATTTGCGCGCCGTACACGCGGTGCATGCCTGCACCTATTTTCAGCTCCCACGGTACAAAACCTTGAGAGTACATGAGCCCTCGTAGGTAGCTGAACATAATCCCCATATCAATTCCATGGGGGCAATACATGCCACAACGGTTACAGCATGTGCATTTTGCCCACGCCACCTCCATGGCACTTAACATAAAGGAGGTATTAACCCTGCCTTTACGGCGCACCATTTCACCAAGCGTTGATTGAATCTTATAGGAGGGAACCTGCTTGGGATCACGATTGTTTGCTTGATACAAAAAGCATGAATCCGCGCACAATCCGCAATGGGCGCAAATATCAAGCCAAGTGCGTGTGCGGGACTTGCACGTTTTTTCAATCAGCGCACCAAGTGCCCCTTGATCCACATCAAGGGATTCCATTTCCTGATAGTATTCTTTACCACCCTTGTCAGCGAGAAGAGTCTTTAAAGCCTCTTCCGTGGTAATGGGTTGTCTGTTACACAGCTTGCCTTCCGCCATGATTTCCTCCAACAAAAAAAGCGTGTTCCAATATGACCATTACCAGGGATAGGCAGGACCGCGTGAAGCTCCGCCACGCTTGATGGCAAAGTCCATGCCCAGCTGACCCCGTGACATAAAATACAGCACAATGTGCGAAAGCTTTGTAAAAGGCGCGCACACAAGAACAACCTCTGCACTAAAAATATGCCACAACAGCCACGTTTCGTAGCCGGGAGCTCCTAAACGTGCCAAAAAACCACTTAGCAATACAAAAATACTTAAACACAATACAAACCAGTCGGTTTTATTGGTGATAAAGCGCACTTCCGGCAATGAAATACGTCGTAAAATCATCATAAGGCCGCCAAGTAACGCACCAACAGTTAAACCATCTGAAAGCCATAAGGGAAGGCTTGGAAAACTAAAGCCAAGGCGTTCCTGTAATATCACGTTGTGCCCGATGAAAAAAAGTGGAACCAAGACAAGCCCTGCATGGAAAAGGAAAAAGGCTAGCGTAAAATAGGGCTGCCTGCGCCAGCTGTGCGTACCAAAAGGTATAAGCCACTGTATGATGGAAGCTACCGCCCCTTTTAGACCACGAGTGCGTTCTTCCTCATAGGCGATCCTTTCAAGCTTCCAGTCAAGGCCCTTCACATAGCGAACAACCTTGTAGGTTAAGCCCACAACAAATATCACTATGGCTAGCTCTAGTAACGGCCCTGTCAACAGCGTATACATGATGAACTCCTTTTCGGGCTATGTTTTGATGCATGGCCCCGGCACTGCGAGAATCGTAATGCCATGGTCTAATCTTCTGACATATCGTCGTGCTGTAAAATCTTTCTACAATTTGGTTTTACACGGTTTGGCTTTTACTGGGGGCGTCCTGATTTTTTATCACGCCCGGTAAGAAAAAACCAAAAACCCCATAATCCCAGTAAGGTTGCCCCCATAAGCAAATAGGTTACACCTTTGGTATACACCATAAAATCGTATAAGGTGGTGAACATCTCCATGGATTCTCCTTCCATAACCTATTTAAGTGATACAAAACAAAACGTTTGTGTGTACAATGTATTGCTTTGCCCATTTTTTATGAACTTCGGTATGCGATCAATGATCTGTCGGAAAACGTTTATCCTCGTACAGCACAGGCATTTTTGCACTGATAAAGCGATAGGCAGTAACGATAAGCGTGACAATAAAAAGTGAAAGGATAAATTCGCCAAGGCTTGGGAAATAACGATCCTCTGCCGGCAACTGCCAGTTAAAGGCAATAAGGGACACATTGAAGCGATTGACAACAATGCCAAGCACCCCAAGCACCGCAGCGCAGCGAATAAAGCACAAATTGCGCTCCCGTGTGCCCATGGCAAACAAAAATGCAGGAAGAGCCACAAAACCAAACAGTTCAACCAAAAACCAAAGCCCATAGCCTGTGGTCAAATACTGCCAATCATGATCCATGGCAATATCCATAACCTTGATAGCAAAATAGCCGGCAAGCACCATGGCAGCAGCGCGACCAAAGCCATACACCACGCCGTCACTTTCGGCCAAATGGGTTTCATCCATTTTATGGTGAAGGGCTTTATGGGCCAAGGTGCCTTCAAAAATCACCATGCACAAACCTGCAACCATGGACGAGATGAAGAAGAACACCGGCATGAACGATGAATACCACAAAGGATGCACTTTACTAGGCGCAATAAGGAACAACGCGCCAAGTGACGATTGGTGCAAGGTTGAAAGCACAACGCCTAAAATGGTTAAGGGAATAGTGAGCCTAAGCACCCATTTGCGTATTTTGGCAAGGTGAGGACGCAATTTTACCAACCATGTTGGTACATTATCCATCCCAAGGAACCATTCCATGGCAGCTGGTGACCATTCTACAAAAAGAACTGTCAGATAAAGGCCCACGCAAAGCCCCACTTCAAACAAAATGGAGGTAGTCCCCCACGACACCATCAAAGGATACGGCAATCGCCAAGGTTGACCCACATCATAAAGCAATGCCACAACCACAAAAAGATACCCTAAAAAGGCCGTTGTAATGGCAGGGCGCACAGCTGAATGGTAGCGTTTAAGCCCAAAAAGGTAACAGGCGGCTGAGGTAACATACCCCCCAGCAGCAAGGGCGACACCGCACATAAGGTCAAAGCCGATCCATAACCCCCACGGGGTGTTGTCAGATAGGTTTGTAACAGCACCAAGCCCCAAGGTGAATCGCAACAGCGTTACCCAAAGGCCAAGGGCTAAAATAATGGCAGTTATCACGTTGGCAGGGGTACGCGGAATGGACAAAAATGTACGCCCCACAAAGTTTTGCATCCAGCTTTTTTCGGCCAATTTTTCAGCTGCGCTGTCCATGCGCAGGGAGACGTTTTTCCATAGTTTCATTATTCGCCTCCTGTACTGTCTGCGTCATCTTGAGCCTTAGCAGGATCTTGTTTTTTAGCTTGCGGTTTAGCAGCTTTAGCGCCTGCTTTGCCGGCTTGCACTCGTCCTTTTGCTTGGACAGGTTGTGTTTTTTTCTTTTCAAGTTCAGCCAAGGCCTTGTCAAGGGCTGCTTGCATTTCGCTTTCGCGTGTTGCAGCTTCTTGTTCAGCTGTTGCTTTTTCTTCTGCAAAACGAGCTGTTAGCTCTGCTTCGACCTCTTCACGTACTTTTTTGGCTTCAGCTTCCACAGCGCGGGCCTGGTCTTTTTGTAACGAAGCGCGCTCAGCTGCCATTTTTTCGCCTTCGCGGGTCTTTGTGGCTTCCACAGCTTGTTGCACAGCTATGGATTGCTCTTCTGCTGCAACCTGTTCTTTGCGTTTTGTAATGGCATAGGCACCGCCAAGCAGTACAGGCCAAATCCCCACAACCATGGGCACAACACCTAAGAGGCCCTTGGTGTAGTCGGCAGCAGGCTGGTTTCCTAATTTTTCATCTAGCCCCACGTTAGTGAACGAGGCACCCGATAGGATCATCCACGCTGTGCCGCCCATTTCGTGTTCGCCGTACAAATGGGTTTGATAACGCCCTTTGTCAGCATTGATTCTGTCCCAAGCAATTCGGATCAAATCTTTACGTTTGCCGTAAACCAATGCTCCGGTGGGGCAGGCATCTACGCAACCCGGCAACAACCCTTGTTCAAGGCGCGGATGGCACAATGTGCATTTTTGTACCAACGGGTTGAAGGCACTGTCATAGGTATATCCAGGAATATTAAAGGGGCATGCGACCATGCAATAGCGGCAACCAACGCAAAGGCTGGGGTCATAAGTGACCGAGCCGTCGGGATTTTTTGTAAAGGCCTTAACAAAACAGGCACTGGCACAGGCAGGTTCCTCACAATGCAGGCACTGAAGCTTACGAAAAACAGAGGTTCCGTCTGATTGCTCATAACGATTGACCACGGTCCAAGCTGCTGCTGTTGTGCGACGCTTGGTATGGGTTACCGTTAAATCTTCTAAAGACTGTTCAGGCTTTGGCAGGTCATTGACCTTGCTGCAAGCCACTTCGCACTTGCGACACCCAATACATAGCGTGGTGTCGTGCAAGACGCCGTTACTGTTCGTGTGCCCCGGGAAGGTGCCTGCTGCGCAAGCGTTTGTCCCGTTACCCAAGGCTGTTAAGCCTGTTCCACCCAGAAGGGCCAGAAAAGATCTGCGGTTCATACCTTCTCCTTCACTACTTACGCACAGCGTGACACGCGGTGCAATCGGTGGCAGCAGGGCTTTCCAGCTTCATGGCTGTATGGCAGGACATGCACTGCTGATGATAGGCAACCTTGAGCGAAGGCACGTTTCGGCTTGTAGCTTGAGGTTCAACACTATGACAGGTTACGCATTTGGGAGGATTGGCCAGCCCTTCCATCGGACTATTGTGGTGACAGGCCGCACAGGCTGCAAGGGGCGATGAGTGGAAGGTTTCGGCCAGCTTGCTTGCTGCTGCTCCCTCAATGAGTGATTTGTATATGGCTCTATGCTGGAACACAGAGGGCTCGTACTCATCGCTTAGCGCGTCAATGATTACGGTTTCTGGTATTTCATCAGGAGAAAGAGGAGTTACCGGCTTTCTGGCTTCAATATTTTCCAGGGCAATGGTTTCCAGCTCTTCTTTGCTAAGTTCAAAGGCAGTGCCGTCAGCTACATCTGCTGTACTGATACCCTGTACAGGTTGATGGCAGGTAACGCAGGATGTTTCGGTTTTGGGTTTCACAGCCACATGGCAACCGGCACATTCCAGCTTATTTGCTATCGTCTCTTGGTGACAGCCAACACAGCTTTGTTCAGCAAAAGGATCGTGCATGGCTTTACCAAGTTGTACAAACTGCCCTTCTGGGCGGCCTTCCACCGTATGACAGGTGGAACAACTTCCGTCCTCAATGCGCACATGGTGGCATACAGAACAAGTTTCTGTTGCTTCTTCATGAGCTTTATGGTTGAAGATGACCGGATTCATACCCGTATAGACGGCATCACCTAAAGGCACTTTGCTTTCAGCTTTACCTTGTTCGTCCAACTGGGCATTGGTCATGGGCAATAACACTGTGGCGTCAGGCTGGCCTCGCATAAGCCTTGGCGGATTTTTTAGCACAGGAAAGGCTTCTTGTCCGGCAAGTGAGTGACAACCGGCGCACGTTTCCGGCCCATTGGCATGCATAAGAGCTGCCTCTGTGACAGGAGTTGCGCTAGCTTCGTTTTGTGTAGAGGGTACAGGCGCATTGGCAGGTGCTGTAGCCTTGCTTTGCGCTTCAAGTGATCTATTGGCATGACAAGACACACAGCTTGTATGCATGGCGTCTTTAAGGGAGGGCGTATTTCCTTGTGCTGAATCAGTATGACATACTGAGCAGGCTTGCTCTGTTCCCGGCACCCACACCAATTCTTTCGCCGCAAGGTCATAGCTATGGTGACACACACCACAATTAGCCGAAGGGTCGTTTGGATTTTTAATGAAGGCGGATTCGATATGGATGGCATGGAGCGACTTGTCCATGGTGACCGGCAGGGTTTGAGTATCTATGTTTGCATCCACGTGGCAAAGACGGCATTGCCCGTCTAAAGGCCCAGTAGCCTGCTCGTTATACTCCATGTCCATATGGCAGCCTATGCAGGAAGCATGAAACGCATCTAGTTGCGATTCAAAATCTGCATCGTCAGCTATGCCTTTATAGACAAAAGGCGTACTCCCATCCATTTGGGTATGGCAAACGGTGCAATCTTGCCCCTTGGCTGCCAAAGCCTCTGTATGCTTATCGTGTTCAAAAAGCGCCGGTGGCATTTCTCGCTCATCAGCTTGCCCAATGGCCACCTTGATAACGTCAGCGCGTGGCTTGCCACTGTCTATATTTGATGCGGCAAAAGCCAATGCAGCAAAAATAAACACGGCTATAAACGCCAGCACGCTTATGCGTTGCAGGTTTCGACCGATTTTCATGGTGATATCCTTCCTTAAAACTCATGTAAACAGCGACGAACCCAAAGGCACTTAATGCGTATGAAAGTAATACTTTTCAGAATGATACCTTTTTATAGAATCAATCCGTGAAGCTCTATATCCATACGATGTAAAATGCCCAATACTGCATGCAGCATGTGCTTTTTTTACTAAACACGTATGAGTGTTAACGGATTCAAGCTCTTACGTCAAGAACTCTTCGGGCCAAATGACAGCGTGAACCGGTTCTTACCAGCGAAACCTTTAGTTGTATTCTATGCATATTACGCTTTTTTTATGTTTTTTGGAGAAAAGTTTTTGTTTTCCTCTGACAACATTTTTTTTAGCTCACTCAACCTGGCGCGGCTTTTATTTAAGCACATTGAATAAGACAAAACGCTTAACTAAAACAACTTTTTAGGTAAGCGCTTTGCCTATCTGTATCTTGCAAGCCTAGCTAGAGTTTTTTTTCACAAAGCTTTTCTATAAGGTTTACCTCTTCAACAATATTTTATTGTTTGCCTTGTTATCCATCGAGCCTGCTTAATGTTTCACGAAGCTCCAAAGCCAATTGTGCTAGCTCATTGACAGCTGATGACGCTTCATCCATGCTACCTGAAAGCTCATCAGCAATGTTTTTAATGCCAACAGCTGAATGGCTAAGCTCCTCTGAGGTAGCCGATTGTTCCTCTGCCGCTGTGGCAATGGTTGTGATAAGGGTTGTGTTGCTTTCAGCCAGTCTTTGAATTTCAGCCAAGGCTTCACCAGAGGCGTTGCTAAGGGCTGTAGCCTCATCAATGATTTTTGCTGCTTTTTCAAACTGGGCAATATTAGCAGCCGTTGATTTTTGAATGCCGGTAATACTACTGCCCACTTCTGTAGTTGCGTTCATGGTATTTTCGGCAAGTTTTCGCACTTCATCTGCAACAACGGCAAAACCGCGCCCTGCTTCCCCTGCACGGGCTGCTTCAATAGCAGCGTTGAGGGCCAACAGGTTGGTCTGGTCAGCAATATCGGAAATCACGCTCATGACCGAACCAATGGCTTCAACCTGCACGCCAAGGGATTTGATATCATTGGATAAGGCTTCGGCAACGATGTTGACCTCTTCCATGGCATGTACCACCTGTGACACTACACCTGTTCCCTGCTCGGCTTGGCGCTGCGTGTCGCCAGCCTGCACCCGTGCTTGTTCTGCGCTGTTGGCAACTTCAAGGACTGTGGCGTTCATTTCTTCAATGGCAGTGGCGGTAGAAGCAACCGTATCACGTTGTATGCTGGTTCCTTTTGTCACTTGCTCCACTTGTGCAGATAGTTGTTCGGCAGCAGTGGCCACTCGGTCAGATATGAGTGTTGCCTGACTTGTAACTTCCATAATGACACGTTGTGTTTTTTTGATACTTGTCACATCGGTTACAAGGATAAGTATGGAGCCAACTTCGCCTTTGTCATCCAGCATGGGTATGGCACTGTAGGTCACATCAATGTGCATGCCTTGAGGACGTGTAACGGTTTCATTTCCGGAAGGCCGCTTGCTCCTAAGGGCTATGAGTACGCCGTCTTCAGGGGTTCCGTTGTCTTCGTTATTAAAAAGGGCCTTACAATCTTTCCCCATATAGTCTTCACCCACTAACGAGCGAACGGCAGCATTGGCATAGGTGGCATTGAGTTTATTATCCAAAACAAATACCGGAGAATCGACTTTTTCAAGTAAAGCAGTCACACCATCCATAATAACATTTGTTCTTTGTATAAGAACGCCAAATTCACCCTGAAAACGCATACCATCCCCGCGCGCTGCAAGGTAGCCGCCGCGAACTTTCTTTTCAAGGTCGGAATATTCATTCATAACATCATGAAGCACATCCGGAATGGTACGAAGGGCATTGGCAAGTTCACCGATTTCATCCTTACGGTGCACATTGAGTGTTCCGTCAAGCTTACCTGAGGCCACATCGGTTGCAAAAGCTGCCCCTTGACGCAAGGCGCTGACAATAGGCCGCATCAAAAGCCAGGTGATTACAGAGCCTAAAAGAACACCTCCAAGAATAACACCATAAATGGTATTGCGCATGTCAATAAGACCTGCAAACACTTCTGCATTATCTATGGTAGCAACAACGGTAAGCTTTGTATCTTTGTCGGTTTTATAATATATAAATGCAGGCTGGCCTTCATTGTCGGCCTGCTCTACTAACCCTTGACCGTCGGTTGCTACCCATTGCTTATAAAGTGGCATTAAAGGAAGGTTTTCTTTAAAAAGCCGTTCTTTTTTAGGGCTGATAGACACAAGTCCAGCATCGTTCAAAATATAGGTGTAACCTGTTGAACCTCGTCTGAGAGTATCCATCAACTCATTATAAAAATCAGCTGTAACAGTCGTTCTTACAACACCTACAATACTGCCATTGCTGCGAACCGGTGCAGAAGCTACCAAAACAGGGGCATTGTCTAGACGACTCATAAAAATTGAGGAAAAATAGATTTCGCCTTGTGTGGCTTCTTGAAAATATTCTCTGTCAGCAAAACTACTTCCTAAATCTGCACTTTGCGGATCAGAAGAAGCCACAGTAACCCCTGATTTGTTCAGTAGGGTTATACGCATAAAATCAGGAAAAACGCTTAAATCATCCTTTAAACTACTGTTTATTGCAGTGACATTAAAAGAATTGGCACCGCTGTCTTGCTCCAAAAAACGAATAACTTCTTCCTGAGCAGCAATGCGCGCGACATCACCTTTTCGCTCTGTGGCAAAAATTGACAATGTGCGCATTAACGAATTGGCCTCTCCCATGTAATCCGTTTCAATGGCTGCATGAATATTTGTTGCAGCAGAATTATAAAATAAGTATCCGCTTGTCCCAAGAAGAATGGCAAGCAGCCCCATTGTTGGTAATAAAAGTCGAGATTGCAATTTCATAAGTACCTCATTCGCGTTTGAGCAGTCTGCGTGAATTTTTCCAATATGGTGTGCAGATAAATTACGACTAAATTTGATATGTGCGCTTTTGCAATGCTTTTTTTATTACCCTCCTTGAGTCTGCATAGGCTATTTAACGATCCTATCTAAATAAATTTACATATTTTTTGCTATTAGTACATATAAAATTAACTTACAGTTTTACAAGCCTTGCACAACTGGGTTGCAATGTGTCTTTTTTTTTAGAGACTTATAATATATTAAAAGCGATTAAAATTTTTTATTGCTAAGAATCTGTTTTCTTTCTGGCAGAGAGTTTTTTGTCAAAATGTGCCATTTTGACATAAAATATCATCAAAAGACACCATTTTGTAACATAACAAAAACACTTTATTGTTACACCTTAATACTTCTCAATAAGACACCACCCTCTCGACAATTGAATAAATATGATTATGTTGTCCTTGACAGGAGGTGCATATGGCCAAATTCCAAAATTACGAAGAAACTGAAGAACGACCAAGCCGCTCTCAACGCAAACGCGACAGTACAGCCCTACAAAAGCTTGGTGAAAAGATGGTAAAACTTTCGCCCTCTGCTCTTGCCAAGCTCCCTCTTAGCCCCCTCCTGCGTCGTGCTGTGCTTGAGTGGCGAACTATTCCTACCTTTGAAGGAAAACGTCGCCAGCTACAATACGTAGGAAGGCTCATGCGTGAAGAAGCTGATGTTCTTGCTTTGCAACAAGCCCTGGAAAAGCTGACTACATCCTATAGCGCGTCAAGTGCCGCATTCAAACACCTTGAAATTTTGCGAGATACCCTTTTAAACGCGCAAGAAACAGAACTGAACAAATTGCTCCAACCTTTTGGCACAGAAGCATCCAATTTACGGGCCCTTGTTCTTGCCGCACGGGATGAACGCGCCAACAACCGCACGCCACGAATGTTTCGACTTTTGTTCAAACGTCTAAAAGCATTAGCAGAAGAAAACGAACACGTCGAAAAGGAACACGATGTATGATTCTTGGGCTAGGTTTTGACCTTATTGATATGGATCGTGTGGGTTCCATATATGAACGCTATGGCGATCGCTTTAGGGATCGTTTGCTCACAAGCAATGAGCAAAAAAAATTTGACACTTTACAGGGCAAAATAGCCGTGCAATATCTTGCTTCGCGTTTTGCTGCGAAGGAAGCCGCTGTCAAGGCCCTTGGCACCGGGTTTACCCAAGGAATTTCGTGTTTTGATATAGAGGTTCAATCAGCACCATCAGGGCAGCCTTTACTTGCCTTACATGGAAAAGCTGCTGAAATCGCCGCAAAATTAGGCGTTCAGCGCTTGCACCTTACCATTACTCATACACCCACCACAGCAGGAGCTGTGGTCATTCTTGAAGCCTAAAAGGATTCTATATGCAATTACGAGGAACAACTATTCTTGCTGTGCGTCATAACGGTACAGTTGCCTTAGCCGGCGATGGCCAGGTGACCATGGGTCAAAGCATTGTCATGAAACATACAGCCAAAAAAGTGCGAAGGCTTTACAAAAAACGTATTTTAGCAGGTTTTGCCGGCGCAACAGCCGATGCCTTTACGTTGTTTGAACGATTTGAAGCATGCCTTGAAGAAAGCCACGGCAACCTTATGCGAGCGGCCGTGGACATGGCTAAAGGTTGGCGTAAAGATAAGTATTTACGAAGGCTTGAAGCCATGCTGCTTGTGGCAGACAATGAACACACCTTGATACTGTCAGGCACAGGCGATGTGATTGAGCCTGATGATGGCATAGGAGCCATAGGGAGCGGCGGCTCCTACGCGCTAGCAGCTGCAAGGGGCCTTACCCAGCATGCAGGGCATCTTTCCGCAACAGAAATTGCCGAAGCCAGCATGCGCATTGCCGCAGATATTTGTGTTTTCACCAACAACAACTTGACCATTGAAACCTTGGACGAAGGTGAAGCTGGGTAGATTTATCGGATTGGGTGACACAGAAAGCCAAAGATGTAGAATAAAAGACTATCAACAACTAAAGGCCCTTTTGCCTACGTTTGCAAGGTCCATTCTTGATTCTTTTGTTGCCAAATGCGCTGGTTGCTGCTGCCTCGAAAAAGAAGATCGGGATCATATAACTTTTGCATAAAAGGGCCGTCAATGAGCATATGGGCATGGTGCAAAAGCTTTGCTATGTCAGCATTATCTTTGCCCATATGTTGCAATTGCTCTAGGGTATAGCCCGTATAGATGAGGATGGGAATGTTTTTTAGCTGTAAGGCTTGTGCTAAGGGGAGCAGTGCGCGCGCTTGGCAAAAAGGCTCCCCACCGGAAAAAGTAACCCCCGAAAGCAAAGGATTTTGTAAAACAGCTTCGTATATTTCGTGTACGCACTGCGTATACCCACCTGAAAAATCATGGCTTTCAGGATTATGACAACCCTTGCATCCATGGGGACAGCCTTGCGTAAAAATAGCATAGCGTAGCCCGGGCCCATCAACAATGGATTCCGTAGCTACGCCATATAAACGCAGTAGCGTGCTATGCATGCTTTACTCTATCACGCTCTTCTGCTTTTTTGGCATTATTAAAACGATCAAGGGTTCCTACCAAATAGCCGGTAATGCGGCGGGTACGTTCAAAAGGCACATCCGCACCTATAGCGGCTGAAGAAGCGGTAGATTCTTGTTCGCTTTTGTACTGTTCCATGACAACACCTCCTTTATGATCAACAGGTTGGACGCAAGCTATGCTGACGGCGCAGCATAGCAACTTTTTCTTGTGAAACAGCCTCATTCTCGCGTCGCCCACAACGCGGGCACACATCGTGAATAACACCTACATAGCCACACACAGGGTCGCGATCAAGAGGGTGATTTATGGAACCATATCCCACCCCTTGCGAATGCATGTAGCGTATAATTTTTTCAAACGCTTCTATATTTTTACTGGTATCACCGTCCAGCTCTACATACGTAATATGCCCTGCATTGGTAAAGGCATGGTACGGGGCTTCAAGCTGAATCTTTTTAAACGCAGGCAAGGTATAATGCACAGGAATATGAAAAGAATTTGTATAATATTCTCTGTCCGTTACGCCTTTAATGTCGCCAAACCTTTCTTTGTCAAGGCGCACAAAACGCCCGCTTAAACCTTCGGCGGGTGTAGCGATAAGGGAAAAGTTCAGCTTGGTTGCGGCAGCTTTATCATCGATGCTTGTACGCATATGTTTAATGATTTTTAGCCCAAGTTCTTGCGCCGCATCGCACTCACCATGATGCTTGCCCGTTAATACAATCAAACTTTCGGCAAGCCCAATAAACCCAAGGGTAAGCGTGCCATGCTTGAGCACTTCTTCTAAAGTGTCGTCCAACCCCAATGTGTCAGAATCAAGCCAAATCCCCTGCCCCATAAGGAAAGGATAATTGCATACCTTTTTGGCACCTTGAATTTTTAAACGGTGCAAAAGCTGGCGATATACCAGGTCAAGGCGGTCATCAAGCAGTGTAAAAAACGTTTCCACACTACCTTTGGCCTCTAGGGCAAGACGCGGCAAGTTGATGGAAGTAAAGCTTAAATTCCCACGCCCACAGGTGACTTGCCTATCGCTATCATACACATTGCCAAGCACACGAGTACGACACCCCATATATGCCACTTCGCTATTATAATCGCCTTCTTTGTAATATTGGGCGTTAAAAGGCGCGTCTAAAAAACTAAAATTGGGAAAAAGGCGCAAGGCTGACGTTTCCATAGCCAACCTAAACAAATCATAATTGGGCTCGCCCTGATTAAAATTGATGCCTTCTTTTACCTTGAAAATTTGTACGGGGAAAATGGACGTTTCGCCGTTCCCAAGACCTGCTTTTGTGGCAAGAAGCAGGTTTTTCACCACCATGCGCCCTTCGTGTGATGTGTCTGTACCATAATTGATCGATGAAAAAGGCACCTGAGCACCGGCGCGAGAGTTCATGGTGTTAAGGTTGTGCACAAGCGCTTCCATAGACTGGAAACAACGACGGTCAGTGATCGAAAACGCTTCTTTTGTTGCGTAAGCATGTGCCTTTAAAAACATACACTGCCAAGGATGCAGGCCTTCGGGAATATTTTTTGTAATGGATGTGGCAAATTCATCCATGCAAGCCATACGCAGCGAGCCGTCTTTATTGCATGCTAGGATATGCTCCTTGAGCAATGATTCATCTAAAACCTTGCCCTTTGCACTGTCAGCATTATTTTCTTGCCCCACATCCTGTGCCACACGCATATAGCCTAAAAAGTTTCTTACATATTCCCTGACAAAGGTTTTTTGAACCCCCTCAGCCATGGCAAAATCAAAATTGGGGATGCTTTGCCCGCCGTGCATTTCGTTTTGGTTGGCCTGAATAGCAATGCAAGCGAGCGCCGCATAGCTTTCTATGGCATTGGGCTCACGTAAATAGCCATGCCCTGTGGAAAAACCTTTTTTAAACAAGGGAATAAGGTCAATCTGGCAACAGGTCTGCGTGAGCATATAAAAATCTTTATCGTGAATGTGGATGTCGCCTTGCGTATGAGCTATGGAAATGTCACGCGGCAAAACATAATTATCGACAAAGTATTTAGACCCTTCAGATCCATATTTAAGCATGGTACCCATGGCAGTATCGCCGTCGATATTGGCGTTTTCACGCTTTGAATCGTCGTCACGGGCAGGCGTCCATGTGAGTGTTTTATAAATGTCCATGAGCGCAGCTTCTGCTTGACGAATTTTAGAATGCTCATGGCGGTACAAAATATATGCTTTTGCTGTTTTGGCATAGCCGAAACGGATGAGGCTTTCTTCGACGATATCTTGAATTTCTTCAACGTTGTTTTTCTTCAACGACAAAAGCTTTTGCTGCACTTTTTCCGTTAAAAAAGCCAAGTCTGTTGGGGACATGGCCTCTTCATGTGCGCCGCCGCTGCCATTGCATACAGCCCTATTGGCTTTGCTCATGGCTTGAAAAATTTTTGTCGAGTCAAAATCTACGCTACTGCCGTCTCTTTTTATAATGGTATTAAGCATGGCTTTTTTCTTGGTAAAGTTAAAATTTTGACCCATTCAAAAAGGGTGTCAGCATACGCTGCATTGTAAAACTTCCACAAACATACCATTTTCTGGGCGCCTTATCGTATGGCATGCCTTCCTGCTCAGTTGGCACGACGACAAAACACCACGCGCTCTAAAACCCCAGACAAAAGATGCAAACGAGTTTGCAAACGGGGCAACTATGCGCCACCCATGCCTATTCACAAAGCACTGTATTTTGTGAAAAGAAGTGTAGCAAATTCCTAGCCCAATGTCAACGCGCAAGCCTTTTACACGCCACTCCTTAAGACAATAAAAACCTTGAAATCATTAACTATCTTTCTAGCCAGGCTTATGTATAAAAAAACTATAGAGTTTTTTTATACTGCCTTTTCCAGCTCTTACCATGAAATATACAAGAGGGGCAAAACAAACCGTTGGCATGCATTTTAGCAGGCCACATTTGCAATTTTTTTACCGAAGCAAGGCCACTATTTTTTCACATGCTTTTTTTATTTTTGCGCACAAACCCACAGGCAAAAAAAGCTAACATGCGCGTTAAAAGCACGTATTTTAGCATCTGAAGCTGCAAAATCTGCTCAAAAGATACACAACAAAGGCACCGCTTTCAAAACAACACACAGCAAGGCCCTTGCCAAACCATACCTTAGCCATTGCCTTAGCC
>CAYJIX010000030.1:0-1477 GCA_964370375.1 uncultured Desulfovibrionaceae bacterium | reverse complement strand
CCTTAGCCATTGCCTTAGCCGAGGTCTTAGCCGTTGTCTTAACAGGCACAAGCCTTAATTTTATATGTAGGATGCCTTGTTAGCACGCTTTTTAGGCGCGATCCCTCAAGTACAAAGCATTGGCCCTGCCTGTAGCAAGCTTGCTATAAAAAAGGCACTGGAGTAAAGACAACACAAGCGCGTTGCTTACTATGCTTGCACCACTTTGTGCTATAAAAAAGTATTCCCATCGAAGCATACGCTGATTCGATGTTGCCAAACACTCTCACTTCAAAAACATAACTAAAGGTTATAAATGAATAAAAGGATGTATTATTTCTTATGCGGCCTGGCCATGGGCGCCGCAGATACTGTACCTGGCATTTCAGGTGGTACGATCGCCTTTATCACAGGAATTTATGATAATCTTTTACAAAGCATCAAATCCATTGACAAAACGTTTTTTCGGTTGCTTTACAGACGACAATGGAAAGAGGCCGTGGCCAAAATTCCTTGGGGCTTTGTTGTTCCTTTGCTTTTGGGAATCGGCATTGCCATTTTCTCACTTGCAAATATCGTCGTGTACCTCATGCAAGCACATATCACCTTTGTATGGGCGTTCTTTTTTGGACTCATACTGGCATCACTCTACTTACTCTTAAAAACGCTGCTAGCTGTAAAAGGGCATACGCTCGTCTCTACCCTATGCTTTCTTGTGGGAACTATGTTTGCGCTGTGGATCACGTTCTCTAACCCCATATCTTTATCGCACACATACCCCGTTATCTTTTTTTCCGGCTTTATCGCGATCTGTGCCATGATTTTACCTGGAATATCAGGAGCTTTTGTACTTGTTTTGCTTGGGCAATATCAATTCATACTGCAATCTCTTACAGATCTGCATGTTCCAGTCATAGTGGTATTCGCCCTTGGAGCCATTTCAGGATTGCTTTCTTTTGCGCACCTTGTAAGCGCGTGTTTAAAAAAATACTACAAACAAAGCCTCGCTTTTTTATCAGGTATCTTGGCAGGATCACTTGCCGTACTCTATCCGTTTAAAGAAGGCTCATTCTCTATGACAACTGAAAATACTTTATTGTGCGGCCTTGTTTTTGTGGGCATAGCCATTCCCCTTCTCTTGCACATGGTAAATGAAAAAATGTCCGCTCAACAAAAAAACCTTTCGTAAGGGGCCAAAAAAAGTGTTAATGAGGCAGCGCACATCCTAATACCCTGTATTTTATATTTTTGTGACATGACGTTTTTTCCATGCTATAGTTTAACATCACGTTTAACGTGCTGTGTTTTTACAATATGCTTTTCAGCCTCAACATTGTCCGCGCACGGGCACTATTTTAGCCCGTTTTCGCCTTTCCAATTTTCACTTGACAACCATCTCATCCCCACCTATAAAGACAAGACATGACGCGGGGTGGAGCAGTATGGTAGCTCGTCGGGCTCATAACCCGAAGGTCGTAGGTTCAAATCCTGCCCCCGC
>CAYJIX010000029.1:0-27415 GCA_964370375.1 uncultured Desulfovibrionaceae bacterium | reverse complement strand
TACGAAATATCAAAGGCTCATAAGGGATACCTTGTGGGCTTTTTTTGTAGCCGCTTAAAAACGAGTTTTTTGCACACAAAACTGTTAGAAAAATCTGCCATGATAATCCTTGCCAGCTTTTATGAAAACAGTTATCAATTTAAAAATCTGTTTGGTCTGGCCGCGTAAAGGCATAGAGTTTTCATGCTGCACGCACAAAAAGCCGCGTCAACAAGACACGCGCTATACCATATAACTTTAAAGGAGAAAAAATATGAACACTTTTTCTAAAACAGGCATTACCCTAGCTATTATGCTGTTGACCCTAGCCCTTGCCGCTCCCACAAGTTTTGCCGACAACCACCGCAAACCAAGTGGTGCCCCTGGCGCACAAGGCGGCTATTCTGGCCCAACTAAGGCCATGGGTGGCTATTCTGGCCCCGGGCCTGCCACTGTAACCATTGCTGATGCACAAAATCAAGCCGATGACACCTGGGTAACCTTGCGCGGCAAAATCATCCAGCACGATGGCGATGACATGTACACCTTTCAAGATGCCAGCGGTCAGGGCAAAGTTGAGATCGACGACAAAGCATGGCGCGGTCAACACATTGATGCCAACACCTTAGTTGAAATGGTAGCAGAAATTGATAAAGACTGGGGCCGTACAGAAATTGAAGTCAAACGCATCCGCAAAGTACAATAACGCCGTCAACAAAAGACGTTGCACGACAAAATGATTTGCAAGGCAGGGTATGGATTGTTGTCCATGCCTTGCCTTTTTTTATACGTCTTATCAAGGCTACTCAAAAGGCTTAACAATCCATAGCACAATGAATTGTACAAATGTCGTAATCCTTATGCGTTTTTTGTCTTTTTTGCCTCTTGAACCTTGAGCCAAGTCATGGCACACTTGGGTCAACAAAGGATAAAGCCATGCCAACGCGAATACTTATTATTGATGATGAACAGCCCATCCGTTTTGCTTTGCGCGGCATTTTAGAGGATGAGGGGCATACTGTTTTGGAAGCAGGCAGTGCCGAAGATGGTTTATTGCTTGTGGCACAGGATCAGCCGGACTTGATTTTTTTGGACATTTGGCTTCCTTCCATGGACGGGCTTACTGCGTTGGAGCGTTTAGGGGCTGAATATCCATCGCTCCCTGTTGTGATGATATCTGGGCACGGCACCATTGAAACAGCTGTAAGCGCCATACGCCTTGGCGCCTATGATTTTATTGAAAAGCCGTTGTCCCTTGAAAAAGTGTTGCTTGTGACGACAAGGGCCCTTGAAATGGGCGAATTGCGGCGTAAAAACAGGGCTTTGCACACAAGTTTACCCACTCAAGACGAGCTTGTTGGCGCATCACCCGTCATGAAAGGTTTTTTAGAACAGTTTGAAAAGGTTGCGCCCACAAATGTGTGGGTACTTTTGACTGGCGAAAACGGCACTGGCAAGGAATTGGCAGCAAGGGCTTTGCATGCCAAAAGCGGCCGTTCTCACGAGCCGTTCATTGCGGTCAACTGTGCAGCCATTCCTGAAGAGCTTATCGAAAGCGAACTTTTTGGTCATGAAAAAGGCGCCTTTACAGGGGCAGACGCTTCACGGGTGGGACGGTTTGAAATGGCGCATAAAGGCACGCTGTTTTTAGATGAAATCGGCGACATGAGCCTGCGCACTCAGGCAAAAATTTTACGCATTTTGCAGGAACAAACCTTTGAGCGCGTTGGCAGCACTCGCAGTATCACAGTGGATGTGCGAGTGATTGCCGCCACCAACAAAAACCTTGAAGACGCCATAGCACAAGGCCAATTTCGTGAGGATTTATACTACCGTTTACGGGTCATGCCCTTGCATTTGCCGCCTTTGCGTGAACGGGGGCAAGACCTTTTGTTGTTGCTTGAAACCTTTTTATATCATCTGTCAAAGCAACACGGCTGCAAAGCACCACAATTTGATAAAAACGCCCTCGCTTTGCTTGAACAGTATGAATGGCCGGGCAATGTGCGTGAATTGCGCAATTTTGTAGAGCGTGTGGTGATTTTACATGCCGGAAAAACCATCACAAAGCGCGATTTACCTACTGAAATGCGGCCTGAATGTCATGAAAACCTTTGCAAAACACCCTTAAAGTTGGAACAGCATAATCAAGACAACACACTGGAAAGCAAGAATTTTTTTGACCAATTGTTGAACGAGCAGGATTTTAAAAAAGCCCGTGCTGCCTTTGAAGCAAGCTATCTTACCCATAACCTTGAAGCGTGCGGCGGCAATGTAACGCGCCTTGCCGAAACAGTGGGCCTTGAACGCAGTTATTTGCACCGGAAGCTCAAAAATTTTGGTATAAACCATTAACAGGCGGTTGAAAAACGGCAATTTACTTCGTCAGACTCGTTTTTTGCTACGGTCATTTATGTCTAAATAAACTCCACTTCGCAAAAAACTTCGTCTTCCTCGTATCTTACCCTTTTTGAACAGCCTGTGGAAAAATGGATAGGTAAGGATTTTATAGCTAATTTTTTGATACAAACGTTTTAACAGGTTACCCCAAATGCGCAACAGCTTTGCTCTTTCTCTTTGTTTGAACAGCCTGTATATAAACAACTACAACTAGTATAAGGAGATCATATGCACATTGCCTTTCAACCGAACGGAATCGAAAAATGGCAGGCCGATGCCGTAGCCTTTTTTGTTTTTCAAGACGATTTTAGCGATGCTGAAAGTTTAGCTTCGCTATGCCCATCCCTTTTAGAAGCTGCGCCATGGCTTGGCATTGCACCTGCTGTGCGCGATTTTACGGCAAAAAAAGATACGCTTAGCGTTATCTATGGCCCGCCAATGCATCCCCTTAACCGCATTGTGCTTTTGGGGCTTGGTAAAAAAGCAAGCTACCCCTGCCCTGCCATGCAGCTTGATGCCATGCGCAAGGCCGCGGCTCGTTTTACACGCACCTGCCGCGACTTGAACCTTGATAGCTGCGCTGTCATCGTGCCAAACCTTGCCGGCCTTGCAAGCGAGCGTTACCCCTTGGAACGTATCGCAGAAGAAATAGTGTGCGGATCGCTCCTTGGCCTTTACCGTTACACAGCGTTAAAAACATGCAAAGAAGGCGAACTTGAAAATAACGACCCGCGCTGCCTTAACCTTTGCAGCCTTGACATGCCAAATGATGCCTTAGCCCTTGCAGCTAAACGCGGCGAAAGCATGGCAAAAGCGGTGAGCCTTGCACGAAACCTTGTCAACGGGCCCGGCAATGCCATCACGCCGGAATTTTTAGCTGATCAGGCGCGTAAACTGAGCGGACGTTACAACATGTCCCTTGAAGTTTTTGACCGCAAAGCCATTGAAGGCATGGGCATGGAAGCCTTTGCCTCGGTTGCGGCAGGTTCTGTCAACGAACCGCGCCTTATTGTGCTGGAACACGCGCCCAAAGGCCATGAAGAAAGCCCTCCTCTTGTGCTGGTGGGCAAGGGGCTTACCTTTGACAGCGGTGGTATCAGCCTTAAACCTTCTGCCGGCATGCAGGCCATGAAAGGCGATATGGCAGGTGCAGCGGCTGTGCTTGGCGTTTTTGAAGCCCTTGGCTTGTTGGATGTGCCGCGGCGCGTTATCGGCCTTTTGGCCTGTGCGGAAAACATGCCCGACGCCCGTGCCACGCGCCCCGGGGATGTGGTCAAAACCCTTGCCGGTAAAACTGTCGAAATCAACAACACCGACGCAGAAGGGCGACTTGTGCTGTGCGATACCCTAAGCTATGCCCAAAACCGCTGGCAGCCTTATGCGCTGATTGATATTGCTACCTTAACCGGGGCCTGTTCTGTTACCCTTGGCAATACTGTGGCAGGGCTTTTTTCGCCGGATACTGTTTTGACCGAGGCCATCCGCGGCCTTGGAGAAACGGTTGGCGAAATGTTTTGGCCCCTGCCCACTTGGGACAGGTATTTTGAAAGCCTTAAAAGCGATACCGCAGATTTTCTAAACGCCGGACCTCGTGAAGGCGGTGCCTGTACTGCGGCTGTATTTTTAAAACAATTCATACAGCCAAATGTTCGTTGGGCCCACCTTGATATTGCAGGCACAGCTTCCACAAAGAAGGCAGGCCCCTTATGCCCGGAAGGCGGTACGGGCTTTGGCGTGCGCACGTTGCTTGAACTTGCGCAGTTTAGTTTGTCAAAATAAAGGTTGCGAAGGATTAAAACTTGTGCGGGAAAAGCCCCTTGAAGGCAGGGGCGCAGCTTAGGCAGAACACAAAACACATACCTTAAAGGATATCTGCACCCTTTAGCAGGCTGTTAGGGTATAAAATACATGGATTGCTTCGTCGCAAGCTCCTCGCAATGACCTTGTGGTGCGATGGCTGTTGCCTTTAACAGAAGCCTTCACGCTACAATGTCACTGCGAGGACCCCTGAGCAAAACGAAGGGTGACGTGGTTTACACCCTAAAGAACACAGGCAACCTAAAGGTCACAAGCACCCTAAAGGGCACAGGTGGTATGTATTTCTGCCTTATTGCAATCCAGCTATGCTCTTCAACATCATCAATCCACTTGAAACAAAAAAACTTGCCCTTCCCCAACAAATATGCGCCAAATGTGTTGACAGATTGATACTCATTCTATAAAGAGTGATGCTTATTCCTTGTTCCCGTTAGAATGCTGGTATTCTGTATGTATAGACATAACACACTTGGCGGTTGAACACTAATCTTTTTTTGCGCATTTGAGGTGCTCTGTATGAACAAAGGATGGCTTGTTGCTTTTTCCGGCATGGGGTTCAACCTTACCATGGGTGTTGTCTATGCTTGGAGTGTGTTTGGTAAAAAACTGACAGATACTGTTGCCAATGGCGGCCTTGGCTGGACAAACGTTCAAATGTCAATGCCCTATACTATTTCCATTGTTATCTGGGCCTTATGCATGATCCCCGGTGGTCGTTTGCAGGACAAATTAGGGCCAAGAATCGTGGCAACCTTAGGCGCCTTGTTCCTTGGCGCCGGCATGATTGTGACCGGTTTTTCTTCGCCGGAAAGCATGATGCCTGCCATTATCGGCTTTGGTGGTTTGTGCGGCATAGGCATTGGCCTTGGTTACGCTGCTGCCACACCTGCTGCTGTTAAATGGTTTCCTGCCAGCATGAAAGGGCAAGTAACAGGCGTTGTGGTTGCCGGCATGGGCATTGCCTCGGTGTTTATTGCACCGCTTAGCGAATACCTTATCGGTGCCTACGGGATTACAAAATCCTTTACCATTTTAGGTGTTGTGTTTGCTGTGCTTGCTGTGGCCTTGGCGCAATGTTTGCGCAACCCCCCTGAAGGCTATGTGCCCCAAGGAGGCGCAAAGGTAGAACAAGCTCAAACACAAGCAAAACCAAGCCAAGCTGTGGATCATAACTGGAAATATATGGTTTCAACCCCATTATTTTATGTGCTTTGGATCCAATTTGTGTTTGCCACAAGCGCCGGCCTTATGATCATTGGGCACATGTCCAAAATCGTGAGCGCACAATCCATGGGCGCCATTCAGGCAGGCTTTTTGTTTGTGGCCTTATTGTCAGCCTTTAACGCCACAGGCCGCGTTGTCAGCGGATTTTTGAGCGATAAACTTGGTGCGAACCGCACCTTGCTTTTGGTATGCTCTATCCAGATTGCCATCATGCTTGTGTTTAACCAGCTTTCAAGCTTTGCCGGATTCTTTATGGGTGCAGCCATTGTGGGCTTTAACTATGGCGCATGCATGCCGCTCTTTCCTACCTTGACCATGGCGTTTTGGGGAACCAAAAACCTTGGCATGAATTACGGTATCTTGTACACAGCTTGGGGTGCTGCCGGTGTGGTTGGCCCTGTGCTTGCCGGAGCCATTGCTGATGCCACAGGCAGCTATAGCATGGCCTATGTCGCAGCAGCCGGCCTTTTGGCTGTGGCCGTTGCCCTTTGCCTTGTGCGTGAATTTATGGATGCTAAGTTGAGTGTACCGTTTACAAAAGCTTAGAAACTGTCTTTGCAAAATTGAGCAAGGATAAGCCTAGATTATACGAGAGCCACGGGCGAAAGCCTGTGGCTTTTTTGGTGCCAAAAAAGGGAGCTATGCAGCTTTTCACAATTCATTGCAAAAAACGCAATAACCAAACGCTATAAGATACATAGCGTAAAAAAAACACACATTTTGTCACTTTTTGGGGCATATTTACAAAAAGAGCTTTACAAAACCATAAAAAGCGTATTTCATAAAACGGCTATAAGCTTCCCTTTTCCTAAGGAGATTGTTGTGAAAAAGATACTTTCGTTATTTTTTGCCATAAGCCTTTTTGTAGCAGGACATCCACAAGCATACGCACAAAACACAGCACAAGCCGCACAAACCTTGGCTGAACAAAAAAACGCGGCGGCCCTGCTTTTACAGCAAGGGCACTATGAACAGGCCTATCTTGCCTTTAGCCGCCTTTTGCGTGAGGATCCGGGGAGCGACCGTATCAACCTTGGCTATGCTCGTGCTGCCTTACGCACAGAGCGGCCAGGACAAGCGGTGATGGCGTATGAACGGCTGTTGACAAATCATCCTAATGAACCCGTTTTGCTCAAAGAGCTTGCCCTTGCCCTTAAAATGCAGGACGATACTCAACGTTCAAATTTAGAATTGGCTAAAGCCCCTAAAACGTCTGATACGGTTGTACGCACAGCACCGCAAAAAGAGGCTAAACAATCCTCGCGCACGCGCATTTCGGGCAAATTACGCGCCGGTGTCCTTTACGACAGCAACGTCAACAGCGGCCCTGCTTCCAACGACCTTTCTTTGGGCGAATGGAATTTGCGCCTTAAAGACGGCAAAGCTGAAGGGAGCCTCGCCGGCTATGTTGGTGCCCACATGCAGGTGTTGCACCACCTTGATACGGACAAGCCCTGGTGGTTGGTGGGCGATGGCGGCTTTTATATCCGCTACAATGCCAATGAAGACCTGCACGATATGGATTTATCCAGCTCAGAATGGGTTACTGCATCTTTTGGCATGCGTCACGTAACGAGCAACAGCCTTTTTGACATGCGTGTACGCGCTCAAGTGTTTGCCTATGCCTTTGACCAAAGCATTTTTGCCGTTGGGCCCGAAATGCAATTTATTTATGCCGCAACTCCACAAATCCATTTGATAACCAAAGCCAACCTTTCAAGCCGTACCTATTCCAACAGTCACCATTATGACGGTTGGTACACCTCTGCCGGGCAGTATGTGCGCGTCTTTTTGGGCAGCAAGGATCACAGCCTCACCTTGGGCGGTCGCTACATTGGCGGCTATGCCGACGACACCACCTATTCCTATGACGGCTTTGAAGGCAGCGCAAGCTTTGCTTTTTTACTTCCCTTTAATGAGATCAAGCTTTCCCCATTTATCAGCTATAGCGGTAAATACTATCATGGCCCTGCCACTGTGGTGGAAGTTGACAACAGGGAAGACTACCGCTTAAACACAGGCGTTACCGCCCATGTTCCCATTAATGACGCATGGGGCGTGGATGTAAGCTATCAATACTCGCAAAACTATTCCAACAGTGCCCTGTATGATTACAAACAACACATTGTAAGCATGGGCGTTTCTTGGTCATTCTAAACATCTTTACCGTCTGAACGCTTTGTAAGGAGTTAAATCCGTGCGCAGCAAAATCCTTGTCACCATGTTGTGCTTTTTATGGTGTTTTTGTAGCTCTGCCGTTGCTGCTACCCTTTTTGAGGCTGCAACAGCAGGCGATGTTACTACGATAGAAAAGCTTTTGCAGGACGGTACAGATATTCAAAGCAAGGATGAACATGGCGGCACTGCCCTAACCCTTGCCGCAGCTCACGGGCATGAGGACGCCTTGCGCCTGCTCATACAACGAGGGGCAGATATTCATGACAAAAACAACTACGGTTGGACTGCCTTAACAGCTGCCGCTTTTTATGGACGAGCCAACATTGTACAGCTATTGCTTGACCATAAAGCCGATATAAACACCGCAGAAAAAAACGGCATAACACCGCTAATGGTGGCTGTTGTTAACGAGCAAATCCCTGTGATGGAAGTCTTGCTTAAAAATAACGCCTCCATTGATACGCAAAATATGCACGGCTTATCAGCCCTCATGCTTGCTGTACAAGAAAAAAAGGCAAGGGCCTTAGAGTTTCTGCTTGAAAACAACGCCGATACAGAAAGCAAGGCCGAAAATGACGTAACGCCCCTTATCTACGCCAGTGGTATGGGCGAAGCAAACCTTGTACAAATACTGCTTGCGCATAAAGCAGATATTCATGCCACCAGCGCGTCAGGCGGAACCCCACTTATTTTTGCCTCAGCCTATGGGCATATGGACGTTATGCGCCTGCTTTTACAACACAAGGCAGCCATTGACGCCACAGATTATGCCGGCAACACCGCGCTTATCATTGCAGCCAATAGGCAACCAAAAGAAGTTGTTGAGCTGCTTTTAGAAAACGGCGCAGACCCCAATACCATCAACAACAATGGTGATACCGCCATTTCCTTTGCCCGTAAAACACCTCACCCAGGCGTTGTGGCTGTTTTGAAAAAATACGGCGCAAAATAACTTGTCCCCCCTTTTGGCTCAAAGACGACGCCAAAAGCGTGAGGACGGGGCAACACAAGGGGGTGGCAAAAATGTGTAATGACGAAAAAAATCTGTTTTTGCGTCCTTACGGCGATAAGCTGATGTTTTTATCAGGGCACAGCGAGGGCTTTTTCTTCCAACAACCTTCCTCATAGTTTTTCTCATAGGGTTGATCTATGAGCCTTGTCTTTTATGCATGAATACTGTAAGACACGTCTTTCATTTTGGCATAGAACAAGTAAAGGCTTGAGCAAACACAACAACCTCCTCACAACTGCGGTCAGCGTGAGTGCTTTTGAGCTTAGAACAAAAGCAGCCTGCTAAAATTGCCGATGTACCCTTGGCAACCATTCAACGCATAAAAAGCAGGTATGACCCTAGGCAATGTGGACTCTCTGAACAACTCCCTAGGCTGGGCTTGTCGCTGACAACGCGTAAAGCTTCGGCCTGTGGTGGCAATACATTGAAAACAAAAAAGAAGAAACCATGAGCACTTTCACCCCTAAACTTTTCACCCTCCTCAAACAGGGCTATTCATCATCGGATATGCAAAGTGACGCCCTTGCTGGACTTACGGTGGCGATTGTTGCCCTTCCGCTTGCTATGGCTTTGGCCATTGCGTCCGGCGCGTCACCTGATAAAGGCCTTATAACGGCGGTTATTGCAGGTTTTTTGATTTCTTTTTTGGGCGGCTCACGCTATCAAATAGGTGGCCCTACAGGTGCGTTTGTTGTTGTCATCTTTAATGTTATTTCTCAGCACGGCTATGATGGGCTTATTTTGGCAACCTTGATGGCCGGGGCTATCTTGCTCATTGCCGGGTATACTCGCATGGGGCAGATCATAAAATTCATTCCACAACCTGTGGTCACAGGGTTTACAGCAGGGATTGCCGTCATCATTGCCTCTTCTCAGGTGAAAGATTTTTTGGGGCTACAAATCGATACTGTTCCTGCCGGTTTTATCCCAAAATGGACAGCCTATTTTGACTCGATAGCTACATTCAACGGAGCCACATTGGCGATTGGCCTGTCGGCTTTATTGATCATTATTGTCTTACGCCGCGTTGCGCCAAAGCTCCCGGGCTTTTTGATTGTGGTTGCCTTATCAGCTGTTATTGTATCTGTTTTTAACATTCCTGTTGAAACGATCGGCTCGAATTTTCCTAATATCTCGACTGGTTTGACGATGCCACAACTTCCTGTATGGGATTTTGCCAAATTGCAAAGCGTCATTCCTTCTGCCTTTACCATTGCCTTTTTGGCAGGGATTGAGGCGCTCCTTTCTGCTGTTGTTGCCGATGGAATGACGGGTGGCAAACACCGTTCCAATCAAGAATTGGTTGGGCAAGGGTTCGCCAATATCGCCTCTGCTTTATTTGGTGGCCTGCCTGCAACAGGCGCGATTGCCAGAACAGCAACCAACATTAAAGGCGGCGCAAAAACCCCCATGGCAGGGATCTTTCACGCGTTGTTTTTACTGCTCTTTATGCTGTTTGCCATGGATGTTATGGTTTTTGTGCCCATGGCGGCACTTGCTGCAATCCTTTTTGTTGTGTCATGGGGGATGAGTGAAATAGGGCACTTTATTCATATTTACCGATTGTCACGCACAGATCGTACCGTGATGATATTAACATTTTTGCTTACTGTACTTGTGGATCTAACTGTAGCTATCGGTGTTGGCGTCACGCTTGCGTGCTTGCTTTTTATGAAGCATATGAGCGAATCGGTAGAAATTAAATCTGAATGGCGCAAATCCAGTACGCTTTATGATGAAGACGCCACCTACGAAGCACAACGGGACGATCTGCCCGAAGGCGTGGAAGTGTTTCAAATTACAGGGCCGTTCTTTTTTGGTGTGGCGTCTGATCTGGTTGACACGCTCAAAGCCATGGGACAGATGCCTAAAGTTTTAATCGTAAGAATGCGCCTTGTGCCGTATCTGGATGCTACCGGAGAAGAAGCCCTGGAATCGGTCATCAAGCAATGCGGCAACCATGGTACAAAAATCATTTTGAGCGGCCTACAGCCCCAGCCCATGCGAATGCTTAAAAACGCACATGTTGAGGATGGGAAACAGCATGTAAGTTTTGTGCCTGATTATGAATCAGCGCTTAAAAAAGCCGCCGAAGATGCTCTGTTTGCCTGATTTGTTTGATCCCTTTGAAGATCATAATCCATGCAATAGCAGAACCTAAAGACGGTAAAGACAATAGAGCTGCCATTAAACTTTTATCCCAAAAAAGGCCAAAATTATGAGCGAATTTCCACCTTGCCCCAAATGCCAATCTGCATATGTTTACGAAGATTCAGGACTTTTTACCTGCCCTGAATGTACCTATGAATGGTCGAAAGAATCTGCTGCTGAATCATTGGATGCTGCTGTCATTTGCGATGCCAACGGTACAGAACTAAAAGACGGCGATACCGTAAGTGTTATCAAAGACCTTAAATTTAGAGGCGGCGTCGTAAAAGTCGGCACCAAGGTTAAATCCATACGCCTTGTTCATGATGCAGCTGACGGTCATAACATCAATTGTAAGATTTCAGGCATTGGTCAAATGGGATTAAAATCTGAATTTGTGAAAAAAATTTCTGAGTAGCATTTTTTACAACTCAATGCTTGTACAATCTAAACTGTCAAGAACTGGATTGCACCCTAAAGAGTATAAACCGCGTCGCTACGCTCCTTGCAATTGACATCATGGCGCGGCATTTTTGCACGGTATTCATGACGTTGTGGTGGCAAGGGCATCTGTACAAAACAAGAGATTGTGAAGGGCTATCGCGATACAACGTCACTTTTATAAAGCAAGGCTATCGCGCTACAACGTCACTGCAAGGACGAACACCACGCGCGGGCTACCGCCCACTGCTGGTACAAGCGCAGTGAGGACGCGGCAGTCCATGCATGAGGTTGTCGCCTTTAACAGGAGCCGTCGCCAACGCAACGCGCTGTCCAGATGGATTGTGTCGCTACGCTCTTCGCAATGGTTTATGTGTTCATTAGTCATCAATTGCGAGCAAAGCGAAGCAATTCATGTGTTTAGTGTGTATAAGATGCTAGATGCAAAAAATTCTACCTTAAAAGGGCCACCGCCATTTGAGCATGGTAAAAAAACGCACAGGCCATAATCCCCTACACATACTGGGATTATGGCTTTTTTCGTGTCTTATGCGATGTAAGCCCATTTTTTCTCATAGGGTTTGACGGATTAGAATTTTTGTGAGACTTTTAATACAAATTTTTTTTCATACCCTTTTAACCTGGCAGTAACCCAATGGAGGATAGCCGTATGATGATTACATTAGGCCTCATTGTGCTCTGTGCTACGATTTACGCACTGGTTAAACGTTATGAAACACGTTTGGTTTTGATGACCTCCGGTCTTTTTTTGGCCTTTGTTACGTTAAAGCCCATGCTGGCTTTTAACCAGTTTGTGGCCTCCATGACCAATGGTGGCCTTATCCAAACTATTGTGTCTGTTATGGGCTTTGCCTGTGTTATGAGCTATACAAAGTGCGATGCGCACCTTGTGCATGGTGTTACAGGTTTTGCAAGGCATTTTAAAGGGTTAATCATTCCTTTAGCAGCGATCATCACCTTTTTTATCAACATATCCTTGCCAAGTGCTGCCGGTGTTGCGGCTGCGGTGGGCGCTATTTTGATCCCCATGCTCATTTCTTTGGGTGTGGCTCCTGCAACTGCAGGTTCTGCTGTTATGCTAGGCACTTACGGTTCCATGCTTTCCCCCGGGCTTTCACACAACGGCATGATTGCTGATATGGCAAAAATTCCTGTGGTTGAAGTTATCGGTATTCACTACCAAACAAGTCTTGTCACCATTTTAGTTGGTGCTGCCTGCTTGACTGCTGTTGCCTATTTCCTTGGTGAAAATAAAGGCTATGTGGATCATAGCGGTGAATTTCAAGAGGTTGAAAGCATTAAAGTAAACCCCCTTTACGCCATCATCCCCGTGACACCTGTAATCATGCTGGTTCTTGGCGCACGTTTTCCTGAACTTTTTCCGTGGCTTGCTCCGCTTAAAGTACCGCACTGTATGCTTATTGGTGCCATCATCGGCCTTGTGGTGACCCGTTCTAACCCAACTGAAGCCACCAAACAGTTTTTTGACGGCACAGGCAACGCCTATGCTCAAATAATGGGTATTATCATTGCTGCCGGCGTGTTTGTTAGCGGCCTTCGTGCCAGTGGCCTTATTGATGCTGGCATTGCTTTGATGAAAGAATCTGAAGGCGTTGTCAGCCTTGCCGCTGCAGCCGGGCCCTTTGTTTTAGCTGTTATTTCAGGCTCAGGCGATGCAGCAACTCTAGCCTTTAACCAAGCTGTAACAGTGCATGCCTCAACCTTTGGCATGACCATTCCTGAAATGGGCAGCCTTGCCACCTTGGGCGGCGCTTTGGGACGAACCATGTCGCCCCTAACGGGTGCTGCCATTATTTGTGCATCCCTTGCCAAAGTAAACCCCATGGAATTGAGCAAGCGCAACGCTTTAGGCATGGTTTGCGCCCTTATCGTGACCTATGTCATGTTGGGATAACAATAACAGTAAAAAGAGGAAAACATAATGAGCTCTTCTTGTTTTATGACGAAGGTAAAGGAAATACATCCAAAACTTACAACATGGCGGCGTGATATACATAAACATCCTGAAACCGGCTGGACAGAGTTTCGCACAGCAGCTTTGGCCATTACGCACCTACAACAGCTTGGCTATACCATCACCATGGGGGAGCAAGCTGTTAGCAAAGCCCACATGATGGGCGTGCCTTCAGCTGATGAACTTGCCAAACATCAAGAGCGTGCCATTGCCCAAGGTGCAGACCCTGCCCTTGTGGCAAAAATGGACGGCGGACTTACAGGCTTTTGGGCAGACCTTTATTGCAGCGAAGGGCCCATGTTATGCCTGCGCTTTGATATGGATTCCAACGATGCCAACGAGGCCACAGACCCTGAGCATCGCCCTGTTAAAGAAGGCTATGCGTCAGTCAACCCAGGCGCCATGCATGCCTGCGGGCATGATGGACACGTGGCTGTGGGCCTTGCCCTTGCTGAAATTGTGGCAACGTGTAAAGACACCCTTAAAGGCACTGTTCGCTTTTTGTTTGAACCCGGTGAAGAAGGTTCACGCGGAGCAGGCCCCATGGCAGAAGCCGGTGCTGTAAACGGTGTTGATATGATCCTTGGTTTTCATATCGGCTTTCAGGCTGATACCCCTGGCACTATTGTGTGCGGAACCAAGGACTTTTTGGCCACAACCAAATCTGACGTGACCTTTCATGGCGTGTCTGCCCATGCAGGTGCAGCCCCTGAGGAAGGCAAAAACGCGCTGTTGGCGGCCTGTGCTGCCACGCTCAACATGCATGCCATTGCTCGTAGCGGCAAAGGCGATACACGCATTACTGTGGGCAAGCTCGTTGGCGGTGAAGGGCGCAATGTGATTCCGCCTAAAGCCACCCTGTATATGGAAACACGGGGTATATCGAGCGACCTTAATGAATATATGGATGCTGAAACAAAACGCATCATCAAAGCTGCCGCGGATATGTGGGGCTGTACCTATACAATAGAAACTGTTGGCGGCACCAAAAGCGGTACAAGCAGTCCTGAACTTGCTGCTCGTGTGGCTGATATTGCTCGTGAGATGGGCTGCTTTGATACCATTGTTGAAATGAAAAACTTTGGCGCAACCGAAGATTTTTCACACCTTATGACCTTGGTACAGGAACAAGGTGGCATTGGAACCTACATGCAAATAGGTGCAAAACTTAATGCAGGCCACCACAATTCCTATTTTGACTTTGACGAAGACTGCCTTGGCAGATCCCTTGAAGTTTTGGCAAAATGTGTGTGGGAGCTTTCCGGTAAATAACGTTATAAGATCTTGCGATTATAGTTATCAAAAAAAGGAGGCGAAAGCCTCCTTTTTTACTGCCATGTGCGTTCCTCAAAAAACGACATCATTGCAAAGCCTACGATCGCACCCTAAAAAACTACACAATGATAAACAATTACGGCGTGATGGGTTTTCCCTTTGTGCCCTTAATCAAGGCTGATTCCGGCACATCATGGGGGCCTGGTACAACCAAGGTTTCCGGATTAAAAGCTGCCCATGCAAACCAAAAAGCATTGATGCCAAGTATTTCAACAAGCCGTGCTCCTTTTAAGTTCCCTTCAAGGGCTACCCCGTCATAGGACCATAGGGTTTCTGTATCAACATCGCGCAGCTCGTTAGTATCATCCACAACAAAAAGCAAAGGGTCATCCCATACGGTACGGTCAAACACACGCACCACATCCACTCGCTTGTCATGCACAGCCACCATGGGCGTTGGCCCCATAAAAAAGTTGATGGCGCCTTTTTCCTTTACTGCCTCAATGTCTACAGCCAGCATAAAAGTGTCTTTTTCAATGCCAAGGATCCGTTTTTTGGAATGCATCCTGCGATCATACACGGTTAAGGGGTATAGGATGCGCTCGTCATCATAATAGGTACCGGGCCTAAGATAAGAACCATAAGGATCGCGCCCGTAAGGTTTGTCGGTATTTAAAGGGATGGACATGACCTTGGCATCGGGATAGATTTTTTTGGCAAATCCCCATGTTGTCCACCAAGCAGGCACATGAGGCATGCCTTTGCCAAAAAGGGGGCCTTCAAAGGCCATGCCCAAAATTTGCAGCCACTTACTGCCGGTATTGCGGTCTACAAGCACGCTGTTGTTGTTATAAAGGCTTCCTTCATTGTCAAAAACGAGGGAAAGTCCTTCAATTTTGGCATGGTACACGGCAAGGCTTCCCGTGATGGGTGCGTAGGTGATGCAATAGGGCTCACCGTCAATGACTTTGTTGATAACTTCATGCCATACAAGGATCCGTTGCGGATACATGCGCGGCCCTGTTGGAAAAAAAACAATAAAAATCGGCTCATTGTCCTGCATAGTCATGCTTGCGTCAGAAACAGAAAGGTACCGCACCTCGTTAATAGACGGGATTTGTCCATAAGTTACGCTGGTTTCTGTCAAGGTATCGGCAATGCGTGCCAATTCTTTATAGGATCTGGGCATGGCTTGCGCTGCGCTTGCATATACGATAATAAGACAAATAAGCGCGCATACTTGTGGTATAAACATTTTGGAGCGTGGCACTATATACATGGGCATCCTTTGGTTGGTATATGTACAAAGAAGGGTTGCTTACATTGATACCATCTTCAGTATATCGTTTTACGGCTGTTCATCATATTATCTTATCGGCAATCATGGTCATTACCATAGGGCAAGGAGAGTGTCATGTCAAAAATTCGTAAAAGCTTATTGCAATTGCTTTTTTCAGGTACATATATCCAACGCTGGAACGATAAATTGCGGCCCACAGCCTTGTACGAGCTGGACAAGCAGGGCCATAAAATGATCGTGGCGTTTTTGCTGGTAAAGCTGAACAGCCGCAACATGTCGCTTGACGAACGGCTAGCCCTTGAAAAGGCCGTGGTTGAACGCTCTTTGTTTGACTATTTATACCGCCTTGTCGTAACCGATATCAAGCCCCCTGTTTTTTATCGTATCAAGGACAACCCAAAACATTATTTAGAGCTTACCGAATGGGTGCTTACAGAATTGCAACCTGTGGTAGAACCCTTAGATGCAGGTTTTTGGCAACGCCTTGAAGCGTATCATCGCAACCTTGAACGCCACGAGCTTGCCGATCAAATCGTCAATGCCGCGCACCTGTACGCCTCGCACTGGGAATTTGGCCTTATCAGAGAATTTAATAAGGAAGATGAAGAACGCATCGAAGCCTCGTTTATTGAAGGATTCAACGGCATTTCAAAGGTGAGCGGCCTTTGTGAATTACGCCAAGGCAACCAAAACCCCTTGGGGCACTTTGCCAATATGTGCGGTCAATTGCGTTTTCAAATCCGCTGGTCAGGCACACCGCGCATACCCGAAACATCTGTACTTGGGCACATGTTTTTGGTGGGCACGTTTGCGTATTTCATCAGTCTGGTTCTTAACGCCTGCCCTGCTAGGTGCCTGAACAATTTTTTTGCAGGTCTTTTTCATGATTTACCGGAACTGTTAACCAGGGACATCATTTCACCGGTCAAACGGTCGGGGCAACATTTGGCAGAACTTATCCGTAGCTATGAATTGGAAGAGCTGGAAGAGCGCATCTTTAAGCCCTTAAATCAAGGTGGCTATACCGATATAAACGAATGTTTGCAATACTACCTTGGCATGCAAGGTGACGGCGATTCCGAATTTTTAGAAACAATACGCCAAAACGGTTCTGTTACAGTGCTGGATGATTTTGACAGCATGCAGGCCATGTACAATTGCAACGAATTAGATCCAAAAGACGGCATTTTGATCAAACATTGTGACAACTTGGCTGCATTTATTGAGGCACATACATCTGTGCGTAACGGCATTTCCACAACAGCCCTTAGCGAGGGATTGGCCCGTATTCGTAACATGTTTAGAAAGCAAAAACTGGGCAACCTGCTGTTGGATACAATCATTGCCGATTTTGATTAACCAATGCTAACAGGATCTGGATTTATGCGTTACTAAAAAAAGACTGAACAGCAACCGTGTATTCAAAACTGAAGGGGTTTATATTAGCTTCATACGCTTTTGCTCCATATAGCATAGGGAGACACCTTGCGGCTTTGCCTTCCTTTTGGCAGGCCTAGAACCTTGACAGTTTGCTCAAATCGCATTTTGAACAACCTGCAAAAAACAAGACCCTGCACAATTTTATGCAGGGTCTAAACATAGCTTATCTCAACAAGCTGTTATGTAGCAGGACGCAATTCTTTATCAGGGAACAAGCGACTTGCTATGGCACCAGCAATAAGCACCCAGAAGAAGGTTGTCATACGAGCACTCACATAGGTTTCAAGTGGTGTGGTCATCCAAATAATGGTTGTGACAATGCCAACAAATATACCTGTTGCGATACCCATGGAAGAACATTTTTTATCAAAAAGTGCAAGAATAAGTGCCGCAGAGAAGTTCGCTCCAATGCCTGCGCTCATCCAGCTTACGACGACCTGAATAAAATCGTTTGTATGAAAACCAACCCAAAGACCAAGCAAACAAAATACACCAATTAAAATACGTGAGTATTGTATTTTTTGCTTACTTGTCATTTTTATGTTTAAAGCTGTAAAAGCAATGTCTTCAACTGCTGAAGAGGCCATTACAAGAACAACAGAGTCTGCACTTGAAATCATTGCTGAAATGATAGCCGCAATCAATAATCCCACAAGAACAGGTGACAAAAGCTCTGTCATAAGCAATGGCAAAAGCATTTCACGGTCTTTTAACGCATCAACCCCAAAATACCCATTACCAACTATGCCAATCATGCATGCGCCACCAAAGGCAACAATAGCCCAAATGATCGCAATATAGGATGCCTGCATATATTCCTTTTCACTGCGAATATTCATCATCCTACCCATAAGTGCCGGCTGCCCCCCAAGATATGTAAAAAACCAGCTAAAGTTTGCTAGCGCCATAAGAAACATTGCTGTAAAATCATCTCCACCAAAAAATGTACCTAGGGCAACTCCATCAACATTGGCATTGGCAATTACCTGGAAAGGATCAATGCCGCGTGACATACAATCTATATAACCAACTATGGGAACTACAACAAGGGCTATAAGCATCAGTATCCCTTGTACCATATCAGTCCACACAACAGACCTAAACCCGCCAATCATTGTGTACAGACCTACAATAAGCGCAGAAAGAATCATACCTGTTTTGGCATCAAGCCCTAAAATGGCAAGTAATGTTTTTCCAGCTCCTGAAAATTGCGTTGTAAGATAAAAAGTATAGAAAATAATTATTGATAACGACAACGCCCAAATTATGGTATTGCCACGTTCTTTAAATTTAGCTGCAAGATATCCTGTAAGTGTCATTGCGTTATACTTTTCATTATCTTGGCGCACTTTTTTTCCTACAACAAACCACGCTATTGCTAGGCCAACAATACAGCTTCCTAAAAAGAAAAATGAATTTACACCAATAATATAACAATATCCTGTACACCCTATCAGCAAATACACAGATTCGCTTGTTGCACGTTCAGATATGGCTAAAACCCATCCTGGAATTTTTTTACTTCCTTGCAAATAATCACGTTCATCTTCATTTTTCATGTTAAAGTAAATGGCATTTGCAAACAAAAGAACAAGATAAATTATCATTACACAAAGGATAATCATGTTGTCCGTGCTTAAATTTTCCATAACTCCCCCTTCTAAGTATTACATAGTTGGCAAGGCAAAAAAGGATCTACTTATGCTACAAAATGCGTTTGAATGGGTTTGTGAATCAATATTTTTAAAGTCCTTCCAAGCAAGATCCTGCGGAGGATGCGATTTGTTTAAAAAGGACATTCCTTGGTCAGGAGCGATTTCAAAATGTGCTTGTATACCCCAAATATTGTGATTGCGATAACGAAAAGCATGAATCGCGCATTGTTCACTGGAAAGCAAAATATCTGCCTTATCAGCGGGGACAGCTATAACTTGGTCTTTATGATACACAAAACCTGAAAGTATATCCCCCTTACATCCTAACAGTTCATCATCTTGTAAAAGAGTGAAATCAAACCATCCTGCTTCAAGTTTTTTGCTGTGTTCAACACTATTATTACCAAATAATGTTAAAGCAAGAAGTTGATGGCCAAAACAAACTCCAAGAATGTTCTTTCCTTTATCTATTGCATCTTTCAACAGTAAACATTCTTTTTTAATCCAAGCGCTTTAACACAACCTGAAATCATAATATGGGAATAGCTATCGATAGTTTCAGGAAATTCATCATTTGTACAATTAAAAATATCAAAATGCACATCAAAAAAAGGAGTAAAATGTTCTATAGGAGTATACACATCATCAACAGTATGGTCTAAAAATAAAAGCTTTTTCTTCATAAATTTTGCTACCGTTTATTTGCAATAACTTGACAAATAGTATCACCTTTTGCCATACATTTTGTAAGTTTTGCAGAATACGAATTGTTATAGTTTTCAATTAAAGGCACATAGCAATTATCACAAAAGCATGACAAACCATCATCATAACCAAGCCATTTCCATGTTTCAAGATATGGGCAATATGGTATGTTCATTTCAAATTCTCCGTTTGAATTTTCTGAAAAAGATGCTTTCCAGATAAATTCATAAGGAGTTCCTAGCTCTGAAAATAAAGCATATATTGTATTTTCATGCTTGCTATTCTTGTTTTTTAACTGTTCATCAGCGGCCCTACGCTTTGACCAATTGTTAATAATGGTTGAAAAAACAGTTTTGTATTCAGGCAAATTGCTTTTTTTCAAACTATCATAAATATAATATATTCGACCTGCGGTGATTCTTGCTTTGCGGCGTAACTCTCCGTATTCCTTAACAAGGCCTTCCCCCTGCCAATCCTCTGCCGGATTTTCGTTTTCATATAACGGTAACGGTGGCGGTGTACTAGAATGAGGCGGCAACATAAAACGGAAATCGCATTGAGGGTCACCCTTCATAATGCAATGCGGAATGACAACAACCGATTCAGGGTGATACCCTTGAACAAATTTAATGTGAAACTCGTCGCAATATATGTGTCCAAGCATATATGCACGTTCGTCTGCATCTTTTGTCCACAAATCTGCTGATTCACACGCACTTTCAAAAAAAGGGACAGGAACTGCAACGTTATCCTTGCTCCATTCCCCTTGTGACTCCCAAATTGGGCCAAGGTGTTTTGTGGCAGAAGGACTGTCCCATTTTTTACATAAACTTTCCATATTTATGGGTACATTTAGCGCCATATGTGCTTTTCTAAGCTGATTCCCACGCCAGGTTCCAACATTTCGCGTTGCAGCACGAAGAATGTTTCTGCCTTCAAGGCCCCATTGCGCATCAAGATATTTTGCTGACTCCATAAAAAGCATGGCTGCAGACCGAATCATCAGCGGTAGATACTTGCTTGTTTTAGTTACGCTTTCTGCCATGTTTACTCCTTATTTGTTTGTTGTTGTTCATAAAAGGGTTGTTATTGGCAACAATGTACAGTTGTAGAAATAGCAATTGCGCATGACACGTTCCTTCCAACCTTTAGCATGCAAACTTGCATCTAACAGCAAATAGCGTTCCAATATTGAACACACAGCACCCGCCCAAGATTGAGCAAAAAATCACAAAATCAGCTTTGTAACACCCCTAATATACAAAACTTTTTTCTTTAATAAGAGCAACGTCAATCAAACAAAGTTTTTCCATCCAAACCGACCTTGTCATTACTTAATAAATAGGATAAAAAATAAGACAATAGGATAGCAAATAGATCTAATGTTTTGAGTCGTGGCATTATAATACAATCAGCATCACAAATCCATGTACCAGCTGCAATTAAGTTGTATTCTGCGTAAATTTTGCCAAATGTGTATGCTCAAAAAAACAAAGAAGCAAAAAACTACATGCAGTAGGCATATATAAAGGACAAACCATGTCGCAAAAAAAAATTTCCATTGTTCTTAATAACGAGCTTGAGCAACGCACATCTAAAATTTTAGCAGCCCAGTTACGGCTTGTATTTGATGAAAGTATTAGCATAAACACTTATTATATGGATTCGCTTTCAATGCAGAACAAGCTTGACGATGATCTTTTTCTTATTCCGTCTGAAAGCGGTTTGTTTAGGCTTTTAGATTTTGTGGAAGACAGAAGCAAAATCATGCTGATTAACAGAGTGCCGTCTAAAAGTGGCATAGCTAAAATGCTTGATATTCCAAAATTTTCAAATGTATTAGTTGTAAATTATACGGATGAAGCAACTCAAAACTGTGTAAATTCTTTGTATGAATTAAATTTAAATCAGTGGAATTTTATTGTTTTTTCTCATACCAATGAAGAATGGAAAAAATACAAACACATACACTATGCCATTACTCCTGGAGAAAAAGAACTTATCCCAAGTTTTATAAAAAATATCGTTGATATTGGGCATCGAATGATAGATTCTTATACTATGTCACGCATTGCAAGCAAATTGGGAGCAGGTCACAAAAAAGTACGCCTTAATCTTATCAAGTATCTTGATTTGTTAGCAGAACCAGAAACTGTTATTAAAGATTACTTTATCTCAAATTTTTTACATGCAGAAATGCTTAAAACATATATTCAAAATTCTGGTGACGGAATGGTGCTTTGTGATATGTCACACAATATTATATACAAAAACAAAGAATTTGATAAAATATTTTATAATTCATCTAAAATCAGTTTGCAAAAATGCTTTGGTGATCGTTTATTTTCTACTATTTTTGATGATGATAATTTAGACATAGTAACATACATTGAAAAAACAGTGTATCAAATATCAAAAAAATACATCACAATATCTGGTGAAGTACTAGGTATTCATTTGGTATTTCGTAACGAAAACAGTATTCGTGAACTAGAATCAAAATTGCATAATAAGTTTATTAAATCAGGTTTTTATGCAAAATATAAATTTAGTGATATTATATACGAGTCTAATTGCATGGATGAATGTATAAATATGGCAAAAAAAGCTGCAAAAAGTGACCATAGCATTGTCATATATGGTGAAAGTGGCACAGGAAAAGAGTTGCTTGCTCAATCAATACACAATTACTCTTCTCGTTGGAATAAACAATTTGTCGCTATCAACTGCGCTGCAATGCCTGAATCCTTACTTGAAAGCGAGCTTTTTGGATATGAAAAAGGCTCTTTTACAGGAGCGAGAAGAGAAGGCAAAGTAGGTCTTTTTGAACAAGCTAACGGGGGTAGCTTTTTTTTAGATGAAATCAGTGAAATGCCGCTATCTATTCAAAGTAAATTGCTACGTGTCTTACAGGAAAAACAAATTATGCGCATTGGTAGTGACAAAGTGATTAGCATTGATATTCGTATTATTGCCGCAAGCAATAAAGACCTTAATGCTGAAATAGAAAAAAGATGCTTTCGTGAGGATCTGTTTTACAGAATAAATACATTACCTATAAAACTTCCGCCTTTACGAAAAAGAGGAAATGATATTAAATTGCTGCTACAGTCTGTACTTGGCACTGAATACGCTACCATAGGTGCAAATAATATGGAAAAAATCATGACGTACCATTGGCCAGGCAATGTACGCCAGCTTTATAATGCAGCTCATTTCTACAAGGTTATGCAAAATTTTCAATGTATTTTTGACGAATCCTTTTCTAAAACTTCCTCTATTTCATCTAATGATGATGTGGAAGATCTTGTGCTTCGTGTCATACATGCTCATACAACCCCTTCACATGGCATAGGTCGTATGGCTCTTTATCAAATTATGCAAAACCAACATGCTATAATGAGCGATAATAAACTACGTATCCTTTTAAAAAAGCTTTCTACATTACAATACATTACCATTGGAAAAGGACGTGCCGGATGCATGATTACAAAAGAAGGACAAGAGAAAATAGGCTGTTCAGATTCAGTAATGCAGGCGGCACTAAAAGCATGATCACTATTTGAAAGAAAAAAAATTCATACTAAAAGCACGCAAATAGCTTTGCCAAAAACAAAAGTACATAAACGTTTCTGCAATATTAGAATAAAAAAAGTTTTTTTAAGGAGCCTTTGAATTGCTTTTTGCAAAAATAGAGCCACTACTCATCTTACACGTAATAAGCTACAAGCTATAGTGATTGTACTTAACATGCATGATAGAATGTTTTTTACATTCTATCATGCATGTTAAGTTGAACGCCTTACAAACTACGCGGTTTAGCTTTGCTTTAACTCATCAATAAGAGTTGACAATTCTTGTATTTGCGATGTGAGCTCGTGCATGGCATGGGTTGCGCGTTCCATGGCCTCTGATGTTTCAGCGGCAATGGCATTGCCTTGTGCCACAGAATTTGCAATTTCCCCTGCTGAAGCCGATTGTTCCTCGCTTGCAGTGGCAATGGCACGCACGCCGTCTGAGCTGCGTTCTGCAATGGCTTGAATATTTTCAAGGGCAATGCCGCTTTCTTCCACAAATTTTGACACATGTTCAATTTCTTCAATCGCAACTTCCACTTGTTCCACATTGGCATTTGTGCTTTGTTGTATGGCAGATATAACCTTTGCCACGTCAGTGGTTGAGCTTAAGGTTTTTTCTGCAAGCTTTCGCACTTCGTCGGCAACCACGGCAAAACCGCGCCCTGCCTCCCCTGCTCGTGCCGCCTCAATGGCTGCGTTCAAGGCCAATAGATTTGTTTGGTCTGCAATATCAGAAATAACGCCCATGACGGTGTTGATGGACTGCGCGTGTTCCTCCAACGTGCTCATGCTGGCACGGATTTTTGTGGATTCTTCGCGAACAAGGACCATGGCTTCTTGGGATTTTTTTGTAATTTCTGTACCGTTTATGGCAGCTTGCTTTGTTGTTTCGGCAAGTTGCGCGCTTTCTTCTGCATTTTTGGCAACTTCAAGCACGGTGTTGTTCATTTGTTCCATGGCTGTTGCTGTTTCTGCTATGCTTGCAGCTTGATGCTGTGCGCCATTTGATACTTCCTCAATTTGTGCGCGCAATTGCTCGGATGCAGGCGTGATAACAGTAACAATATCTTCAAGCTTTTGGGCAGCGTTCAGCATGGCTACTCTGTTTTCTTCACTGGCGAGCCTGGCTTTTTCTGCCAAGTTCATGGCGTCACGGGCTCGTGCGGCCTCTTGTTCCGATTCAACCTGCTTGATCTTTACTTCATCCATGATCTGAACAAGTGCTGCTATCATACTGTTGAGCGAATCTTGCAAGGCGTTGATTTCTCGAATTTTAGCGGATCTATCCATTGTTGCAGTATAGTTACCGTTTGCTACAACATTTGCAAAATCAACAACTTGCTCCAAAGGCTTAGACACGCTTAACGCTGTATAAAATACCAATAACGAAAGCACCACAATGGCAACAACAGCAATGGCTATTTGCTTGATTAAAATGTCATTGGATTCAGCCATAACCTTTGATATAGGTATAGCAACTGCCATAAACCACGGAGAGCTCAAAGAGTTTAAGTCAACAGGCGTGTATAAAACCAAGACCTCTTCACCGTTTAGCATAGAATTTTCTGTCATGAAAAAAGGCACGCCGCCTCGTAATTTAGCACTAACAGTACCTGCAACGTGTTCAAATTCCGAACCGCCACTTGCAGATCCCGTTTGTGGCTTTGCCAAAATCTCCCCTTCAGCAGAAATCAGCATGGCGTAACCTGTTTCTAAAGGGCGCATTTGCTCAAGAGCTGCTTGAATAAACTCCAAGCTAATATCAACGCCAACAGCACCCACATCAGCACCATTGTGCATAATGGGCATGGCAATAGAGGTCATTAACGTGTCGATTTCCATGTCCACATAGGGCGGGACAAGGGAGAGGCGTTTTTGCTGTTTGGGGAGAAGGTAAAATTCTTCCCCATCGTAATCATCAGATACATTATATAGTATTTGATTGTTATCGCGAAGCCAATACGTTTGAGCGCGGCCTTCTTTGTTGCCATACTCCTCGTGGTTCACAAAGGCGGCATCGTTTTGGTCAAAGGCATTGGCATCAAACAAAGCCCATACGCCAAAAAAGTCTTGCGAAGACTCCGTGGCGCTTTTAACCGTAGCGGATAAAAGCTCTCGGCTTGGCGCGCCCACTTCCAACATGCCTTCAAGCACGGCAGCAAGGGTCACGGCGGCAGATTCGGCATTTTTGAGCTTTTCAAAGATTTTTAGTGCTTGTTCACCGGCGATGGTTGTTGCCGTTTTTTGCGCTATGGACATGGCCTGTTTTTGAGAGCTAAAGTAGCTGTACAACGTTAACAACAAAAGCGTAGCTATGATTGCAGGAAGAAGAAATAGCAAAAGTTTATTCTTTATTTTCATAATGATAGGCCCTTTACAGATTATAGCGTGAGGTGATTTTGAAGGCACAACATAAAGTTTTATTTTATTGTATTTTACAAACATTGTAAACACGATCTCAAGACTAATAAAGCCATTATTTTTATTAGCTTAATTGGCCATGATGGCCTTTGTTTTTGTTCTGGACTACGCAGTATGTCCAGTCAATGAACGGCAAAAGCGCGTACATCATTGCAAAAAACAAACACCTGCGCTCATGCAAATTTTACGATTGCCCAAGCCTTTACATTTTTTTCTTGTTATCTGTATGGTACTGTCTTGCCAGCGAATATAAAATGTGGCATAGTCAATGCAAGGTATAAAGAAAGTAGGTGAAAGACTCACAATAACGATAGGTACGTAGTGCTACTTTTTGACAACATGACATCTCTTTACAACGGACTATCCTATGGCATTAGAACTTCGACAACAACTCAAGCTATCACAACAGCTTGTCATGACTCCTCAATTGCAACAAGCCATCCGTTTGTTGCAGCTCTCACGCCTTGAGCTTGTCGAAACAGTGCAGCAAGAACTCCTTGAAAATCCTTTCCTTGAAGAATCAAATGAAGAGGTCATTGTAGAACAACACGAATTACGATCGCAAGAAAAAGACTCTGAGGTCTATGATCGTGAAGTGGCCAAAACTGAAGATTGGGAAGACTATTTAGGCGATTTTGCCAGCACAACACGTACAAGCCAGTCTCGCGATTTTGAAATTGGCGAGGACATGGCCTCCCTAGAATCGCGCTATACCGCAAAACCTTCCCTTGAAAGCCACCTCATGTGGCAGTTGCGCCTCTCCTCTTTGACAGAGCATCAAAAAAACATTGGCGAAATAATCATCGGCAATTTGGCGTCATCCGGCTACCTTGTGGCCTCAAGCGAAGAAATGGCCGAAATGGCTGAAGCTGATGCGGCCAGCGTTGAAGATGTCATCAAATGTATTCAGCAATTCGACCCGGTTGGCGTTGCTGCGCAAAGCCCGCAAGAATGTTTGCTCATTCAAATCCAGCATTTGGGCTATGATCGAGATCCTGTTCTTGTGGCCTTGGTGCAAGACCATTTGGAAGATATTGAATCGCGCAGATACAAACCCCTTTTGCGCAAATTCCATTTGGATATGGATGACCTTAAAGAATATCTTGATATCATTTTATCGCTAGACCCCGTACCCGGGGCAAGCTTTGGCGATACAGAGCCTACCTATATCAGCCCCGATGTATATGTGCATAAAATTGATAATGAATTTGTCATTGTACTGAACGAGGACGGTTTGCCGCAATTGTGCATGAACCCAGCTTATGAAAAGCTAACTGAAACGTCATCCGCCAATAAAGAGTATTTTTTTGAAAAAAGTCGTGCTGCTGCATGGCTTATCAAAAGCTTGCATCAACGCCAAAAAACATTGTATAAAGTAGTTGAAAGCATAGTAAAATACCAGCATGCTTTTTTTGAAGAAGGCGTTACCAAATTAAAACCTCTTATTTTAAAAGACATTGCCGATGATATAGGCATGCATGAATCCACAGTAAGCCGTATCACCACAAGCAAATACATTGCCACACCGTTTGGCGTGTTTGAGCTAAAGTTTTTCTTTAACAGCGCGCTAGCCATGGGCGATGGATCACAAGTTGGCTCAGAAAGTGTACGGGCCATCATAAAAAAATGCATCAGTGAAGAGGATCCCAAAAATCCCCTGTCAGATGAACGGATCGGACAAATTTTGCAAGAACACCTTAACGTAAATATTGCGCGACGCACGGTGGCAAAATACCGTATGTCCATGGATATTGAATCGTCATCCAGACGCAAATCTAGATTTTGACAGGCTTTTGCCTGTCTGGGTTGATAACAAAACCCCTTTGGGGTTTTGTGCCGCCTAAG
>CAYJIX010000028.1:2618-28129 GCA_964370375.1 uncultured Desulfovibrionaceae bacterium | reverse complement strand
CTTCTTTTGCTAGGCAATTGTTGTAATAGGGCAATTTCTTAGAAAAAAACTCCCCTTAGTTTCGCTATGGGGAGTTTTTTCTTATGCTCTATCGTGTTGCGTTGCCAGCTGGCCACAGGCAGCGTTTATGTCTTGCCCTTTGCTTTTGCGTAAAATAGCCGTAACCCCCTTGCCCCATAGAATTTTTTCAAACGCTAAAATGTCTTGTGGTGTAGGGGCCGTGTAAGAACGGCCTGCTTCCACAGGCCCGTGGGCAGGGTTATAGGCAATGAGGTTGAGCTTGCTTTTAAGCGGCGCAATACGTTTGGCCAGCTCGCGGGCGTGTTCCGGTTGGTCGTTGACACCCCCTAAAAGGAGGTATTCAAACGTAATATGCTCGCGTGTTTTGAGCGGATAGGAAGCCAAAGCCTGCAAAAGCTCATCCAAAGGCCATTTGGCAGCTTTGGGCATAATGCTTTCGCGCAACGCTTGGTTTGGAGCGTGCAAAGAAACCGCTAAAAAAGCCAAACCGCTTTCGCCAAGTTCACGCAGGCCTTTTTGGATACCGCAGGTAGAAACCGTTATCCGCCGCGGAGAAAAACGAAGCCCCTGCTCATGGCTTAGGGTTGTAAGGCTGTGCATGATTGCTTTAAGGTTTAAAAGCGGCTCCCCCATCCCCATAAACACGAGGTTACGTATGATAGGCCTATCCGGCCTAGTATCGTTAAGGCGTTCACGCGCCACCAAAACCTGGCCCAAAATTTCAGCAGGGCTCATGTTACGCACAAATCCCATGCCGGCAGTGCTGCAAAAGGTACAGCCCATGGCACAACCAACCTGGCAGGAAAGGCATTGGGCCACGCGAATGGAGCCGTCCTTTGCTGTGCTGCGGATGATGACCGTTTCCACAAGCGCACCGTCGTGCAACTCTAGCAATAGTTTTTCGGTACCGTCGGTTGACGTTTGCACCTGCACCACTTTGGGACGAAAAATAAAGGCCTTCTCTGCCAAACGTGTACGAGTCGCCTTGGAAACATTGGTCATGGCCGCAAAATCAGGCGCGTTTTTTTGCCATAGCCATTGCCACACTTGACTTGCGCGAAAAAGAGGCTCGCCAAGCTCTGTGCTCATAAAATGACAAAGTTCAGCATAGCTGAGTCCAAGAATATCAATCATGTAAAGATGTATAAACTACAATGTTTAGTAAAACAAGCTTCTTTACGCAGACCTTGCCCCTAGCCCCAACGGTAAGTTGCTTAAGCTTTCGCCTAACCGTAAGCCAAAGTGCAAACGTCAAGCATAATAGGCTGCTTGCGCATGATAAAAGATCGGCAAAGATAGAATCTTACAAAAGCCAAAACACGAGTTATGGTGCGCACAATGATTTTTGCCTTTTTACTGCCTAGCCATTTAGCCTAAAAACTTGCGCAATTTGAGCAATACTTCGTTAAAATCAAGAGGCTTACCAAGGTGCTCATTCATGCCAACCTCTTTACATCGCTCAATATCTTCGCGAAAGGCATTGGCTGTCATGGCAACAATGGGGATACGTTGTGCCCATGACGTGTTAAGGGCTCGTATGTGCATGGTTGCTGTATAGCCGTCCATTTCCGGCATTTGTATATCCATTAAAATCATATGGTAACTGTCTACGTTTTCTTCTAATATCTTGACTGCTTGCAATCCGTTTTCGGCAATATCGATACAAACATTTGTATTTTCAAGAATAGCCATTACTATTTCGCGGTTGATTTCAACATCTTCTACCAACAAAATACGTTTTCCTGAAAAATCTAAACTGCCTTCTTCATGCTTTGCCACGCTTTCTTCATACATATGTACTGCGTCACCTTCAGCAAGAGTACATTCTATGGTAAAGGTAATGGTTGTGCCTTTTCCTTCAACAGAATCCAGATGAATGTCTCCCCCCATAAGCTGCACAATTTGTTTACAAATAGCCAGACCAAGGCCTGTACCGCCAAATTTTTTTGCTATGTGGGAATCTGCTTGCTGAAAAGGCTTAAACAACAGCTCTTTTTGGCTATCGCTAACTCCAATACCTGTATCTTGCACGCTAAATTCAAGGGTACACGTTAGGTCTTGTTGCTTAAGCACTCGCGCGTTAAAAAAGATCTGCCCTTTTGCAGGCGTGAATTTTTCTGCATTAGAAAGTAGATTTGTCAAAACTTGCGCCAATCGTTGTTCGTCTGCAACGATATATTTGGGCATATCAGGGCTTGTTGTGATCGTAAGGACTTGCCCTTTTTCTTGTATTTTAAAGGCAATAACCCCTTCAATGCGTTGCAATAAATTTGTCAGGTCAAAGGTATCAAGGTGTATATCAATTTTTCCTGCTTCAATTTTGGACATGTCCAAAACATCATTGATAACCCCTAACAGGTGAACAGAAGCACTTTCAATTTTAGCAATGCAGCTTCTGATTTTATCTATGCAATTGGTATCTTGAGCTATTTTTGACATGCCTATAATGGCATTCATTGGTGTGCGCATTTCATGCGACATATTGGCTAAAAATGTTGATTTTGCGCGACTGGCAGAGTGGGCTTGTTCTACAACTTGCTCCATTTCTTTATTATAGGCATCAAGGTCATTGCGCAAATCATTAATAGTACGCGATAGCCTGCCAAATTCATCCTGCCTTTCAAGCCCGTAAATAATGCCTTCGCCGCGCGAGCTTGTTTGTTCAAGGCTTTGCAGCAAAAGAGTTAAGGGAGTAAAAATAAGTTTTTTACTCATAAGCCTTGCGGTAAGAGTATACAATACCAATATGCCTACGATTATATATATCAATCCTTGCAGATGCTTGAATGTAAAAAGAGAATCTGTATTAAAAAGCGTTACAACTGACCAATCTGTAGTTGCTATAGGGGATATAGACACAAAACTATAGGATCTATTTTCAGGCAATTCTACAATAACAGGTTCATCATATAGGGTAAAATACTGTCGAATACCATCAAGGTGCTTTGTTAAACCTTCAGTAAACACAGGCCAGTTAAAAACACTTTGTATGTTAAAGGTGCTATCATCAAAAAAGGTTGTGGCATTTTGCATGCTATCTACTTGAACAAAACCTTTGCTGTCTATTATCATTCCTCGTATTTCTGATTGCTGATAGTTAGCAAAGGCATGGCCTAATATTTCTTTAAGTACAAAGCCTGTGGAAAGAATACCTACTATTTGATTATCTTCATCACACACCTTATGATTGACCCATAACATTTCACGTTGTTGTATCTTATCAACATCTATATTTAAAACATATTTGTAAGGAGAAGCTGCGCTTTCAAAAAACCAACCATCGTCAACGCCGCTTGCAGAAAGGATGGCACTGTGTATAAAATTTTCTCGAGTGGTATTAAGGTCTATGCTAAACTCATGTCCTGACTCTTTGATGCCAAAATACAACAGGTTACTGTCAAGAACATTTAAAAAGCTTTGCATTTCTGCATAGGCCGCATCTTTTTTTATGCTGTCGTGCTCATCCAAAAACCATTCTACAACGGCTTTAGATTGGGCTGCTTTTGATAAAAGTGCAATCTCCCTTGTTAAATAACTGTTGATAATTCCAGTTGTTTTGATGGAGTAAAGCTCTGCATAGTCCCTTGAAACTTCACGAGTGGTAGAACGTATGATCCCATACGTTGCCCATAAAAGAAGCGCGCAAAAAAAGGCAAACAGGATTAAACTGAATATTCTGAACGTGCGCTCTATTTTTTGCTCGCCGTTTTTTGCATCACACATGGTAGAGGTATCGTTTATCATAACATTCTCGAAGATTTAATGACTACCAATGTAACCGGACAAATTGCGCAATCATAAGGCTGTTGAAAAATGCCCCCTTACGCTTTTCATCTTGTCCTTTAAAAAGAGCTTTTTCAACAGGCTGTTATACAACGTTTACACGTGCACGATTATTGCAAGCCCTACAGAAACATAGAAACAAAAAGACTTGTATGTTATAACTGTAATATAACAACTCTCAAATAGCAAGAAAGGGCCATAGCCAAAAGCAAAAGGACTAAGGCACCCCGTAAAGAGATACCCCACTAAAAAAAAATGCACTCTAACCTTTGAAAGCTGCATTACCGGATTTTGTGGGAATATTTGAAAAAAAGCTACGCTCTGGGATAATGACTGCTAAAAAAACGCATTTTTATGCCTTTTTCTGCATAGAACTTTAATTCATATTTTTGGGCGCACCAGGCATACATCTTGGTTTATTTTCGTCGCAATAAGCATTCATATTGCTTCAATATCTTAAAATGCGTGTTCTAAGCACGTTTTTTTTGCAGTGGAAAAAGTATGCATCGCACTTTAAAAATTCGCAATACGGATACTACTGCCTACGAAAGGCTTACACTTGCTAAAACGCAGGCTGTACTTTCACTATTTCAGAGGGGACCGAGACAGGTTCAAGGTCTTCAAACGCGGTAAAGGGGGCAACATATGCCAAGGTTGCCATACCTACAGGCCCGTTACGTTGTTTGCCGATAATGATTTCTGCTGTTCCTTTGGCGGGGTTGTCTGGATTTTTGTTGTACACTTCGTCGCGGTAGATGAACATAATAACGTCTGCATCTTGTTCAATGGCGCCTGATTCACGCAAGTCTGAAAGCAAGGGCCGTTTGTCGCCGCGCTCTTCAAGCTTACGATTGAGCTGCGATAGCGCAACCACAGGGATGTCCATTTCCTTTGCAAGGGCTTTTAGGGATCGTGAGATATCCGAAATTTCTTGTTCGCGCGAATCTGTACGCTTGGCTGAGCGCATAAGCTGTAAATAGTCTACCATAACCATGCCAACACCCGCTTCAGCTTTCAGCCTGCGGGTTCTGGCGGACAATTCCATAGGGGTTAAACTTGGGCTATCGTCAATAAAAATAGGGGCTTTTCCAAGTACATCTGCTGCTGCGTACAAACGGTTCCAGGCATCCTGCTCAAGAAAACCACGCCTAACGTCCGCAAGGTTCACCTTTCCCCACGAGCACAGCATCCGCATCATAAGCTGTTCCATTGACATTTCAAGGGAATAGATGGCTACAGGAACATTGTCTTGCACAGCTGCGCGCATGGCCATGTTTAAGGCAAAAGCTGTTTTACCCATGGAGGGACGCGCTGCCACAATCACAAGGTCAGACGGTTGCAAACCTGCTGTCAACGAATCCAAACGTGTATAACCTGTGGTAACGCCTGTAACGCTTTCGTTGCGTTCCATGCGCATGGTCAATTCTTCAAAAACTTCTGCAATAAGGTCTTTTGAGCTTTTAAATTTTTTACCCGAGCTTGTGCGATCAGCCACGGCAAAGACAGCTTGCTCAGATTCGCTAAGCAGGGAGTTCACATCGCGTGAGGTGTCAAAGCTATTGCCTATGATATCTGCACAGACAGTGATTAGCGAACGTTGCAAAGCCTTATCGCGCACTAAGGTGGCATAATATTCGGCATTGGCTCCGCTCACCACCTTACTGGCAAGTTCGGCTAAATAGACAGAGCCTCCGGCAGCTTCTAAATTGTTATTGTCTTGCAGGTAGGTGGCTACCGATACCAAGTCAATAGGAGCACTGCGCCGATAAAGCTCAACAAAAGCAGCAAAAATGATACTGTGGGATGGGATATAAAAATCTTCGGAAATAACAAGGTCCACAATGGAGTGGAACACGTTGTTACGCAAAAAAATCCCCCCCAAAACAGCCTGTTCGGCTTCTACGCTATGAGGGGGTACACGGCGGAGCAAGTCCGCCGTTACAGTGCTAGAATCAGTGCTTCTGCCTTTGTAGGCAGAAGCACTATTAGCAGTATTATTCTGCGACGTCCTCGCCGGTTGATTCGGCGCTGGCGTCTGTAGCGGTAGGTTCGACATCGCTTGACCTATCTTCGGAAACAACCTTGACTACCAAGGAAGCAATAACATCGGCATGTAAACGTACACGCACAGGATGTTCCCCAAGGGTACGAATGGGTTGGTCTAACAAAATACGACGGCGGTCAACTTCAAAACCAAGTTCGGCCATACGTTCGCCAATCATGGTGCTCGTCACTGAGCCGTACAATTTTTCGTTATCGCCAACACGCATGGTAATGACAACGTCAAGGCCTTCAATACGAGCAGCCAAGCTATCGGCATCAGCGCGAAAAGCGTCCATACGTGCTTGCAGTTTTTTACGCTCAAGCTCAAAAACTTTTAAATTGCCGGGGGTTACCACCATGGCAAGGCCTTGCGGTAAAAGGTAGTTACGTCCGTAACCGGCCTTAACTGTTACCACTTCTCCAAGGCGACCAAGGTTTTCCACATCGGCACGAAGAATAACTTGCATACCGGCTCCTCCTAGATGTTGCTCTTTTTCTTCACGTCGCTGGAATGGCCTGCCGTGTAGAACAAGAGGGCCATCTGACGGGCACGCTTGATCTCGGTAGACAAAAGACGCTGGTGATGTGCACATGTGCCTGTAATACGACGGGCAATAATCTTGCCGCGCTCGCTGATATAATCGCGTAAAATATCAGGGCGTTTGTAGTTTAAAGGCGTTTCTTTATCCGCACAAAAACGACAAAATTTGCGGCGGGGAGCAAATCTTTTTTTAAAGGCCATCTTAGGCAACCTCCTCAGCCGCGACATCAGCCAGCTTTACAGTGATAAATTTGTACACACCCTCAGATATACGGATGATACGCTCAAGTTCAGCAACGGCACTGCCGGGAGCCTGATACTCTAAACGCACATAGTATCCGCGCATGTGTTTTTGCACAGGGTAAGCCAAATCGCGCATACCCCAATGATCCATCGTTACCATTGCACCTTGTTCGCGCTCAATAATGCCCGTAAAGGTGTTGAGTAACTCTTCGCGTGGCTCTGCGCCAAGTTCCGGCGAAAGCAACAGCAAGGTTTCAAATTTCCGCATGCCTTTATCCTCCTTGTGGTCTATGGCCCATAGCGCATACTACGGGCAAGGCAGAACTGATAGCTATACGCAATGTTTTTTAGCATGTCAAGAACAAATCATGACAAAGAAATCAATACAAAACATAACAAAAACAGACACATCAAGGGCAGCTTTTATTTTTTTGCCATTTTATTCATCGTAATTCTAAATGATGATTGAACACACGCCTTGCCTGCCTCGATTCGGGCTTTGCTAACGCATAAAGCAGCACAAGAAGGCTATACTGTTTTATGTCGGACAATTTATACATTTATGTAGATTTTGCAATACAATACTATATTTGTTTACATTTTTCTAAACGCATAAAAAGTAAAGCCTTGCTGAGGCTTTTTTTTGCAGTTTCTTCAGCCAAAAAGAGCAAGTCTTCATCTTTTTTCTACATAATTGTATTTTTTATTATAACTATTCTAAAAAAATAACTTTTCTATTTCTTCAAGTCTGAATCAATCTCTTTCACCCGCGGCCAAAGCGTTTGACAGACGACTTAAATTCTACTTTTTTGTAGAAAACCTGCCATACCTTGCACGCTACCTTTGGATGATTTGCTGCCCCAAAACATAATTTTCTTTAATATATTAACGAATTACAAAGACACAAACAACTATCCTTCTACACTTGGCACAAGTTATGCTTTAGCACTACTACCACGTGCACTGCACGCGGATACAGCCTTCTTTTACCAGGCTACAACCCATGCTTTTTGAGCAAACAACAAGGAGTTTTTCCATGACATCACCACGTCGCCGTGCCGTTATGCAAGCTTTTGCTGCCACCCCTAGCGCCATTGACCCAGCAGAAGGTCAGCTTACCCCTAAGGTGGAAATGGGCCGTCACTTTGCAAAAGACGTTTTTACCATCCATGCCATGCGTGAACGCTTGCCCCGTGATGTCTTTCAACAACTTGAATTGACCATTCGCGAAGGCGCGCGCCTTCCTGCCGAAATCGCCAATGTTGTTGCTTCTGCTATGAAGGATTGGGCCATTGAGCGCGGTGCCACCCACTATGCCCACTGGTTTCACCCCATGACCGGTCATACCGCTGAAAAGCACGACGCCTTTTTAACCCTTTCTTCTGACGGGCATCTTTTGAACGAATTTTCCGGAAAGATGCTTATCAGTGGCGAATCTGACGCTTCATCTTTTCCTTCTGGTGGTATCCGCTCCACTTTTGAGGCACGTGGCTATACGGCATGGGATCCGACAGCACCTGTCTTTTTAGTTCCAGGAAACCTTGGACATATTTTGCATATCCCTTCCATGTTCTATTCTTATTCAGGCGAAGCATTGGATCGCAAAACACCCCTTTTACGCTCCATCAGTGCAGTTTCTCGTCAAGCTGTGCGCATTTTACGACTTTTTGGAAACGACAAAACGACCCATGTACGCCCCATGGTTGGTGCCGAGCAGGAATATTTTTTGGTGGACAGTCGCCTTGCGGCGCTTCGTCCTGACCTTCTTTTAACAGGCAGAACCCTGCAAGGAGCACCAGGTCCCAAAAGCCAAGAAATGGAAGACCATTATTTTGGCAGTATCCCTGCCCGTGTCATGGCTTTTATGAATGATGTGGAAAAACGCCTTTTCGCTCTTGGTATTCCTGCAAAAACTCGCCATAATGAAGTGGCCCCGGGCCAGTTTGAATTGGCACCTTTGTATGAAGAGTGCAATATCGCAACCGACCACAACATGTTGACCATGAACATTTTACGCCACACTGCCGAAGAACACGGTTTTGTGTGCCTTTTGCACGAAAAGCCTTTTGCAGGTGTCAATGGTAGCGGAAAGCACAACAACTGGTCTTTAGTGGATTCTGAAGGAACAAACCTGCTTGATCCGGGCGAAACCCCTTTAACCAATGCGCAGTTTTTAGTATTTTTAGCAGCCACTTTGCGCGCTGTGCATAAGCACAGCATGGCATTGCGCCTTGGTACTGTGGGGGCCGGCAACGATCACCGCCTTGGTGCCAACGAGGCACCGCCTGCTATTATATCTGTATTTCTTGGAGATCAGCTTACAGATGTGCTTGACGCCCTTGTTACAGGTACAGCCCAACGCGAAGGCACAAAACCTTTTATGGAAGTAGGCGTTGATGTGCTGCCGCCCCTGCCCAAGGATTATTCTGACCGTAACCGCACAAGCCCCTTTGCGTTTACCGGCAATAAATTTGAATTTCGCGCTGTTGGATCTTCGCAATCAGTGGCACCAGTCAACATCACCTTAAACGCTGCTGTGGCCTGCGCCCTTGACGATATTGCCACTGAACTTGAAGCGTCTGTTGCTTCCGGTACAGCATTGACCGATGCCTTGCAAACGCTACTGCCGCGCTTGTTTAGCGAGCACATGCCCATCGTGTTTAACGGCAACGGTTATTCTGATGCTTGGCCTGTAGAGGCTAAACGCCGTGGCCTGCCAAACCTTGCCACCACGGTAGAAGCCCTTGAATGTTACAGCTATCCTGAAGTTATGGATGTGTTTTTACGCACGAACGTCCTTTCAGAGCGCGAAATGCTGGCACGTCAAGAAATTTTGCTGGAAACCTATGTAAAACTTATCAATATCGAAGCCAATGTTTGCGCAGCCATGATGCGTGAAACCATCTTGCCTGTGGGGCTTCGTTCACAAAAAGAGGCAGCAGAACTTATCTTACAAACTCGTGCAGTCCTTAATACTCAAGACTCCTTACCGGAAGAAGAACGTTTTTATGCCTTACGCCAACTTTGCCTTGACTTAGGTGATGCATTAAAAGCCCTTGACAAGGCGCGCACCTCTCAGCCTCATGGTGACACGTTGGAGCACGCCCACTATATGCTCAAAAGCGTGATTCCCACACTTGAAGCATGCCGCAAGCACGCAGACGCCCTTGAGCTTATGATTGAGGATGCTGCATGGCCGTATCCGCGTTACGCTGAAATGCTTTGGATTCACTAAAGGCCTAGGTTTATAGGCGTATAGCCAAAAACTTCATAGTGGTGAATGTATTATTAATCCGGTGCTGTTTGCCTTTTCTATTCAATATGCATCTTGTCATTCTAACCCAAAATCAAACGATAAGGCCTTGAATGTACAAAAACACTATTTAGGAGTAGATAGCGTCGAGGCAAGATGGATTTTTGTGTAGATCAAGGAAGATGAGCTTGCTTTGAGGGAATGAATTCCCTCATACTTGACCGAGAAAGCAAGCGAAATCTGGCGCAAAGATACGCAAAAAGGCACTTGCCTCGACACTATATAGGTCAAACAGCACCGTTATTATAAGGGGAGTGTATGAGCCGTTTATTTGATCCTTCAAAGGAATCCGATGCCTGTGGCGTAGGTTTTGTGGCACGCCTTTCAGGAGTGCCAAGCCACCAAGTTATTGCCGCTTCTTTAACCGCCATGGCGCGCCTTTCGCACCGTGGTGGCCATAGTGACGGCGAAAATTCCGGCGACGGAGCAGGCCTGCTCATGCCTTTACCCACAAGCTTTTTTAAACGTCAATGGCCGACCTTGCATGCCTTGGATTCGGCCATTCCTTTTGCTGTGGGCCAGCTTTTTATGCCGCAAGAAGCGCATACCCACGCACCTATCATGCGCATTATTACCGAATGCCTTAAAGAAACCCATTTGCGCCTTGAGGACGAACGCGATGTCCCCCTTGAAACGGACATTATAAGCCCATCTGCCAAGGCTACCATGCCTGCCATGTTGCAAATTTTGGTACGGCCGGCAGCAGAGCTTGCGCTCGACAAAGCCCGTGGTGAAGGGTTTGAACGCACCCTTTATCTGGCACGACGGCGCATGGAAAAGCGTGTCCAAGCTTGGCTTGAAGAACACAGCCTTGACCGCAACGCCTTTTATGTGGTCAGCTTATCTGCTCGCAGTATTATTTATAAAGGCATGCTGCCGGGTTCATGCCTTGGCGATTTGTACCAAGACCTTTTGGATACAACCTTTACTGCGCCTTTTACCGTGTTTCATGAACGCTTTAGCACAAACACCCTGCCCTCATGGCGGCTTGCGCATCCGTTTAGGAATCTGGCACATAATGGCGAAATAAACACCATCCGCGGCAATTCTGCGCGCATGTTACGCCGTCAGCCGCAAATGGCGTCACGCCTTTTTGGCGATGAATTGCAAGACCTTTTCCCCATTATTGACGAAAGCGCCAGCGATTCCGCACGCCTTGACAATGCTTTGGAATTGCTCGTGCGCAGCGGCTATTCCATGCCCCATGCCCTTATGATGCTGTTGCCTGAACCTTTTAATTCAGCCTTTGTTATGGGCGACAATAAACGCGCTTTTTATGAATACCATGCGGCCTTGATGGATCCTTGGGATGGCCCTACAGCCCTTGTCTTTACCGATGGCTATCGCCGTGTTGGAGCCATGCTTGACCGTAACGGTTTGCGCCCTTGCCGCTCCACCGTATCGCAAGACGGCATGGTCATTTTAGCCTCTGAAACAGGCGTTATGGATGTGGAACCGGAACGCATTGTGGGCCGTCAGCAATTGCGTCCAAGGCGCATGCTTATGGTGGATGTAGAGCGTGGACGCATCATTTCAGATGCAGAAATCAAAGGCAGCGTGGTGCGTGAAAAACCCTATCGCCGCTGGATAAAACAGCATGGCATAGCCCTTGACGACCTAAGACTTGATGATGGAGATAGCTCGCGAATCACACGTACTCCTCCGACTGATTTGCCCTGTGCCCATGTTTTGCACGATTATGATATCAAAAGTTTGCATCACATTGTCTTGCCCATGGCCCGTGACAGCCAAGAACCTGTTGGCTCAACGTGCCATGACGCGCCTTTGGCTGTCCTTGATAGCGCGCCTAAAACCCTTTTTAACTATTTTAAACAGCAATTTGCACAAGTGACCAATCCTCCCATTGACCCCTTGCGTGAGGAATTGTCCATGTCACTTATGAACTTTGCCGGAGCTGAGCGCAATATTTTGGAACCAGCGCCTGAACATTGCGCTATTTTACGCCTGCCGCATCCGTTTTTAGACCGTGACGATATGCTGCACATCCGCAAATCCACGCGAAAAGAAGTGCAAGCACACACCCTTGACGCTACCTTTGACACCACATTTGACGAACAAGGCAGCGCAGGCGCAAACCTTGAACAAGGATTACAAGACCTCTTTAAAGCAGCAGAAAACGCTTTGGCAAATGGTGCCACAATCCTTATCATAAGCGACGCCGCCACAAACGCGCAACGCGCACCCATCCCAAGCCTGCTTGCTTTATCAGCCGTGCACCACCATTTGCGGCGCATGGAAAAAAGGCATTTGTGCGGCCTTTTTGTGGAAACAGGCGAAGCTTTTGAAGTCATGCACATGGCCCTTTTGTCTGCCTACGGTGCCAGTGGCATTTGCCCCTACACGGCCCTTGACACGGTAAAACACATGGCCGAAAAAGGCGACATTGCCAATGTCTTGCCTCGTCAAGCCCAAGCAAACTATATTGCCGCTCTTAAAAAAGGGCTCCTTAAAGCCTTTGCACGCCTTGGCATTTCAACCCAGCGTTCCTTTCGGAGCGGGCATTATTTTGAGGCCCTTGGCCTTGACCCGCTCCTTGTGCAAACCCATTTTGCAGGCACGCTTTCCCGTATCGGCGGCATAGGGCTTGACGCCATTGCCAAAGACACCTTAACGCGTCACACAAACGCCTATCAAGGCCAAGAAATAGCGCATAAAACACTTACCTTATGGACAAAAAAAGGCGTTCGCGCCTTGCACAAAGCTGTGCGCAACAACGACGTTAAGGCCTTTTTGGAATACGCCGCCACAAGCGATGTGCAAGACAACCCCATCACCTTGCGCAGTTTGTTTGCTGTGAAAAAAGGCAATCCCATCCCCCTAGAACAGGTAGAGCCTGCCGCAAGCATTGTAAAACGTTTTGTAGGCGCGGCCATGTCCTTTGGAGCGCTTAGTAGCGAAGCCCACGAAACCATTGCCGAAGCCTGCAATGGCCTTGGGGCACGTAGCAATTGCGGTGAAGGCGGAGAAGATGCTCGTCGCTCTGTTACGGGGAAAGATGGCAGGGATATCCGTTCACGAGTACGGCAAGTGGCGTCAGGGCGTTTTGGCGTTACGGCAAAATACCTTGCCCATGCCGATGAAATACAAATCAAAGTGGCCCAAGGTGCCAAGCCGGGCGAAGGCGGTCAACTGCCGGCCCATAAAGTCACCAAAGAAATCGCTGCCGTTCGCGGCACAACGCCAGGTGTAAGCCTTATTTCACCACCCCCCCACCATGACATTTATTCCATTGAAGATTTGGCCCAGCTCATCTTTGACCTGCAACGCATCCAGCCTACAGCGTCTATTTCGGTAAAGCTGGTGGCAGAAGCAGGCGTTGGCACAGTGGCTGTTGGCGTGGCAAAAGCCGGTGCCGATCAGATTTTAATTTCCGGACACGACGGCGGCACAGGCGCATCGCCCCTGTCTGCCATGCAGCACACGGGCCTGCCTTGGGAAATGGGGCTGTTAGAAAGCCATGAAGCCTTGCTCGCCAACAGACTGCGCCATAAAATCAAGTTGCGCACAGACGGCCTTATCCGTACTGGGCGCGATATGCTGATCGCCTTTATGTTAGGGGCAGAGGAATGCAGCGTGGGTACAGCCATGTTGGTTAGCCTTGGCTGTATCATGTGCCGCCAATGCCACAAGGGTTCATGCGTTGCAGGCATTGCAACACAAGAGCCCAAATTGCGCAGCAAGTTCAGCGGCAAAAAGGAACACATCCAAACCATGTTCCTTTTCATGGCAGAGGATTTGCGCAGGCACATGGCAAACCTTGGCATTGCCACTGTGCAAGAGCTCATTGGCCGTGCCGACTTTCTTGAAGCTAGGGAAGAAGGCCTTTCTGAAAAAGCGAAAAGCCTTGACCTTTCTGCCTTTTTTACCTGCTCTTCAAAAGGCCTTGCCCTTTGGGAGCAGAACAAAAAAGCGCAAGGTACCGATTCGCTCCTTGACGCTGCCATCATGGAACGCGCAGCTCCATTGCTTGAAGGAAAACCCATCCGCTCTACCTACAACGGTACCATCATCAACACAGACCGCGCCGTAGGCACACGCCTTTCCGGAGAAATTGTCCGCAACCTTAAAAAACGCCGCCTGCCCCAGCACTCCTACACCATCAATCTGTGGGGTTCTGCAGGGCAAAGCCTTGGCGCGTTTTTAACAGCAGGTGTCACCATCACCGTGCGCGGCGATGCCAACGATTATGTGGGCAAAGGGCTTAGCGGTGGCATTGTTGTTGTAACGCCAGCTCGTAAAAGCGTGTTTGTGGCAGCAGAACAAGCCATTATTGGCAACGTGGCCCTTTACGGTGCCTCGTCGGGTGAAGCCTATTTTTGCGGCATGGCAGGTGAACGCTTTGCCGTGCGCAATTCCGGCGCCTTGGCAGTGGTTGAAGGCATAGGCGATCATGGTTGTGAATACATGACCGGCGGCGTTGTGGTGGTACTTGGCGAATGTGGCTATAACTTTGCTGCCGGCATGAGCGGCGGCGTTGCCTTTGTCTATGACAAAAACGAGCAATTCCAAACGCGCTGCAATACAGACAGTGTTGACCTTGAATCTGTCAACAATCCTGAAGATTGCAATATGCTACGCGCCCTTATTGAACAGCACAACCACTATACAGGCAGCGCGCAGGCCGAAGCCTTGCTGCAAAATTGGGACGCTGCCCTGCCCCTTTTTGTAAAAGTCATGCCCCTTGATTACAAAGCTGCCTTGGCACGCCAATTGGAAAGCACGCGCCACGGGCATGAAACCATTGCCGCCACAGAAGAAGTCTATATGGGTGATGTATAGTTTTTTTATACAATCAAAACAAAAACTGAACAGCCTTGCCAAGGTTTCTTTGGCAAGGCTGTTCAGTTTTGTAGTGCTAGTTGCTCGTATAAAAACGTTACCTCGGCAAATAAAAAAACATCATGAAAACGTAAAATATAAAATAAAGCACCTTTTTGCTTGACATTGAATTTGAAAGTCATTATCAAGTTTTCGGCGTTATTTATGTATTTTCATCTTTTTAATGAGGTTTTATTTATGAAGTATGCTCAAGCGATCCTTTTTTTCGGCCTATTTTTACTCTTAAGCGCGCTGCCTGCAGGTGCAGCCGACAGCACGCTTGCTCCATCTCCAGCACCGTCACACGCAAAGGAAACTTCAGAAACGAAAGATCCTGATCAAGAAGACGATCAAACAATACACCAGCTTTCCCCTGTTGTAGTCAATGATACCCAAACGCAATTTGGTATGCAAAGTATCAGCGGCGAAGCCCTTCGCACCATACCCAATGCAACGGGCTCTGTGACAGGCGCTTTAAAGGCAATGTCCAATATCCAATACAGCAATATGGAACAAAGCGATCAAGAAGGTGGCGAAATTGCACCTCCTCGCATTTCAATTTATGGTGCCAAACCGTATGAAAACAATTTTATGGTTGACGGCATGAGCGTAACCAACACTCTCAATCCCACAGGCCTTGGCGATTTGGGAACACGAAACGAAAAAAATTCTGTGCTCATGGTTGGCGGAGGTGATTACAATATTTTTTACGATACCGATCTGTTAGAAAGTATTGAAGTGTACACAAACAATGTTCCGGCAAAATACGGTAATTTTACCGGAGGTGTAATAAGCTCCACTTTGCGTGCGCCAAGAACAGACGAATGGCATTTTTCCATACGCGGTTCAGGGACATCCAGTACATGGTATAATGCCAATGACATTGACATACATTCCGAAGACTCCTCTGCTCAACCTAAATACCATATCTGGAACGGAGCAATTACTGTAGAAGGACCCATCTCAGAAACAGCTGGTGTGCTTTTTTCCTATAATCGCACTGAATCAACCATTCCTTTATATTATAGGGAGAACTACGACACAGAACCGTATGAAAGGAATCAAAGCCGTATCAGTCAAAACTTTTTTGCAAAAATCCATTTTCAGCCTACAGACAATTTTTCTTTAAGCGCTGATGCAAGCTATGCCCCCTATGAAGCGTTTGAATTTAGCAACATGTATGTTGATAGCGACAGAACCACAAAAAATGAAGCTCTACGCGGCAGTCTTCAAGCCGACTATTCAACTGAAATAGGCGATTTTGCAGCAAAATTTCAATATATGAAGTCAGGATTTAATCTTGATTCACAAAGCAATGAATACATTGTTGATAAAGACAGCACAGGCGCTTTTATACTCAGCCAAGGTGGATTTGGTGACAGAGAAAGCGATCAAACCGTGTTTGATTTTGGCCTTGATTATACAACACCTACCTTAACTTTTAGCGATTTGAGCGCGAAACTCGAAACAGGTTTTGATGTAAACTACACACAACTTGATGTTTATGCCGAAAATGTCACATGGAGCCAAAAAGTAGCCGGTCCACCGACTTCGATCTTTATTTATCAAGAGTATGATGAATTTGATAGGTCTGATGATTTAACAACCTTTGCCTTTTATGCACAAATGGAACTTGAATACAAAAGGCTTACATTCTCACCAGGTATACGCATTGATTATGATGAATTTACCTCTAATCTTGACATAGCACCTCGTTTGCAAGCTACACTTGATGTTTTTGATAACAATATGTTGCGCCTTAATGGTGGGTATAACAGGTACTACGGCAACGCCTTGCGCAGTTATGCTTTTGGTCGCTTTAGACCCGGCAAACAATATCTTGAAATGTCTATGGCTGGGGTCCCTACACCTATACTTTCTCAATATTCCATTTTTACCGACAACCAGTATAATGTAAGCGGACTTAACACACCCTATTCTGACGAATACACTGTCGGCATCGACGGAACAGTATGGGATACAGAGTATTCAATCGAATATACGCATCGCCGCCACAAAAATCAGTTGGTATCTAAAAAAGTTGGTCAGCAGGAATACTCTATTTTTTGGATGGGTGATGAACGAACAGCTCAGCAAGACTTGTACGACCTTACCAATGATGGAGAAAGTCAATATGACGGCGTGACCCTTGCCCTAGGTAGAAACTTTGAATTGGGCGCGTTTGGCAATCACTTTGTATCGTTTGGCGCAACCATTTCTACCACAAAAACCTTTAACGGCAGTTATGGTTCAGACATATCGTCTTATCAGTCAGGAGCGTATATGTATAACTATGACCAGGTCTACTATGATGGCGCCTTGACAAACCGTTCAGACTTACCTGCAGACGATTACAACGCCCCCTTAACCCTTACCTTAACCCTCCAAAGTTCATTTTGGGACGACAGGTTGCGTTTAAATTGGGTCAATCGTTGGCGTGACAGCTCTGAAGGGCTGTTGCTTGATAAGCGTAACAGCAACGAAACACCATACGGAACCGTTAACGGTTACGACGACAGCAGCTCGTGGATTACGCCAAATGGCCTTGAGTACGTAACCGCTTATGAGTACGGCAATATAAAAGGCGGTATTACCTCTGATATCAATGTTGAATTTGATGTTATAAAAAAAGAGGATTTCACCTTTGGCCTAAGCCTTGATGTGTTTAACATTTTTAATACGAATGTGGGCGTTTCTGCCACAGAAGAAGGCACGGCAAGCGCCACAAGCAAAGGCCGCTCATTTTGGTTAGGCTTTTATGCAACATATTAAAATTGTAGCTTAGCCACGTACCAATATACGCGTAAATACCTGAAGAGCTCTTTGGATATTTACGCGTATTCACCCCAGTCGATGTCGGCCATATTCATAGCTTTTACGATGTCGGCGTCATGTATTTTACAAAAATCTTGATTCTCGTTTTTGCAATAACGCCTTCAAGCCGATTTTTATGATTTACATTAAGCTAACTAACTGATAGAGAAATTCATTACCAATCAATCCTATATGCTTTTTTTTGGAGGCTTCATGCGCAAACATGTATTTTTTCAACTAGTTATCTTAGTTATTGTAAGTATAGTTTCTTCCGCTTACGCACAAAACCAAAGCCAATATTGGCTTGATGGCAAATGGCCTTATGAAAAAAGCACGCTTAAGCGGCACGATGAAGCTTTATACGGCCGTTTAGACAACGGTTTTCGTTACATTATCCAAAAGGGAAAGAACCATAAAGACAGAATAGCTGTGCAATTGGTTGTTCAAACAGGCTCGCTCATGGAGCAAGACAACGAAAAAGGCGTAGCCCACTATTTGGAGCACCTTGCGTTTAACGGCTCAAAAAACTTTCCCGCAGGGGAATTGATTCCTTTTTTCCAGGCCAATGGCATGAGCTTTGGCAGAGATGCCAATGCCTACACATCCATGTCGCACACAGCCTATACCCTTAATATTTTAGATGATCAACAATATCTTGACACAGCCTTGCTGTTCATGCGCGATGTGGCCGACGGCATTTTGATCACACCTGAAGAGGTTGAAAAAGAGCGCGGCGTTATTGTATCTGAAAAAAACAGCCGCGATTCCGAACAGTTTCGTGTAAGTACACGTATTCGCGAATTTTTGTATCCAGACACCCAATTTCAATACAATATCATTGGAACAGACGAAGTCATTACCACGGTAAATGCCGATACCATCAAGGCTTTTTATGATGCTTGGTACCAGCCGGAATATATGATTTTGGTCATTGTGGGCAATGTGGATCCGCAAAAAGTAGAGGCTCAAATCCAAAAAGACTTTTCAGACATACGTTCACGAGCTCCCAAACGGAACGTGTTTCCGCTTAAAGGGGTTACGCTAAAGGGCGTCATTCCCTATTATGACAACTACAAAACACAAGCTACCTCCGTTCAAATACAAGCACAGCACCCCATTATTTGGGAAGACGACTCTATTAACGTACAAGAAAAGATGTTTTATAGACACATGGCGCAAAACATTGTTTCAAAACGTCTACAGCACCGTATAATCGATAAAAAAGCGGCCTATCTTGGTGCAGGTGCTCGCTATTCTGAACAGTTTGGATTTTTCCCAACAGTTTCTGTCATGGCAAGGACAGAGCCTGAAACATGGAAAGAAAGCTTTGAACAGCTTCAAAACAGCTTACGCGTTGCATTAGAATATGGATTTACAAGTCAAGAAGTTGAAGATGCAAAAAAAGAATACCTGCTCGCCTATGAAAAAGCTGTAACAAACAGCTCGTCACTAACAAATGATTCCATTGCTCAAAATATCGTTTACAGCATCATGTCAAACCGTGTCTACCAATCAGAACAACAATCCTATGATATTGCCAAAACTATCATAGAAAAAGCAACGCCTGAAATCTTGATAGACGAATATAGAAAGTTATGGGACGCAAGCAACAGACTGCTTTCTGTTACCGGCAATGTTGTGATTGAAAAAGATCCTAAAAAAATCATTACTACAACGTGGGATGATGGCTTAAAAAAACCCATCGAGGCTTTAGAAGCAAGAAAAGCCTTTGCCTATCCTTATGTTGCTCGTCCAAAAAAGGCAGGCACGATCAAAGCCAGCACTACAACAAAGATCAAAGGCTCTGACCTTGTTTTAGAGGAAGTAACCTTTGCAAACGGCCTTGTATTGCGTATGATTCCAACGCCATACTCTGCAGGTACCATGTCTTTTTCTGTGCATATCGGGAGCGGCTCCAACGGCATTTCAGATGACGACTATGTTACGTCAATGATCGCTTTAGATGTTGATGGACAAGCCACCCTTGGCAACCTTACCTTTGATGAAGCACGGCTTGTTCGTGGCACTGAGGGCGTTTCTGTTTCCGTTTCGCTTGATGATGATGCACTCATCCTTGGCAGTAGCGGGCAAAGCAAGGATTTTGCCAAACTGCTTGAAGGCGTATGGACACAGTACCGCGACCCCACACTTACAGAGCAGGACAGAAGCTTACAAATCCGCCAATACGCGCTATCAGACAAAGCGCAAACTCAAAGCCTAGCGGCGCTGCTACGCACGGCAGGACGTAAGCTGTTTTGGGGCGAAAGCGTACGCAATATCCCCATAAGCGAAGAAGAAGCGCAAAAGCGCAGTGTAAAAACCCTGCAAGATACCTTAAAAAAACTGTATAGCGGCGGCTCACCCGTTATCAATGTTGTAGGCGACATCAACCGCGATGAAACCCTGCGCGCTGTGGGCGAACTTTTTGCAGCAGATGACGTAAAGTGGCCTACAAGCCCCAAAGAAGCCTATAAAACAATATACTCTTTTGCCAAGGATATCCCAAGCCCTAAACATGTGGAGTTTGATTCAGAACTTGACCAAGCAAACGTTCGGCATGGATACTATAGGCCCCTTACAGATCCAAATGACAGAAAAACCTATGCCGTGCGGCGCTTGGCAGCATCCTTGCTTGACGAGGAATTACGCGAGGTTATTCGTGAAAAGTTTGGCGCATCCTATAGCCCAAGCGCCATGTACTGGATGGATGACAACAACAGCCACGGCCTATACATCCTTTCCATTGAAACTCAAGAAGAAAACTTTGAACAAATGCAAAAAGAACTTGGAACCCTTGCTATTGAATTTGCTAAAAAAGGTGTGGATAAAGAAAGCATGGAACGCTTAAAAAAACCCATGCTCGGCGGCTGGACACAATATACCAAAGCAAATCGGCTTTACTCTATGCTTTTATATCAAACAACCCGTTCCGACAGGCCCTATTTTGAATGGAATAGCAATTTTCCTGAATATTTACAAAGCATTACAGTGGAAGATGTCAATAAAGAGCTTAAAGAAGCCTTGGTACCACAAAACAGGGCTATCCTCACAGGCATAACGAAGAGCGAAGATACAAAACAATAGCTTTTTAAACACTTGCTTTTGTCAACAACAAAACAACAAAACAACAAGGCAAAGTCCTTGTAGCGTTGACTGTGCAGAAGCTTTCATCCTTTCAAGCTTCTGCACAGTTTTTTTACGGTCTTTCTCATTTCACACCAGCATAAAGGTTTGTTCATGAACATTCTTGTTTCTTGTAAAAATGTACGTCATAGCTATGCCACAAAAGAATCCTTGAGCGGTATTTCTTTTGATGTTGTTCGTGGTGGTGTTTTTGGCCTTTTGGGGAAAAATGGTGCAGGAAAAAGCACGATTATCAATATTTTAATGGGTTTTTTACGGCCAACGCACGGAGAATGTACTGTCCTTGGCGAGCCAAGCCATGCCTTATCGCCCAAAACCCGTGAACGCATTGGTTTATTGCACGAAAATTTTATTCAATATGATTTTATGAGCATAGCAGAGCTTGAACGCTATTATGCCGCCTTTTACCCGTTATGGCAAAACGACATTTTCTTTTCACTCATAGATAAGCTGCGCGTACCGTATACAAGGCGACTTTCAGGCATGTCATGCGGGCAACGCTCTCAAGTTGTTCTGGGGCTTATTATGGCACAACGTCCGGAGCTTATGATTTTGGATGATTACAGCATGGGCCTTGATGTGGGGTATCGTCGCCTGTTCATGGACTTTTTACGCGAATATGTGAACACCTACAAAACAACCGTGCTTTTAACCTCGCATGTCGTACAAGAACTTGATGGCATTATTGACAATATGATCGTACTTGGCGAAGGCAAAGTTTTGGTTTCCGGCACAAAAGAAAGCTTTATGAATGAATTTAGCTGCTTTAGCTTTGAACGCTCAACGCAATCAGAAAACCTAGAGGCGCAAGCTTTTATACAAAACATTGAACATATTGGTAAAAAAACCTTTTTATATACATTCTCTACCGCTGAACAGGTCCAAAAATCTTTACAAAACGCTGCTGTGGCGCATCTAGATTTTACAAAAGAACCCATGAGCTTTGAAGACGCATTCGTGGGCTTAACAGGAAAATATTAAGGCAGGCTGTATGAATCGCTATACGTGCGCATTATTGCAAAAGGAATGGATAAAGCTTAAGTATGTACTGTGGATTATTCCCGTATTTTTAGTCTATGCCGCAGCAGATTCCTATTTTATTTTAACAGCCATAGAACGAAATCACGATCTTTTTGGATTGTGGTCGGTGCTTATTACAAAAGAACCACCCTTTACAGATTCCTTTAAATATATTGTTTTTTGTGGTTTTATTATAGGGTTTTGCCAAGCAAGACCAGAAACACACGGCAGGCACTTGCGTTTACTTTTCCACATGCCGCTTTTGCCTGAACGCATTGTGGGCACCATGCTTTTGCTTGGGCTTGCCATCATGACGCTGATAAACCTCTTTAGTGTTTTGGCCATTATTATGGTTATGAAGGTTTATTCTTTTCCCAGCGATATTATTGTGCCGGTTCTTTATAGTTTTGCTCCCATGGCATTGTTGAGCTTTATTTCATATTTAAGCATTTTTGCCATACTTGGTTGTAAAAAACCTGGCTTGCAAGCTTTGATCATTCTTTCGTGCAGCATTATGTATTTAGTGCTTTGGGGAGTGGGAGGGTATAGCACATGGAAAGAGTCCATAGCCCAATATGCCTTTTTAAACATAGGTCTTCTTTTTGTATGCATATTTTCCTATATGCAATCCATAGACGAACCCCATAAAAACACGTTGTTTTCTTGTAGTCGTGCTATTACGTTCGTGTTTTTTGCCATAATTTTATGTATCATGGTGCCAAAGCAATTTTGGCGTATTTATATCCCTTCTTTAACAACGCAGCGTTTGTATTACAGCCCCACGCATGACCAATTTGTAAAAATGCAAGTTTTCCCCGTAAAAAAACATACACACGAACACGGTGGCTCTAAGTATTCCCTTGAAGACGGTACAGAGCTTAACAGTAAAGAGCTTGCTCTGGCATTGCCCACTTTTTATGCCGACAATCTGCTCAAATGGAACATGTTTCCCAAAGAAATTGACGGAAAAAAACTTACCCTTCAACAAATAAAATATGATTGGCATTATTACAATTTAAGCCCTCGCGACATCCATGGGCCACGGTTCATGCTTGAAATGCTGATTGAAACAAACCCTGTAGGTGCAAAATTTGAAAACGCCACGGACTTTTTCCGTATTCGTCACGATAAAACCGGCATTGAATTTATCGACCCCATAGACGGCAACGTTATCAAGGAAAAAAGTGACATGTTCACCAAAGCGTTAGCAGACAACGGCTTTGAGTTCCCTGTTGCAAACTTTGGCGGCAACCCCAATATCAAAAAAGACCATGATATGGGATATGTGTTTGTGGACAGCAAAGGCGCAGTGGTTACGCTGCAAATGTATGACGGCAAACCTTTAGTCAAAAAAGTTCAAGGACAAATAACAGGTACTGTTCGCGCCCTTGATATAGAAGAAAACAAAAAGAAAGAGTTTTTTGGTTACATTGCCACCGATGACGGTGTTTTTGCCTTAGGATACAAGCCCTTGGCACTGACAAAGCTTCCCTTAGAAAAATACAATCCTAAGACAACACAATTTTATATGTGGTCTGATTCCGTCAGCAAGTATATTGTACAAAATGACAATGACAAAAGAAACGAAGGCTTTTTTGGGCAGGCTTTTACAGTGGATTTTGCTCCCGAGCGCACCTATACATTGCCTGCTGTCCAGCAAGACATTGACGCCATGGACTCTTTTACAAACATTGCCTCAGCCCTTTTCCCCTTACGGATCCTCCAGTATTCATCCTCAAGTAAGTATCAGGCTTTTGATGTTACATGGACACAAAAACCCTATGTAACCCTTGTAGCTAATCTGCTTTCTATGATGCTGCTTTTCCTGTACTTACGCCATTACAAAAAACCCTATCAAAGCTTTGACTTTGTACTTGTGGGCATCTTTGGCCCCATAGGCCTTTTGGTAGTATTTTTGGCAACCTTTTCAACAAAAAAATGTAAAAGTCCGTTTTAGGCATACAACAACATCACAGTGCAAAACACACAAGGCTGCGCCGATTGCAAGGCCGGTCAAGGTTTTGTCCTAAACTCTTTATATTTTAAACCATACTTTTTCAGGCGCAGTCCCATGATCCTTTCAGTCAGGCCCAAGGACTCTGCCGCTTTGCCAAGGTGACCATGGTGCGCCTCTAAACTTTCAACAATGCAGGCGTATTCTAATTCGTCAAGGCGTGTCTGAAGAAAAGATGGCACAGCTTCACTGCCATTATGATCTGATACCGTGCCTGCATACACCGTGGGGCAATGGGGTGTATGGATATTGGCTGGTAAATGCTGTGGTAAAACAAAGCCATCGTCGCCCACAAGCAACATGGCGCGCTCCATCACGTTTTGCAATTCTCTGGCATTGCCTGGCCAGTCGTAGCGTTGCAGCATGTCCACAGCTGTTAAGGACAAGCGGCAATGTGATCGCCCATTGGCAGCAGCAAATTTTCCCATAAAATGGTTGGCTAACAGGACAATGTCATGTTTGCGCTCACGCAAGGGGGTTAACGTAATGGGGAAAACATTGAGCCTATAATACAAATCCTTGCGAAACGTGCCTTGCTCCACCATTTCTTCCAACGGTCGGTTGGTGGCTGCAATGATCCTAATATCCACTTGCTGCGTTTGCATGCTGCCCAAACGCTCAAAACGCCTGTCTTGCAACACTCGCAACAATTTGGCTTGAATAAACAAACTAAGTTCGCCAATCTCGTCCAAAAACAGCGTGCCACCGTCTGCCATTTCAAAACGTCCGCGCCGCACGGCTGTGGCTCCGGTAAAAGCCCCTTTTTCATGGCCAAAAAGTTCGCTCTCAATAAGCCCTTCCGGCAAGGCTGCACAATTTAAGGACACATAGGGGCAATCTGCCCTTGGACTTGCCGCATGGATGGCTTGCGCGGTAAGTTCTTTACCCGTGCCGCTTTCACCGCAAATAAGCACCGTTGTGCATGAAGAGGCCACCTGCTCAATCTGGGTATACACATGCTGCATGGCCTCAGAATTGCCCACAAAGGCATGGGGCCGCGGTGCGGTTGTGCTGGTATGCATGTTTTGCATGTGATCTTGGCGGTTTTCGGCAACACGAGCCAATATGGACGCAATAACACAAAGCACACGCACGTCTTCTTCAACTTCTGTCGCGGCAGTGCATGCCTTTTCAACGCATAACACCCCAAACACCACGCCATGGCGCTTGATGGGCACACACACAAACGACAAGGATTCTGTTTGCATGTTTTTTGAACGGGCACCATGCGCATCAATCCCTTTTTCTGTGGCATGCGCCCCATAAAAGGGATTTCCTGTTGCGATGACCTTGCCTATGCTTTCTTCAAGGGCGTAGCCACGAGCCTTTGCAATGGGATCAAAGCCATAGCTCGCCTCCAGATGCAAGGTGCCTTTTTGCGGCGATACCAAAAAAATACTGCCACGCACTATGGAAAGGTGCCGCGCCATAAGCTGTAAGGCCCCATCAAGTGTATCCTCAATATGCGTAGCAGTATCAACAAGCTGGCTGAGCTCAAAAAACAGACGTAAAGCGCAAGCATCATGGCTTTGGCTAACCTCTTCATGGCTTGCTGCTTGGCTGTCCTTGGCGGTTTGAACGCCGTTTGCGGCGGTATTGCGGTATTTTGATTGCATGCTTCCTCAAAAAAATGTTACATTTTTGTAGAAAATGTGTACCCCGATCGCCAACCTTTTGCAAGGTGTCAAAGGTTGGATGCCAAAAAGAGCAAAAGTGTTGAGGGCAAGAAAATACAG
>CAYJIX010000028.1:0-2518 GCA_964370375.1 uncultured Desulfovibrionaceae bacterium | reverse complement strand
AACTGACGCCGCATACAGCCCTTTTTCAGCCGCCTGAAAAGGCCTTGACGACACAACACCACATCAGGCATGAAGTATGAAGTAGCAAACAATGCTCATCCTCTTCATATTAATGTAGTATAATAAAAGGAAGATAGTCATGGCAAACAATCGGGGTTTGCTTATTATTACCCCTATGCAGGAAGAAAGGGTTATTGTGCAAGAAATGCTTGCAGAACTTGGCTTGACTGACAAAGACCTGCAATCATTACAGAAAGAGCGTACATTGTCGCTATACAGCACGGGCATGGGCGCTATCAATACCATGAATGCTATCTACAATATTCCGCATGTTTTTGAAAAAGAGTATGTGGATGTTATGCTTATAGGTTTTGCCGGAGCTTTGGCGCATGAGTTGCGCATAGGCGATTCTTGCCAGGTGGCGACAGTTTCGCACTTTAACGCCATTACTTGCCAAGAAGCAGGAGATTTTGAGATCGTTCCCACGCCTTCACTGTTTTTTGACGAGGGTTTGGTTTATAATGCAACTCCAAGTTTGGCGCATCTTCGCTTAACACCAACAGTGCTTTTACAAGACGCACCTGAAAAGACTTACAATATGATTTCTGTACCGGCCCTTTTACAAGGGGAGGCAACCAAAGCTTTTTTACATTCCCAAGGCATTGATATTGTTGATATGGAGGGATATAGCCTAGCTTTGGCGTTGCAGCATATTCAGGAGAAATTGAGCACAACAACCATCCACCTTGATATAGTACGGGTTATTACTGACAGTCCCAGCGAAAAGTTTCAATTTTCAGAGATTGAAGTGTACAAAGATCATTTACGCCAAAGCACGCTTCTTTGCCATTTACTCAAGCATAGTCTTCAAAAATTATAAGGTACTGCATTATGAGCACGCAAAACATACAAACAGGGAACGTATTGATTGAACTGCCTATTGTGCCGTTGCAAGGGGCTGGCATTTCCATCATTTTGTTTGACAGTTTTAAAGACACCTCATTAACCCCCATCCTTGCGCAAGAGGCTGTGCAAACATTTGTAAAACCAGACATTATTGTTTGCCCTGAAGTTAAAGCCCTCCCCTTAACCATTGAAATGGCAAGGCTTTGGAACATTGAGTATTTTGTGTTGCGCAAAACACAAAAGCTCTACATGACTGAGCCTGTATGCATACCGTATCAATCCATTACCAGCAAAGGTAAGCAACAGCTGTGGTATGATGCCAAGGACGCTGCCAGGCTTTGTGGAAAAAACGTCATGCTTTTTGATGATGTTATATCTACAGGCGGCACACTACAAGCCATGCTGAACTTTGCCCAAACATCAAAAATTACCGTTTCAAGCATTGCCACCATTTATGTGGAAGGAAATCTTGAACCGCTTCTAGAACTCACCAAAGCCTATAATGGTATTGAATATTTAGGATTTTTGCCAATCCTTCCCTTAGAAACTGCGTAACAGCAAACACGATAAAAACAGTATATTATGAAAACTCTTCGCGCTAAAACTGCCGGTTTTTGTATGGGGGTCAGCATGGCCCTTGACCGTTTAGACCAAGTTCTTTTGAACACTGCCGCCCCAAAACCACTCATCATGCTGGGGCCTATTATCCATAATCCACAAGTGCTTGAGCGGTATTTTTCGCAAGACGTTCTTTGTATTGAAAACGTTCGCGACATGCCAGAACAAGGCACGGTCATCATAAGGGCGCATGGCTTGCCCCTTGAGGATGAAAACAGTCTGCGTAATAACAACCTACAAGTGGTAGATGCCACCTGCCCCAAGGTAAAAAAAGCCCAACTGGCTATTGCCAGAGCCACAGCAGACGGTGCTACCTTGTTATTGTACGGCGAAGACACCCACCCTGAAGTGCGCGGCCTTATTTCCTACGCCAAGGGGCCTTATCATGTGTTTACACAATTAGAACAAGTACCACAAAACGTGTTCACACAGCCCCTTGTGCTGGCAGCACAAACGACGCAGGATTTTACAGAATTTGCAGAACTTACGCAAAAGCTTCGTGCCATTTCCCCTACATGCATAACCCTTGACACTGTGTGCAATGCCACATCTTTGCGCCAAAAAGAAGCCCTTGCCATGACCCAGCATATTGATGCCATGATTGTGGTTGGAGGTTTTGACAGCGGCAATACACGGCGTTTGGCCCATATAACAGCCATGGCTAATATACCCACACAACATATTGAAACCTTGGCAGATATTGCGCCCCTCCCACCATCGTGCCGCTGTGTTGGGCTGACCGCAGGTGCGTCAACCCCCAGTTCCTTGATCAATGAAGTGCAAGCCTATTTGGAAAGGCTGTAACAGGCAGAATCTCAAAGGCGCACGACACGTGTAAGGCTGCCTTTAATGACAAAACAATAAAAAATTAAAGCCTTCTTGAGGGAACAAACATGTTCCTTCAAGAAGGCTTTATTCTATTGTTTTACAAATTTTTTGATACGTTTTTCAACATCAACTACATAGTCGACACTGAAAAACAATGCAACTTGTT
>CAYJIX010000027.1:0-28227 GCA_964370375.1 uncultured Desulfovibrionaceae bacterium | reverse complement strand
AAAATATAAATGCCGCGATGAACGCGCTTTTCCTGCTGTGCCATTATGTTATCCTTACAAGAAAAACTTAAAGCTCTACTTTAAGAACCCCTCGTGTTATATGTATTCAATATGTTACCTTATAAACTCACGCCATTAGGGTGCGTTTTGCCAGCACAGTTTCGCCAGCAGTAACCTTTTCACCAAGTGTTCGACATATAGTATAGTCGGCAGGAAGAAAGAGGTCAACCCGTGACCCAAAACGTATAAGGCCAAAACGTTCACCAAGCTTTAACGCGTCGCCTCTTTCCGCACGGCACACAATACGTCTTGCAATAAGGCCCGCTATTTGTACAAAAACAAATTCGCGCCCGTCTGCATCAAGCATGCGGTACGTGCAGCGCTCGTTCTGTGTTGACGCTTTATCCAAAGCTGCATTAAAAAAAGCCCCTTCGTGATAGACAATGGCGTCAATAGTTCCTGCAACAGGCGCGCGGTTCACGTGCACATTAAAAACATTCATAAAAATGCTGACACACATTTTCATCTCGCCACTCAAAGGATCAGGGCGCGATTCAATGGCAATGATTTTGCCGTCAGCAGGGCTTACCGCCACTTGCGCCTCATCTGGGCAAAGGCGTTCTGGATCACGAAAAAAATGCCCGCTAAAAAACGTTAAACCAAGAAACAGTAAGGCCATAGGCCAGCATTGTAATGCTGCAAAAGTTAGGGTTGTCAAACCCAAAAGCCAAATAAAGGGGAGCCCTTCCGGCGCGACCCCTATGGATGGTTTGTGCATGTGTATGTCCTTTAGTTGAAGTATGTACAGATGGTACAAAAGTGCTGCCATTTTGGCAAGAGCAGTCATGGACACAACAGTTGTGGCAAACACATTAAGGACAAAAGCTAAAAGCTTTTCACAGCCTTTGTACACCATGACTTTTACACAAGAAAAACTTCATGTAACAAACTATTATTTCTAGTAAAAATAACAAGCACAAACAAGATACAAACCACACGCGCCCTGCAAAAAACGTCAGTCCTACTTGCTTGCCTTTTGCTTTTTTGCCGTTATCTTGTTACAAACAACCTTGCCACAATTTGAGGGGTAAGTGGCTTTATGAAGACAAACAGCAGGGGGGCGGCATGAAAAAAAGGCAACTCGCCACATTAATCAAGCAAAAATCACCATACAAGATCATGTATTGTATGGCTTTCTTGCTTTTTGCCCTGCCCTTTTTGCTATTGACAGGCTGCGCCACGCAAAAAACTCACCCTCTTTTTATTGCGTCCAAGGCCGCGCCCATTAATGAGTATACGTCCTTTGCAGAATACGTTGATAAAACAGAACAGATGCTTAGGGCCAACAGATATTTTTTGACAGAAAATAAAGAGCAGGAAATACAGGCAAACCTTCCTTTTGAGGTAAGGCCCAAAACAAACGGGCCCATACACAAAGGTGTTTTGCTTGTGCATGGCTTGTCTGATTCGCCCTTTTCCTTTGTAGACATTGCCAAGGCCTTGGCAGATAACGGGTTTTTAGTGCGAACTGTACTGTTGCCAGGGCACGGTACACGGCCCGCGGATTTGCTGGGCATTGATCAAGATGATTGGAAAAACTTGGTTGCAAAACAGATGGCCTTGCTAAAACAAGACGTGGAAAACGTCTATGTGGGAGGGTTTTCCACCGGCGCAAACCTTGCCTATTCGTATGCGGTACAAGACCCTGCCATTAAAGGCTTGATGCTGTTTTCTCCAGGCTTTAAATCTGACGAACCCTTACTTTTTATGACGCCTTTTTTGGCAAGCATTACCGACTGGTTGCGCGAAACAAACCCTGACGGGTTGACCAATTACGCGCGCTATTCTACAGCACCCGTCAACGCCCTTGCCCAGTATTATACTACGAGCATAGACGCCCTTGATGCATTAGAAAAACGCCCCTTTACGCGCCCTGTTTTTATGGTATTGTCTGAACACGACAGCGTTTTAGACACAAAATACCTGAAAAAACTTTTTGACACGCGCTTTATCAATCATCAAAGCCGCCTTATATGGTACGGGCATACTGCGTCAAGGATTGAAGGCAGAACACGTTATATTATCAGCAATATCCCTGAGTTACGAATCAGCAGCATGTCGCACATGGGCATACTTTTCGCGCCTCATAATCCCTATTACGGTATCAATGGTTTGGAACGAATATGCAGGAACGCGCCAGATGCTCTAGAAGCAGATCTTTTGGCCTGTAAAAATGGCGAACCCGTGTGGTACAGCGCGTGGGGGCATGATGTGGAAGGAAAACCTTTTCATGCCAGACTGACCTTTAATCCTGATTTTGATGTGATGATAGGCGATTTGCTTGCCACTTTTAACGATTCGTAAACATGCATAACATTTTAAAGGATGCTATATGGTTGTTTTAAAACACAGCTACGATGCCGCTCAGATGGCCTTTGATGCCATAAATCAGGTGTATGACCACGCCGTTTTACCGCAAACTGTGCTGGTCAAACCCAATGTGGGACGCGCTGCTGCCATGGGGAGCGGTGTTTGTACGCATCCTGAGGTTGTGCGCGGTGTTGTGCGCTTTTTTGCGTCCTTGGGAGTTGCCCGTATCCTGGTGAGTGATGGGCCTATTTGGGGAGTCAATACCCATGAGGCCATGGAACGAACAGGCATTCAAGCTGTTTGTGACCAAGAAGGCGTAGAATGTGTGGATATGGATGGCTTTGGCTCTGTAACTGTGCCTATTTTATGCGGAAAGGTTGTGGATAAACTGGTTTTTTCGGCACTTCTTCAACAGGTTGATTGTATTGTTTCTGTGCCTGTCATGAAAACCCACATGTACACAGGGGTCACCTTGGGCATAAAAAACATGAAAGGCTGCCTGTATAAAATGGAAAAAACCAAACTCCACCGCCTCAATAAAGCCGTGCCAAACCCCACAAAAGGGCGCGTGCTTGATTATGGTATTGCTGACATGGCAAAAGTCATCATGCCGGATTACACGGTTATTGACGGTATTGTTGGCCTTGAAGGCCTTGGCCCAAGCGTTGGTGTTCCCAAAAATATGAACCTTGTGCTGGCGTCAAAAAACGCCTTGGCCTGCGATATGGCAGCCATGCGCCTTATGGGTTTTACATTAGAAGAAGCACCGCACATCCGCCTTATCCGCGATGATCAACAGCCAAGCCTTAGCATGGACAATCTCAACGTTGATGATGCAAACTTTTTTCAAAAAATAAACCCCTTTCAACGCGCGGACATCAAAAACCTTGAAAAAGACTACCCCCACATCAAAGTGGTGGAAAAAGGCACTTGCAGCGCGTGTTCAGCCGCCCTTATGGTGTTTTTGCAAACCCATGGGCATAAACTTGAAGATTTGGGATACTCTGTCCTTGCCACCGGCAAAGATTTAACCCCCGAAGATACGGCCATTGCAAACGCTGATCACACCTTTTTTATCGGCAATTGCGCGCTTAAAGCTGCAAAGGGCAAAGGCACAAAATGCTGCCTTGGTTGTCCGCCCATTGGCTCGGCTATCCTTGAACATATGGGAAAAACAAATACAGGGTATGATGGCGAATCAGAATAACATTGCAGTAACTTGAGCCTATACCTCTAAAACATAATCCTACGGACAAACCTTAAAAAACAGTTGACACAAGGTCCCATGTTCAGTACACACAAACAGGTCGCTCTGGGTCATTAGCTCAATTGGTAGAGCAGCTGACTCTTAATCAGTTGGTTGTAGGTTCAAGTCCTACATGGCCCACCAGAAATTTCAAGCACTTACAAAAAATGTAGGTGCTTATTTTTTTGTGCAAGTTTGATTTTGTACAATTACGAGAGCTCGAATTATAAATCTAGTTTTTCTTTGACTTCTTGTATTAAGTCATGGTTTTCCATTGCCATTGTTTCTGTTTGCTCTATATATAATTCTAAGTCGTCAAGCCTATATAAAAAACAACAAGTTGTAACTACATGAGAAACCAAAAAACAATATAACCATATTTTTTAAGGAAAAATATTTTCTCATGCTCCACCTACCTTATTACGCCAAAATTATTTAGGTAATAGTGAACTTCTTCACCGTTGCCAATCCTATATATTTTTTCTTTGTTATCAAAATAAATAGATATTGAAATTTTATCTGACGCCTTGGAAAAGTTAACCTTGCCTGTATTGATAAAGAATTCTATTTGATTGCGAGGTATCACAATGAAATCATTTTTATTTTTTTCTCTTAATACAAACACATAGTATGTATTGTTTGTACTGTATCGTTCGTAGGAAGATTTTTTGATACTAAACTGAAATTTTCCATGTGGGTTCTGTTTTGCTGTTTTTACTTGAAGCAAAAAGAAATTACTCCCTTTGCTCGCCACAATATCCACTCCGTCATCTACAGTCATAATAGACGTATTAAAATTCCAAAACAAAAGTTCACTCATTACGGCATATTCTCCAGCCTTACCAAGAAATGCCGTTGGTATTGCAAGCAAGTCCCCCTGTTCGTTTGATTCAATCGGCAAAGGCGGTTCTTGTGTTTTCCTTACAAGTTTTAACCTAAACCACCCTTGCATTGGTTTTCCCTTGCGTGTGCCTTTATAATGATTTACGGGCGCAAATATTATATCTCCTGTCTTTTTTCTTAAATGGGCGGCGAGTGCAGATTGTACTTTTTTTTGAAATTCTTCTACGGTCATTCCCATGTTTTTATTTTGAGCAACTGCAAGTTCTGCAATACTCTTGCTGTGTAATCCTTTTTGCCCTGCATCAAGTAGTATATCCCGTGCCACTTTAAGTATCGGTGTTAATTGGTTCATCCCAACCCCCATGTTAAATTACTGGGCATCAAACACAATACAAGGTGCTGTGTTTATAATCTATTGCCAATAATAATCCGCATCAGTTTCATTGTTTTCGCGCATATAGCGATTGGTTTCCCTTTCTCCTGCAAGAGGGTCATTCCATGGTGCAAGTATATCATTTTTATATACGGTATCATTCCATGGTGCAAAAGGGTCATCTTTTTTTAGAGGGTCATTCCATGGTGCAAAGATGTCTTCGTTTTGGTATTTGTGCTCATGTATTTCACCATGCTTATCTACATACTTGCCATTGTCTAACTCTTTCCTTCCATTATCAAATATACTTTGAAAGGGAGAGGCTGCGCCAATTTGACTACCAAAAGAAAAAGCCACGTTGCAAGAGCCAATGAAAATTGCACCGATTAAAATAAAAATGCTAAAACGTTTCATAATGCCTCCGTTTTATTCACCACTCCTTGCACATCAAAATAAGCTTTTCCATAGATACTCCTCGCGGTTAAAGGTTTAAGGAATATTTTTATGATTTTTATATGATAACTCCAATAACCATGGGTTTGGGAAAAATGTCAAGGCAAGGTATATCTATTTGCACAAAAATATTTATATAAAAAAATACACATTTTTCTTGACAATTTATATAATTTTTTATATAAATATATTCACAGGGGGCAATGATGAAAAGACGTGAAATTGAAAATATACTCAAGAAAGCAGGTTTTGAGCTTGAAGAAGGGGGAAACCATACAAAGATATTGAAAGACGGTAGATATATCAGCTCACTTGGTCGTCACAAAGAGATACCCGAAAAAACAGTAAAAGCCATAGAAAAACAAACAGGAATAAAACTTTTAAAATAAGAAAAAGGGAGGGGAATAAATCCCCCCGTAAGGAGAATATATATGGCAAGTTATTTTGCAACACTTTTCCCCACCGTTGAGGGTGGATACTCTGTTTCTATATTTGAATTTCCCGAAGTTTGCACTGAAGGCACTGACTTGGAAGATGCTATTTTTATGGCAAATGATGCCCTTTCAATTTCAATAGAAGAGTATACCAGAGAAAGACGAGAAATACCAAAACCGCTGGCCTTTGAAGAAGTAAAGAAAAGAGCTTTAGCAGAGATTGAAGAAAATAAAGATTGTCTTGATTTATCTCGTGACGTTCACTATCAATTTATAAAAGCTCCAAGCGTAGAAACAAAACCCGTAAAAATAATGGTCAGTTTTCCCAAAAACGTACTTGAACAAATAGATAAAAAGGCTGAAGCATTGGGCCTTACACGCTCAAAACTCCTTGCTAACGGTGCATTGGCGTATGAGGGTTAGCCTGCCCGTGTGGGGTCTTTCTCTATAATCCAGCGGCGCAATATGTGCCGTACAAGGGCAGCTGTTGCCTTGCCCTACCCTTGTACGGCCTCTCTTATTTTGTCTTTAAACTCTGGCGTGACCTCAACATATATTAGTTTATTGGTGTTCATTTTTCCCTTCGTTCAGCGCGTTTTAACTGAACATAAAACCATAACGTCTTGAAATTAAAGAGGTAGCTTTTGCACTCTTAAATCAGTTGGTTGTAGGTTCAAGTCCTACATGGCCCACCAGAAATTTCAAGCACTTACAAAAAATGTAGGTGCTTATTTTTTTGTACAATTTTGATGTTGTACAAGTTATTATGATTGGATACGATATGAGTATAAAAACAAAAGAATATCAAGTGGACGAAAACACCGCTGCAATTTGTGGATTGTTTTGTGGAGATTGTGGCTTATATCGAAATGAATGTTACGGTTGTTTTTCGGATAAAGTTGCTGAGCATTGTGTGGATTGCGATTTTCGTGATTGCGCAAAAGAACATAAAGTTGTTCGTTGTTATGAATGTAAAGAGTTTCCTTGCAAGAAACTTAAAAGTTTCAGCACGGAACATTGGGAGAACGGAATTTGTCACCATGCAAATGTTGTATCTGATTTAGAGTATATGAAAGACCACGGCGTACGCACATGGGTCGAAAAGAAAATCATTGAAAGCACTTGCCCCTATTGCGGTGAGGTGATTTATTGGTACGACAAAGACACACATACATGCAAGGTAAAAACTCAAGGAGAAGCCAATGGATAACAAGGTAAGATGCAAATGGGTAACGAACCTAGACTTAGACATTAGCTATCATGACAATGAATGGGGAAAGCCTGTGCATGACGACATAAAGCTTTTTGAAATGTTGACACTTGAATCTTTTCAATCAGGTTTGTCGTGGATTACAATTTTGAAAAAACGTGAAGATTTCAGAATTGCCTTTGACGGATTTGACCCCGAAAAAGTGGCTAAGTATGATGAAAACAAAATAGAAGAACTTGTGAGCAATGAAAAAATCATCAGGCACAGAGGTAAGATAGTAGCCGCAATTAACAACGCCAACGTATTTTTGGAATTGCAAAAGAAATATGATAGTTTTGATACATTTATATGGAACTATGTTGGTAACAAGCCCATTATTGGAAAATGGAACAGTACAGACGAAGTACCATCCACTACAGATATATCCAATAAAATCAGCAAAGACCTAAAGAAAATGGGATTTAAATTTTTAGGTGCTACTACTGTTTATGCCTTTATGCAAGCAACCGGTATGGTAAATGACCATACCAAAGACTGTTACTTGTATCACAAGGGCGATTAGTAATAACATGAGCAGTACACAAGACCAAAGAAGCAGATAACTTATTATTGCTTCGTAATTTTTAAATATCCATTCTGCTCTGGTATTTTAACATGCACAATATAAAGATAGTTTCCAGACGGTACATTGTAGATGCTGAAAAATGCATGTTCATGCGCTTTTCAGCATCACTAAACAGTCGAACCTGAAAAACGTATTTTGATACGTTTTTCTAAAGGCACACTGGCTCCAAATCCCCCTACCCTTCGCCAAACATTTCCACAGCTTCTAGGCTTTTAATGGCGTGCACTTCGATGTCTTGTCCTTGTGCAACGTCTTCAATGATGGGTTTTATCATACGGCTTAGCACCCCTTTGGGGCCGATTTCAAGCCATGCTCTGGCACCGTGTTGCCATTGTCGCTCAATTGTTTCAACAAAGCGCACAGAAGCAGTCATTTGCTGTGTCACAAGCTCACAAAGTGATTCTCCGTCTGTTACAGGGCGCGCGCTTACATTTGCGTACACGGGCCAGCGCGGTTTGTTCCATGTGGCTTTTTGCAGAGATTTACCAAGGGTTACGGCTGCTTCTTGCATCAAAGGGCTATGGAACGCGCCGCTTACAGGCAAGGGCATGGCGCGGCCTTTATGCTCTTTCACCATGCTTGTGGCAAGCTCTACTGCTGTTTTGTGTCCGCTGATCACATATTGGCTTGGGGTGTTGTAGTTGGCAATGAGCAAGCATTCTCCGCTTTGTTTGGCGGCGTCATCCACAAGGGCGCGCACTGTGTCCAAAGAAAGTTTGAGCACTGCTGCCATGGCACCAACCCCTGAAGGGTCTGCTTCTGCCATAAGTGCACCGCGAAGGCTTACAAGTTCAAGTACCGTGTCTACAGAAAGCACGCTTGCAGCTGCCAAGGCGCTGTATTCACCAAGGCTGTGCCCTGCTACGGCCATAGGTGCGTAACCTGCGCGTTCAAGTTTAGGCGCAAATTCGCGCCATAAATTGATATTTACAACCGTAAGGGCCGGTTGCAAGGTGCGTGTGTCTGCCATAAGAGCAGGATCGTTGCTTTCCCAATAAATGGCGCGCAAGGGTTGTTGGCTAATGTTTTCTGCTTTTTTCCACAAATCCATGGCTTCTTTTGATGTTTCTGCTACGTCTTGTCCCATGGCTGCTTCTTGCGAGCCTTGACCAGGAAAAAGGAGCGCGCTTGGTATGTTCGACATGATGTATCCTTGTATTTTTTTACGAGTGTAGTTTTTATCAATTTGTAATTGAAGGCCGTATCAATACTTAATGGCACTGATTTGCATAAGTTTTTCCCAATTGTGATGGGATTCTATATAGCGTAAGGTTCCTGTTTTACTGCGAATAAGCATGGAGTGAGTGACTGCGCCCTTTGTTTCATAGCTTACGCCGCGCAAAAACGTACCGCCAGAAATGCCTGTGGCGGCAAAGATGATTTCATCACCTTTGACCAAGTCGTCGTGCGATAAAACACGGTCAATGGCAATGCCGTCTTCTTCAAGGGCTTGCCGTTCGGCATCTGATTGTGGGTCAAGCCGCGCCAGCATGGCACCGCCAATACCTTTGATGGCGCACGCTGCCAGCACCCCTTCAGGGGTTCCGCCAGTGCCAAGCATGATGTCTACGTCTGCGCGAAAATCCACAGCCATAAGCGCGCCTGCCACATCACCGTCGGTGTGCAATTGGATGCGCGCGCCACAGGCGCGAATGTCTTGAATAATTGATTTATGGCGCGGTTTATCCAAAACAAAGATAACCAAATCGCGCACATCCTTGCCAAGGGCTTTGGCCACTTTATGCAACGTGTCTTTGATAGGCGCGTCAAGGTCAATGCAATCGCGCGCTTCCGGGCCCACAACAAGTTTTTGCATGTAATAGCTGCGCCCGGGGTTGTACATGCCGCCTTTGGGCGTGGCACCCACAACAGCAATGGCATTTGGTCGACCAAAAGCCAAAAGGTTTGTCCCCTCCACAGGGTCCACGGCAATATCAAGCTCCGGCCCGATATCGGTGCCGATTTTTTCGCCGTTATAGAGCATGGGGGCTTCGTCCTTTTCCCCCTCACCAATGATAACTGTGCCGCGAATGGGCATAGAGTTGAACAAAATACGCATGGCATCAACTGCTGCACCGTCACCTGCGTTTTTATCGCCCCTGCCAAGCCAGCGGCCGGAAGCTAAGGCAGCAACTTCTGTAACGCGCATAAGGTCAAAGGCTAAATTTCGTTCAGGAGCTTCAATATTTCCCATGGTTATTCCTTGTAAAATAAGGTTTTTGTGTTTTTTGTAAATATAACGCATCGCTTGTGCTGCTGCAAGGCAAAAAAGGGAAGGTCAAAAAAGACAAAAAAGGGTTGAAAAGTCAAATGTATAAGCAGATCCGCCAAACCAACTTGGCCTGCAACGTTTATGGCTATAAATATTGTGGATGCATACATACCTGTGCGAGCCTTGTCCTAAGGCTTGCAAAAGTTGCCTTGCAATGTTATTTTTTTAAAAAAGATTGACAAAGCAGAGAGTTATGCAAAATCCTTCCTATAAAATTTTTGTGGCCTATCATATGCCTGCCCCTTTACCGCAAGGGGAGCACTATATCCCTATTCATTGCGGCCGTGCTTTAGGTGCAGCGGCGCATAAGGATGGAGAGCTTGATCCCTTTCAATATGAATGGCTTATAAAGAACACGCACGGCGACGACGAAGGCGATACTATATCTTTACTTAACAGGCATTTTAACGAAATGACTGCCGTGTATTATGCATGGAAAAATTATGAAAAATGTGGAAATCCCGACTATATCGGCTTGTGCCATTACCGCCGCATTATACCTCAAGAACACGTTATTGATGTGCAAGATTTTGATATCATTGCACAATATGAATCGTTTGACGTAACCGTTGTAGAGCAATTTTATACATCCCATCACACCGACACCTTGCTTCAAGTATTTGAAAAAGTAAAGAAAATTAAAGGATATGAAAATGTTGTAACAGAATGTATGCAAAAAACAGCTGGTTTTTATCGCAACATTTTTGTGATGAAAAAGGCGTTGTTTTTTGAATACTGCTCGTTTATTTTTCCCTTACTGTTTGATTTGCATGAACAAACTGACTATACAAAGCTGTCGTTCTATGGACAAAGAATGCCTGCGTTTATTGCAGAGCGGTTGACGTCACTTTTTATACACAAAACCATGATGGAAGGAAAAAACGTACAAAAAATGTTCATAGATATAGGGTTTACGCCTGCAATATATTCTGTTGCTCCTGCCTTTGCAGAACACAATGTCCCTGTTGTTTTTTCTGCGGATAAGGAACAAGCACCCTATCTTTGCGCTGCCATTGCTTCCTTAACGCATCATGCAGATGCACGCAGTTGTTATGATATCTCTATAGTGTGCAAGGATTTTTCAGATGAGATACGACACAAAATCCTAGAATTTGCATCCCCTACTGTTTCTATACGGTTTTTTGACATTCGCTCACTTGTCGCGACGTCAAGCGGCGTATCTGACCTCTTTGATGAAGATAACCCGAGCCTTGAACACGTTTTGCTGCTCATAGTAGACTATTTTACGCAGTATCAAAAAATAGTATATCTAAGCTATGACAGCATCATTCTTGACGATGTTGCAAAGCTGTATCATGAAGACATGCACGGGTTTGGCATAGCTGCCGTACACGATATCAAAACAATACATCATACATTTAATCAGATTGAGCAAAACACACAAACCATTGAGCATATGCAAAACACTCTTGGCATTCTTAATCCGCGACAGTATTTTTCTACACATGTAATGTTGGTTAACATAGAGCAATGTAAGCATGATTTTATACAACAGTATGTAGAAAAATATAAAAACTTACATAATCAAGCTGCAACAAGCCAAGATATTTTCAACAGCATGTTGAACAACAACATCCATTACCTTGACAATGCATGGAATGTGGCCTGCAATGATGATTGTTTTGATGAGTTGTACAACTCTTTGCCAAACGATGTCTATGTAACGTACCAAGCCGCACAAAAACATCCACGCATAGTGCATTATATGGGCGCAACAAAACCTTGGCATGCACCGCAAATGAGAATGGCGCATATTTGGTGGAAATACTCCCGCATGACGCTTTTTTATGAAGAAATTCTTTATGATCAGGCTAGGCTTCAACTGTCAAATGGCATGAATACCTATAATGAAGAAGCACTAAAAAGACAGCAAGCTGTTTGTTGTGTCATAAAAAAAGTTTCGATACTGAAACATGCGATAAAAAAACTCTATCATAGGCTTTTTTGACAACGTAATACATTTTGTGGGTTTTCTACCAAACTAAGCACGCAGACTACATCTAGGAACAAACATGTGGACGCCTGACCTTGATATAATGCTTGAACAACACACCTTGCGTTTTAAACACTCTATCGCGCCTTTTATGCATGATAATGCAGAATTGCCCTTGCGTGTAAAATACGAACACACCTTTAATGTGCTTGATGTGGCCTGTGAGATTGTGCGCAATGAGCCTGCACAAAAGCTTGGTAAGGAGCCAGCACGGGCCATTGTTTTGGCCGCGCTCTATCATGATATTGCGCGCTTTGAGCAGTTTACCACATACCGAACCTTTCATGACAAGCTGTCTTTTAACCATGGGGCACATGGTGTGCGCCTTATCAAGCGTCACAAGCTCGTTCAGGATGAAAGCCTGCTTGTACAGCGCATGACCCTTGCAGCTGTTGGCTTACACAACCGCTATAGGCTTCCCCCAAGGCTTGACCCCATACTAGAAGGCGTTGTGCATGCCGTGCGTGACGCTGACAAGGTGGACATTTTTCGCGTTATGGCAACCCACCTTAATGCAAAAGAGCCTTCACAAGAGGTGGTGCTTTCTGTTAAAAACGAACCGGACAGGTGGTCAGAAGGCATTGTGCGCTCTGTTTTGCAAAAAAAAGTACCTTCTTATAGTGATTTACGGTATTTTAATGATTTTCGCTTGCTGCTTTTTTCCTGGCTTTATGACTTGCATTACGCGTCTGCAAAAAACAGATTGATCCAATCAGGCCATGTGGAAAAAGTGCTAGAAGGCCTTCCTCAGGCCCTTAGTAACATTAAAGACACGTTGCTTCAGCATTTGCAAGACATGGAAGAAGGAATCAAGCATGTTCGAACGTAAAAATGCAAAGCTAAACACAGACACTTCCTACAACGTATGCATATACGAACGCTTTGTAGAACCTTTGCTTGTGTCGTTAAAAACGCAGACAGCAGGCCTTTGTCACAGCCTTGGTGGCGGCGTCATTTTGGATATTGGCTGTGGTCCTGCTGCTTTGGCAGGCATGTTGTGCACGGACAAAAAAAACCACAAAGAAAGCTTTTGCGTGACCCCTGACATGCCCTCCAGCATGGCCTTTGTGCCAGCCAACCAGCCCGTTCGTTATGTGGGCCTTGATACTGACCTTGACATGCTAGCTGCCGCACGCAAACGCCTTGCAAACTATAAATGCGCGCCCTTTTTTCATGCTAAGCTTGTGCATGCAGAAGCTACAGCCCTGCCCTTTGCCGATAAAAGCATAGACATTTCCATACTTTCATTGGTGTTGCACCAACTTGATGAACGGGCACGGGTCTTGGCCCTTTATGAAGCCATGCGTGTGAGCAAACGTGTTCTTGTGGCGGATTATAAGATGCCTGAACGCAACCTTGATTATATGGGATATGCTTTGGGCAATGGGGTTGAGCGCCTTGTTGGGGGCGATCATTATGACCATTACCGTACCTATATGGCCCAAGGCGGTATTGAAGGCCTGTTGCAACGCTTTTGCGTGGCACAACGAACGCCTGCCCTTTTAGGGGCCGTGACCGTGGCAGTTGTTGATGCTAGGGAAAGATCATAGTATGGTGCTTTTTTATCAGGCCGCCCCAAAAGCATTGTATGTTTTGCCAATTGTACACATGACGCATAGCAAGCGTGTAGCAGGCAGTTTTTAACCATTAGCGGCAGGCTTTTTCTAACAGCTTGGTAACCCTTTATACACCTTTTAACGGTAGCTTACGATGAACATAACTTTGCAAAATATTTCAAAAGCCTATGGTGGGCATGATATTTTTTACGATTTTTCGCAAGACATTGACCCGGGCGTGCGCCTTTGCGTATGTGGTCCGAACGGCACAGGAAAATCCACGCTTTTACGCATGCTTGCAGGTGACGATATGCCGGATTCCGGAAGAATCATCATGGCCAAAGGGTGTCGTGTGGGGCATGTGGAGCAAGATTTGGATGCTGCTGTTTTAGCAACGCCGCTTCTTGCATGGGTTGTGGATGTGTTGCCGGCTTGGCACGAGTTTTGGCAGGAATGGGAAAAAGCGGTGCTTGACGATGACAAGGCAAGTTTAATCCGCCTTGCCGCCAAACAGGCCGAGCTTGAAAGCGTGTACGGCTATAATCCAGAGCATAAAGCCCGTGCTGTTTTGTCCGGCCTTGGCTTTTCCGAAAACAAGTGGCATTTGCCCATAAGCAAGCTGTCAGGCGGCTGGCGTGAACGGGCTAAATTGGCCAGGGTCTTGGTGGCAGGGGCTGACCTATTGCTCCTTGACGAGCCCACAAACCACCTTGACATTGAGGCGGTGGAATGGCTTGAAGCCTTTTTGCTTGATTACAAAGGCGTGCTTGTCTTTGTGGCCCACGACAGGGTGTTTATGGATAAAATTGGAAATCATGTATTATACTTAGGCGGTGCTAAACCCCTGTTTAAAAAAAGCACGTTCAGTGAATTTGTAATACTTCAAGAAAAACTTGAAGAACAGCGCGAGCGTGAACACCAACGCTTGCAAACAGAAATCGAGCGTAAAATGGATTTTGTGCGCCGCTTTGGAGCCAAAGCCACAAAGGCGCGTCAAGCAGGTTCACGCCAAAAAATGGTCAAAAAGCTGGAAAAAGAGCTTGACGGTTATCGTCCCACAAGTGCTCGAAAAGAATTGCATTTCAAATGGCCTGAACCGGTAAAGTCTGACAAAACCATCATTAGTGCGGCTGATGTGTCCTTTCGATTTCCTGACGGCGGTCAGGTATGGCCTGCCCTAACCTTTAACATTTTTCGCGGTCAGCGCGTGGCCCTTGTGGGGCCCAATGGGAGCGGCAAATCCACCTTGTTAAAAATTGTGGCAGGCAAACTAGAGCGCAGTGGCGGCAGCCTTGTAACAGGCCCTGCTGTGCGCATGGGCTATTTTAGCCAGCATCAAACGGAAATTTTGCGCAGTCAAGGTACGGTGCTTGGCGAAATCCGCAGACTGAGCGATCCACGCACAAGTGAAGAAGAGCTTATGAGCGTGCTTGGCTTGTTCATGCTTGGGCAAAACTATTTTGACCGCTTGGTCAGTACCTTGTCAGGTGGTGAGCGCAGCCGCCTTGTTTTGGCCTCTTTGTTTTTGGCAAGGTGTAATTTTTTGGTGCTGGATGAACCCACAAACCACCTTGACCTTGAAAGCCGCGAAGCCTTGGTGGAAGCCTTGGAATCCTTTGAAGGGGCCCTTTTTATGGTGGCTCACGATCGCTATTTGCTGAGCGAAGTGGCAGCGGAGGTATGGGCTGTTGGGGCTGATGGTTTGACCGTATATCAGCATGGCTTTAGCGATTACGACGCCGCACGGCGCAAAGCCTTGCAAACGCAAAATAGCCAGCAAAATGACACGCAACATGGCGAGCAAAAAGGCGAGCAAAAAGCCAATCAGCTCAGCCGCGACGACGCCAAAAACCTTAAACGCGAACAAGCAGAACAGCGCAATATCATTTATAAAGAGTTACGCCCAAAGCAGGAAAAATGTCGTAAGTTAGAGCAAGAACTGGCTCTTTTACTCGAGGAGCAAGGCAACCTTGAAGCCCAATTGGCAGACCCAGACGTGTACGCCGATAACCAAAAGGCAACAAGCCTGCTCAAACGTTTTAAAGAAGTACAGGACACAAGCGAAACCTTGTTTGAAAAGCTTGCTGTGCTTGAACAAGAAGTTGCAGACCTTGAAGCAAAGCGCGCTGCCTTTTCCGGCGGGAAATGAGGCGTAATTTTTTGAGGGGCATGGTTTGTAGGTTTCATGTAGTCCAATGAAGTCGATTTACTTACTTTTAGGCATGTTTGTTGGCTGATATTAAGACCTATGTAACGTATCAAAAAAGTAAGGTTTTCCTAGCCTCAGTAAGTAATTCATCCCAGCTATTTGGCGGATTGCCCCGATTTAGCATTTTCTGGAAGATGGCATACGGGTCGGTATTACTTGCTGCAGAGCGTAAGCTTGATTCATCATTGAGCCAAGCGTAGATGATTATTTTTGAAGCGGAGTCATAGCGGAAGAAAAGGCGAAAGCGTCGGCCGATTTTAGCCCGGCGCCAGAGGGTGTGTTCTTTCCCAAGCGTTCTACCTTGCCGATATTTTGCACGAGAAGGGTCTTCTGGGATATTTTTTATAACAAGCGAACTGACTGCTTGAAAAAGTTTTACGCTGGCATTGCTTGCCGCCCCTGCAGGGTTGCCTTCATAAGCACGGTCAGCGGCTGCTTTGAGTTTATGTAATTGCTCTAGAAAGCAATCGTGCGCAAGTAATGTCCAACCATTAACTTTACCAGCGCTATTTTCTGATGCTTGCTTGTGTGCGCTTGTTTTTGCCATTACAAGCTCACCTCGCCATCAATTTCAAGGCTTTCGATATCTTCATCAATGATAGCGTTCTGCATGGACGTCATCAAATCAACAGGCAAGGCTTGAACATGTTGTCCTTGCTTTATATCGCTCTCAAGGACGTTCAAAAAACCTTGAATGGCAGGGTCGTGATGCTCTTCATTCTCAAGACGACTTACAACAATGGAACTTCCTGTAAAGGTAAAAGCAACCTGACTGCCCACATCTAAATCTAGCGCTTGCCGTACCACCTTGGGTAAGGTAATTTGCCCTTTACTGGTGACGGTTGCAATATTTTGAATGTTTTGCATATATACTCCTTTAGGAAAAAGTAAGGATTCTTCCTTACCTTGTCAAGCTCGTAATATGTACGCTAAAAATTGAGCTAGCTCACTCCCTGCACCACTCTCATGAAACCTGCCCAATGTAGTACCACATGTCCCTATAAAAAATGTTATTTGTGTTGGCTTTTTAGTTGGTTTAAGTATGAAGTAAATCTATTTTTATAGATTATTACAGGGTATTATAAATATAAAGTACATCATAGTACGGTATGTATCATCCTTCATTCCCCTTCTAAAGTAAAAAAGTTGGCTAAAGCAAACACTTTAGCCAACTGATACTGGTAGTTATGTCAGCATATTAGGGTAAAAACTAATACGCTGTTTTGTCAATCCTTACACTTCAGCGTATTCTTTCACGCCTTCTTCGTACAGATCGCCGCCATAACAATCGCCAACCACAACCACGGGAAAATCTTCCACATGCATGGCAGCCAAGGCTTCGGGCCCAAGTTCGCCATAGGCTAAAACGTCATAGCTTTTGATACGTTTGGCAAGGAGCGCACCGGCGCCGCCTGTGGCTGCAAAGTACACGGCAGTATTGGCTTTCATGGAATCTTTTACAGCTTGTGAGCGGCTGCCTTTGGCGATCATGCCGCCAAGTCCAAGGTCAAGCAGGCGCGGTGTGTACGCATCCATGCGCCCTGCTGTGGTGGGGCCGGCTGACCCAATAGGGGTTCCGGGCTTTGCAGGTGACGGGCCAACATAATAGACCAATTGGTCGGTCAAATCCACGGGCAAGGTTTCGCCGCGGTCCAAAGCTTCCACCATGATTTTATGGGCAGCGTCGCGAGCAGCATAAATGGTGCCTGTCAACAAGACGCGATCGCCAACGCGTAATTTTTTGATAGCATCCTTATTTAAGGGAGTGGTAAGAGAAATAGCAGACATAATAACCCCCTATAATGTGGCTTCGGCATGGCGTGCCGCATGACAGTTGATGTTGACCGCCACAGGTAAGCCTGCAATATGTGTGGCAGCGTATTCGACATTCACGGCAAACGACGTGGTTTTTCCGCCAAGCCCTTGCGGCCCAATGCCCAATTTGTTGATGGATTCAAGAAGTTCATTTTCAAGCTGCGCATAACGAGCATCGGCATTCGCGCTTGAAGCGTCACGAGCGGCAGCACGTTTGGCGCATAAAGCTGCCACTTCCATAGTGCCACCAACGCCAACGCCGACAACTGTGGGCGGACACGGGCTTGATCCTGCTTTTTTGACAGTTTCAACGACAAATTGCTTCACCCCTGCAATGCCATCTGCAGGCACAAGCATTTTTACCGCGCTTTTGTTTTCGCTGCCAAAACCTTTGGGCGCAACTTTTAAATGCACCGCATCCCCAGGGATAAGGCGAATATGAATGATGGCAGGCGTGTTGTCGCCTGTGTTTTTGCGTTCAAATAAAGGTTCTGCCACAGAGGATTTGCGCAAATAGCCATCTTTATAGCCTTTGGCAACGCCTTTATTGACAGCTTCTTCAAACGAACCACCCACAAAATGCACGTCCTGCCCAATATCGGCAAAGACAACGGCAAGGCCCGTGTCTTGGCAAATGGGAACCATTTCTTCCTTGGCAATGGTGGCGTTTTCGATGAGCTGTTCAAGCACATCCTTGCCTGTGGGCGAAGGCTCGTTTGCCGCGCAATCGCGCAACATGGCAAAAAAATCATCCGGCAACAGACAACACGCATCAATAGCCAATTTGGCCACCATGTCTGTGACGGCTGAAACATGAATCTCACGCATATAACCTCTCCTTCACGTTGTTGGCGTTAGGGGAGAAAGGCCACATGTGACATGCGGCGCTCATTCCTTCCCTCGTTTGGGTACCTTACCCAAACCTTGCGCAAAAGGAAAGAGGCAAAAAGAAAACATAAAGGGCAAGGGCTTAGAAAAAGACCTGTCTGTTAGTTATTTTCTTCGCTGTCTTTCCCTTTGACATATTCCGTATAATGCGTATATAAAAAAACATGGAATCTCAAGAATTCTTGAGGGGGGTGTATGAATCTTGCAAAAATATCTGCCAATGGCCAAGTGACAGTTCCTATGGAAATCCGTAAAAAGCTTTCACTAAAAGCAGGTGATAAGCTCCTTTTTATGGAGTATAGGGGGCATATTGTTCTTGGAAATGCCTCGCTTATGGCATTACAAAAAGCGCAAGAAGCGTTTAGCGGCGTTGCTAAAGCCATTGATGTGAAAAATGATGATGACGTACAAAACCTTGTAAATGCGGTACGCTACGGGGCAGATGGCTAGGCTATGCGTATTATGGTGGATACCAATATATTTATTTCTGCTCTGCTTTTTCCCAATTCTGTTCCTGCCAAGGTACTCTCACATGTTATCATGGAGCATGAATTGGTGCTATGTGAGCATATTGTATCTGAACTTTACGAAGTTATACAGCGAAACGTTTAGGCTTGTTGCCAGCATTCGACGCTTTACTAGATGGTCTAGCTTACGAATGTTTCAAGCCTGCACAAGAAATAGTTATCAATATAGCCATGCCTGACCCAAAAGATCAGCCTATTCTCAATGTTGCCCTTGCAGCCTGTGTTGATGTCATTATCAGCGGCGATAAGCATTTTTTATCGCTTGATTTGAAGTATCCAAAAATCATGTCAGCAAGTAGCTTTTTGCAGTTTTCAATAGCAGAAAGGTAACGCCACACAATCCGCATGACGAGCTTATGCAACCATCAAACGTGCAACAACATTGCAAGAATCATAAAAGAAGCTGCAAGCAAAAAACACAGCCTAACCGCTTGAAACAACCTTGCGTACCAACAAATTGTCATAGGGCAAGGTTGGCTGGTCAGGCGTGAGTAAGGTTTGGCCACGCGCCACAAGGGCTGTGCCCTGGCGCAGTCCAAGGTGTTTGAGCAGATTCCCTACGGTTTTGACCTTGTGCCGATCAATAACAATGGTTGTTTCTTCCGGTTGCAGCAACACGGTCAATGTGGGGATAATGAATGTGCGTGGTGAGTCTGACATTCTATAGCCTGTGGTTGTGAATGTTCAAACAGCTTGCCGTTTTTGGGACAGGCCGTGGAGTTGGTGGTGAGTAGTGAGCAGTCAGTAGTGGTCAGTTTTGCAAGGAGGCTACGCTCCACATATCCAACTAAAGAGCGGATACACAGTCTAGCTAATAACTAGCCACTAAACGCTAACCACTAATCATGAGCCACGAATAAAAGCAATCACGAACTTTGAAAGGGCGTTCAAAAAGGGTTGGATGGTAGGAAGAGGAGAGGATAGTGACTAGTGGTCAGTTTTGCTAGGAGGCTACGCTCCACATATCCAACTAAAGAGCGGATACACAATCTAGCTAATCACTAACCACTAGCCACTAACCACTAATCATTCTTAACATTGTCCAGCTGACACCCCATACAGCCCTTTTGGGGCTGTCTTACGCTTTGTTTCTGGCTTCCACCATAGCATTAAAGCGTGTGATAAGCTCGTCAATCTTGCCCATGGCAGGCGGGATATCTTCCCAATAGGCGTCAGATTCCCATTGCTGGCAGATTTCTGTATAGGTTCTGCCTTGCTGTTCAATCCATGTGTAGTATTTAAGGTTATGCACGCGCTTTCTGGCTGTAAAAGAAAGCTCCTCAAGGTCGGCTGTGTGCTGTCCGAACACATAGCGTTCAAGGGCGATAGCAGCGTCAGTGGGGGTAAAGGCACCTTTGGATTCGTTCAATTCTTCAAGACGGCTTTGGTACATTTCCATGGAATCTGTGGCAACGGTACATACGATATCGTCGCTGCCAAGCTCGTAATGTTTGGCAAATTTGATGGCAGCAAGCACGTTGGCCCAGCCGGAAATGCCAAGCTGATCGAGAGAATCAATGAATTTGGGGTCAAGTCCTTGTTTTTCAAGGAAGTCTTTGCCGGCTTCCTCGTTGGCCAGACGGATGCAGTTCATGGGTGCTTCATCGTCAACGGCAATGACCATGTCGGTATTTTTGACATTGTGGATCCAGGGCACGTGCTTGTCGCCAATGCCTTCGATGCGGTGGTCGCCAAAGCCGTTCAGCAAAAGGGTTGGGCATTGCAATGCTTCTGCCGCGCCGATTTTAGCCCAGGGGTATTTGTGTTTGATGTAATCGCCGGCAGCAATGGTGCCGCCTGAACCTGTGGACATGATGATGCCCTTGATGTGGCGTGTTGACCTTGGGCCTGTGGCCAGGGGCAAAAGCACCTCTTCGATGGCTTGACCTGTGACGTTGTAATGCCACAGATAGTTGCCGAATTCTTCAAATTGGTTAAAGATAACAATATCATCACCAGATTTGCGAAGTTCCCAGCAGGTGTCAAAAATTTCTTTTACATTGGATTCGCAGCCCGGAGTTTTGATGACTTCGCCTGCGACTTTTTCCAGCCACTCAAAGCGTTCACGGCTCATGCCTTCGGGCAAGATGGCAATGGAGGCACAACCAAGCAGGGCCGAATCATAAGCACCACCGCGGCAATAGTTACCTGTGGAAGGCCAAGCAGCCTTTTGTGTGGTGGGGTCAAATTGGCCTGTTACAAGGCGTGGTGCAAGGCAGCCAAAGGCCGCGCCCACTTTATGGGTGCCTGTGGGGAACCATTTGCCAAGCAAAACCACAATACGGGCTTTTATACCGGAAAGTTCAGGCGGAATGACAAGATAGTTGACACCGCCATAACCGCCGCCCATGGCTTTTGGTTCGTTTTTCCAAGTGATGCGGAACAAGTTTACAGGGTCAAGATCCCAAAGGCCCACAGTGCGTAATTTGTCCTTCACCTGTTGTGGGATAAGGTCAGGATTGCGCATTTGGGCAAAGGTTGGGATCACAATGTTTTTTTCACAGGCCCGTTGAACGGCATGCTCAAGACCGCGTTCATTGATGGAAAAATCAAACATAGTCACCTCAATGTGTTGGTTGATAAGCCGCATAAAAGCGGCTTATGGTGTAGTAAAAATTGAAACTTTCGCCCAATGAATGTTTGCAGCAATCGGCTAGGTGTTGGGCTTTGATTGTCTTTAGTTTAGCCATTGTTAAACAGGTACTAACGATTGTCAATAATGCGCTGGGCTTTACCTTCTGAGCGTTTGATGGAATGGGGCTCCACAAGGCGCACTTTTGCCGAAACGCCAAGGAATTCCTTAATGGCTTTTTGGATTCTGGCTTCGCGTTTTTGCAAGTTTTTAATGGCGTCTGAAAGGGTTTCTGCGGAAATTTCAACCTGCACTTCAAGGTGGTCGAGGTTGTTTTCGCGGCTGAGCAGGATTTGATAGTGAGGCGTTACTCCTTCACTTTCAAGCAAAATGCTTTCAATCTGTGACGGGTACACGTTCACACCGCGGATGATCAGCATGTCATCGCTCCTGCCTTTAATGCGTCCAATGCGTACATGGGTGCGTCCGCAACGGCAAGGAGTGTAGTTTAAGGTCGTAATATCACGCGTGCGGTAACGGATAAGGGGGATCCCTTCCTTGGTTAAGGTTGTGATGACAAGCTCGCCCTGCTCGCCTTCCGGTAAAACCTGACCAGTGACGGGGTCGATGATTTCAGGGTAAAAATGATCCTCAAAAAGGTGCATGCCTTCTTTGGCAATGGCACATTCCATGGCAACGCCCGGGCCCATGATTTCTGAAAGGCCATAAATGTTCACGGCATCAATGCCCATTTTGGCTTCAATGTCGCGGCGCATTTCCTCTGTCCACGGTTCAGCACCAAAGATCCCAATGCGCAACGGCAAGGCGCGAATATCAATGTCTGCTTCCTGCCCTGCCTCGTACAAATGAAGGGCATAGGACGGCGTGCAGGTCAACACTGTTGCGCCAAAATCGTGCATGAGCTGTACCTGCCTGCGCGTTGCGCCACCTGACATGGGAATGACCGTGGCACCAAGTTTTTCTGCTCCGTAATGCACCCCAAGGCCCCCTGTAAAAAGGCCGTATCCGTAGGCATTATGGATAAAGTCGCTGGTGTTTGCCCCTGCCATGGCAAGGCAGCGCGCCGCAAGGTTTGCCCAATTGTCAAGGTCGCGCCGTGTGTAGCCAACCACCGTGGCTTTGCCTGTGGTGCCGCTTGATGCATGCAAACGCACAATATTTTCGCGCGGTACGGCAAAAAGGCCGTAGGGGTAGTTGTCGCGCAGATCCTGCTTTTCCGTAAAAGGGAGCTTTGTGATGTCAGCCAAAGAGCGTATGTCTGACGGTGTGACCCTGCAAGCGTCAAAGCGCGACTGATAATGGGGCACGTTGGCATAGACGCGCCTGCAAAGTTCTTGCAAGCGGCGCAGTTGAAGGGCTTCGAGTTCTTCTCGTGGCAAGGTCTCTTTTTCAATATCAAAAATCATGAAGGCCTCGTGAATAAATGAGTTGGCTATGTGTCGCTTTTTGCCGATTGTACAATGTTTCGACACGTAAAAAAAAACTGCTTAAAAACGATTCATGCGTGCGCCGTAATCATTTTACAACAGCACATACAGTCATGCAACGTCAAGCTCTTTTTGTGTGCCCCACTTCCTTGCAGAGGTCAAGCCGCACAGAGGATTTTTTTTATTTTTGGTGTTTTTTTCATGGTTTTGTCATGTACAAAAACAAAAAGGCAGGGATAAAAAATGCCCAAAAGCCTTTGTACAAACGGGACTACAATCCCTTGTTCAAAAGGCCGTGACAGGCACAATATGACGGAAAAACTTGCGCCTATGGCTGCTACAAAACCTTGGATTTGCCCGATATGTTTTCGCAAAAAAACAAAGTATAGGGCCATTGCCTATTGTTACAAAATCAAGTATGAAAGACCTTATGAAAACAACTACCATACCATCACCCAATGCTTCCAATGAGCGGCCCGGGCTTATAAGAAATCGTCGTTTTTCCACAGTTCCTGTCGAACAAAAAGCCGACACCATGGTCAAATGGCTTGAAGAAAATAAAGCGCGTGACGTTGTAAGCATTGATGTACGCACACGTTCCAGCTATATGGATATGGTGCTGATAGCCACGTCCTCATCCATGCGTCACGCCAGAAGCTTAGCTGAAGGGCTTGCCAAAATCTGCACCGATGAAGGTTATGAATTTTTCCGTTTTGAAGGCTTTGATGTGGGCCAATGGATCTTAGTGGACTGTAATGACATTATCATCCACATTTTTCAGCAAGATACTAGAGAATTGTTTAATATCGAGGGCCTATTAAAGCAGGCTCCCGTTGTGCACGACGGCTTTGCCGCAGATTTTGATGACGAACGTGCTTCTTATTCAGATGAATAGGAATGTCCATGCAAGCAGCTCCCACTCTTTTATTGATTCTTGACGGTTATGGCGTGGCACCAGCAAGTGTTGGCAATGCTGTTTCTTTGGCCCATACCCCTTTGTTGAACAAGCTCTTGGCCCTGCCTGAACGGATCAATATCGAAGCATCCGGCTTTGCTGTGGGGCTTCCTGATAAGCTTATGGGCAATTCGGAAGTTGGGCATACAAACCTTGGCGCAGGGCGCGTTGTCTATCAGGACATAACTCGCATTGACCTTGCCGCAGCCTCAGGGGAATTGGTCCAAAACCATACGCTGACAGATTTGTTGAACAACATAAAAAAAACCTGTGGGCGTCTTCACCTTATGGGGCTTTTGTCTGATGGCGGTGTGCATAGCCACATGAACCATATAAAAGCCCTTATAGCGGCCGCGCACGAACACAATGTGCCTGTTATTTTGCATGCTTTTATGGATGGGCGCGACACATCCCCCACGTCGGGTAAGGATTTTTTAGCAGAGGCTGAAACGTTTTTAGAGGCTTATGGCGGGCGTTTAGGCTCGTTTATCGGCAGGTTTTACGCCATGGACCGCGACAAACGCTGGGACAGGGTCAAAGTTGCCTTTGACATGCTTGTGCACGGGCAAGGCACGCCAACAAAAAGCGCAGTACGCTCTATTGAAGAAGCCTATGCGCAAGGCGCGACCGACGAATTTTTGCCACCGCACCTTTTGGGTCAAGCTCATGATGTGTGTGTGCGATCAGGCGATGGCGTCTTTTTTTTCAACTTTCGGGCAGACAGGGCGCGTGAGCTTGTATCAGCCTTTCACCTTGAAGAGTTTACAGCTTTTGAACGTGGCGCGCGCCCCCATGTGCACCTTGCGTCCATGACCCAGTATGAAGCTGATTTCACCTTGCCCGTGGCCTTTATCAAAGAGCCTGTGAACAATCCCTTGGGCGAAGTTGTTGCTGCGGCCCATTTGCGCCAATTACGCCTTGCTGAAACGGAAAAATACGCCCATGTGACCTATTTTTTTAATGGTGGACGGGAAGACGTTTTTGCAGGGGAGGACAGAGCCATCATTGATTCACCGCGCGATGTGGCAACCTATGACCAAAAGCCTGCCATGAGCGCGCAAAGCGTTGCCGAAAAATTGATTGAAGCCCTTGATGCGGGCGTGTACAGCCTTATTGTGTGCAATTTTGCCAATCCCGACATGGTGGGGCATACGGGAAAAATTGACGCCACCATCAAAGCCCTTGAAGCAGTTGATGCGTGCCTACAACCGGTTCTTGCAGCTCTTGAACGCGCCCAAGGCAACCTTGTGCTGACATCTGACCACGGCAATGCAGAAGAGATGTTAGACAAGGACAACAATCCCCATACAGCCCACACCTGCAATCAAGTGCCCTTGGTCGTTTTGCAAAAAGGCAACCCCGTGCCCCTGTGCGCAACGTTGCAAGAAACCAGTCCGCAAACAGCTGAAAAACGCGAGCGTGTGCCGCGCCTTGCGGATGTGGCGCCTACGATCCTTGAGCTGATGCATCTGCCCTGCCCGTCTGATATGACCGGCATGTCCCTTCTTAATAAAGGATGTGGTTATGAGCAAAGGTAAACGCCCGTTGGAACCTGTGGCCCCTGCAGATATGGAACTGTTGTTCGCCTACCTTTGTCCCAATTGTGAACGAAAAAATCCACTTATTGCGCCCACGCAACCAGGAATCATCATGTGCGGAGACTGCGGACTGCAGTTTCCCATCATTCCTGTGGACGAAAATACCGTCCTATATATCAAATTGATGCTTGATCATGGGCGCGCCGCAGCTGATCCCCTTTTTATTTAATAAAATATAACAGTATACTTTCATTGAGGTTTTCATGCTTTCTTCCAAAAAAGGTTTGAAGTGTTTTTTTATATCATTGCTATGTCTGTGCTTTTTTTCCCCTGCTCCTTTGCTTGCCAAGGTGCCGTCTGAGGTAAATACGGCCCTTTTAGACATGCTAAACGCCGTATCGTCTAAAAACACTCCCAATACTATGGCTATGGATACGATTTTGGCCTACAGCCTATCCGGTGGCCATACTCCTGAAACCACAATGTCTTCCGCAGACTTGGGCACAGATGCGATTTTTTCAGCCAATCTGGCCCTACCGTTGCGCGATATTGTGATGTATCTTTTGGATGTTGAAATCCCAAAGGATATTTTGTACCCCTCTTCTGTGCGTATCAATTCATGGCGGCCTAATAGCCCTATCCTTGTCGATTATAAAGCCTTTCTTGACGCTAAATACCCCCCTGAACAACCCCTCGTAACCCACGGTGTTGAGTATGAAGAAACAACGCCCGATGAATCAAGCGGCTGTTATTACAGCTATGATTTGAACAGGATGCTCATTCTTACCTCTTATGAAGGGCGCACGGTGCTGTTTTCTGTTTCAAGCATGCCCGAAAAATCCTCTGTGGGTTTTAAAGGTTTGATTGTGGGCAATGATAACGATTGGCAGTATGTGTATAGCCCTGAAATTGGCACCAATATTCCCATGCTTGGCTGGGCTGAAACCTATTTGTACCAGTCTGCCAGTGTGAACGTTTTTATAGAACAAGAACCCGGCGCAAAACAAACCAAAATGGTAAGCTTTAAATGGGTCAATGCCGGTTGGTCAGGCATGAATGTTGTTAAAAAAGAACATGTTCTTAATGGCTTACAACGCTTTTTTAACGCGTTTAAACGGATTTTGGAATCTAAAAGCCGTCCAACGCCTGATGAGCTCAAGGCCTTTTATGCCGAACTTAACGCCTTGGATGACGCAGCGTTGCGCCAAAAATTAGCCCCCCTTGCAGCCTCGTTTGTGAACCGTCAAGACGAGGTTGACGGCCTTGACGATAAAGCCATACAAGGCGTTATCGCTGATAACGGTTATGCCAATACGTTAACGCGTCCCCAGCTTATTCATGAAGTTGCTAAACTTTATCTGCGTGAAAAAATTGGACTTGGCCTGCCGCAAGGTTATCCTGTAAAAAAACAAGAAGCATTCAAACCAACGTTAGAATAAGGCCTTTTCTTGTACAGCAAGGGTAGAGGGCCATTTTTTGAACACATAAACCTGTTGAAAAAGTCTGTGTAAAAAAAATTGATAAAAACCCTTAGGATATTAGTTTTCCACAGGCTGTTCAAAAAGTGCAAGATGCTAGGAAGATTATTTTTTTTCGAGGTAAGCTACGGACTTTTGCTACCCAAAGGGCGGCGTAGCCGTTTGCGTTTGCAAAGCATGAGCAAGTACGCAAATAGACAGCCGGCTATGGTCCATACAACGAGAAAAAAGTAATCTGACAACGCAGATTGCGCTTTTTCAGCAGCCTGATAAGCCTGCCGCTTCGGCATAGGATGAATATGTCAACGCTACCCTCATGCTTGCAAGAATACGCCCTTGAAGATGAGCTTTTGGCCGCAGCGTATGAAGCAACACCTGCACCGTACAGAGCGTGGATCAAAACCACCTTGGCCCTTGTTCATGCGGTGTATAAAGAACAAGCAAGCCTTAGCATACAACATCATTTTTGGCCTGATGCAGGCTTTGCCCACGAACAAACAGCGCGCCCGCACCCTTGGGCCCTGTTTGGATTAAGCTCTTCTTTTGCCGCACCAACACGTCTTGCCGCTGCTCTTATGGCGGCGCGCTTGGCTCATTGTGAACCTGTGCTTGTGCGCGTAGCCGAGCAAGGCTCCTTTCCCAATGCCTTGCTCACAGCTGCCGAACTGACAGGGGTTAGCCAGATAGCAAGCCTTACGCAAAAGCAATGGCTGCACGTTGTGGCCGAACAAGCGCACATGCCCCTTGTTCTTTTTGACGATGCTGAGCATGGTTTGCAAAAAAGCCTGCAAGTGCAGGATCTGTCGCGCATCATCTGGTATGATACGCCGCCTACCTTTGGGATTGCTCATGATATGATTGATAAAGACGCGCTTTGTTGGGCCCATCCTGACGCGCGCATCATGAGCTTGCAAACACGCATGAACGAGCAAGCTTCCTTGCCTGTATATTTTGACGCTGTTTTTCATGCACCCCCCCATAAACCTGCCTTGCCTGACGGTGTTAGAGCGCGCCTTTTCCTTCCCTGCCAAGGTGAAGGGGCCCTAACAGGCGCGTGGCTTGGGCCATCTGTGGCTCGTTTTCAACAACGTGAACACAGCCTGCGTTTTGAGCCTTGCCCTCTTGAATAAAGGGCTTTTATCAGGCTGTTCAAAAAGGTTGAATGGTAGGAAGCGGATACTTTTTGGAGGGGATATTCCCCTCATGACAAGGCAAAACACACGAACTGACGCTGCATTTTGTTCCCTATCAAAATACCATGCAGGCTGTTCAAAAAGGGTTGGAGACGAGAAGTTCATATAGCCCTTTTTCAATTACTATTAAGGGCAGGCTGTTCAAAAAATGCCGGATGGTAGGAAGCGGATACTTTTTGGAGGGGATATTCCCCTCATGACAAGGCAA
>CAYJIX010000026.1:0-28489 GCA_964370375.1 uncultured Desulfovibrionaceae bacterium | reverse complement strand
TCTTCCTCATTTATTACCATTTTTGAATGGACTGTAAATAGTCTGCTCAAGATGAAGGTTTGTAACGATTGTATAATTCAAAATAAAAAGCACAAGCATCCGAACAATAGTTGTAAAAAAGCACAAAAAAAACAGGCTTTGGCCTGTTTTTTTTTATGCTTTTTTGTAGCACCTATTACAACGCGTACATATAATAAGCTGCACAGCTCCCTTCTGTGGACACCATACACGGGCCCACGGGCTGCTGTGGGGTACAGGCTTTGCCAAACAGCTGACATTGATCGGGCGTTATTTTACCACACAATACAGCGCCACAGCGGCAGCCTGTAACGGTTGAAGCGGTTGACTCTGCACAGTCAAGGCGCGTTAAGGCGTCAAAGGCAGCATAACGAGGCGCAAAAGCAAGGCCGCTGTCGCCAATGCAACCAAGGCCGCGCCAATGGGCGTCTACCGTGCGAAAAACCTGCCACAACACTTCCCTAGCTTTGGGATTGCCTTGAGCATGCACAGCACGCGGATAGGCGTTTTCCACACAAATGTTGCCAGTGCGGTGCTGTTCTGCCATAAGGCAGAGGGCGTTCAAAATGTCCGCAGGTTCAAAGCCCCCTATTACCGCAGGTTTATTATATTTTTCTGCAATGAACGTGTAAGGCTCAACCCCAAGGATTGTGGACACGTGCCCTGGCAATAAAAAGCCGTCCACGGCATTTTGCGGATCATTGAGCAAGGCTTTAAGGGCTGGCGGCACCAGCTTATGACAGGCATACACGGTCACATTGTGCAATTGCTCTTTTTCAGCAGCCAACACCATGGCTGCCACCGTAGGGGCTGTTGTTTCAAATCCAATACCCAGAAAAACAACCATATGGTCAGGATTGGCTTTAGCAAGTGCTAGTACATCCAAGGGAGAATACACAACGCGCACCTGTGCCCCTGCTGCTTTAGCGTGTTGCAAGGTTTGCCCGTTTGGCCCGGGAACACGCATGACATCACCAAAGGTTGCCACAATAACTTGAGGCTTTGCCGCAAGTTCCAGTATGGTGGCAATTTCACGCTCGTGAGTCACACAAACAGGGCACCCGGGGCCGCTTATATGCCTGACATTTGGCGGCAAGAGCGAGCGCAAACCGTCACGAAAAATGGCCACCGTGTGGGTTCCGCACACTTCCATAAAGCAAAAGGGCCGCCCATCAAGGCTTTTTTGTAAACGCTCAAGGAGCTGTGAGCACAACTTAGAATCTCGTAAGCTGCTCATATGACGGACTTTCTTGGAATACGTGTTCCGGAAACATAAAAGGTATTTTCCACGACAAAAAAGGCCTTGCTGTCCACCTCAAACACAACATTTTCCAACTGACGCAGCATGATGTTGTTGGTCACGGTTAGAACAACTTCACGCGGTGTTCCGCTATAACCGCCCTTGCCTTTAAGCAAGGTTGCGCCGGCATACCCTTCGGCAATGATGGCATCCACAATTTCTTCACCTTTTTCCGATATGATGAACACCATTTTTCGTTGGCTGAACATCCGCAACACATAATCAATAGAATTGGCACTGATAAAAATCTGAATAAAAGAAACAATGATCAAATCTAATGGTAAAATAAGCGTGGCTGCTATAAACAAGGCCCCGTTAAATGACATGGAAAAACGTCCTATACCAATATTCCATTTGCGGTTAAGGATAACCCCAATAAGGTCAAGCCCGCCACCGCTCCCAAAAGAACGCAATTGGATACCCGTGCCTGCACCACACAAAAGGCCCCCAACCACAGCTGCATATAAATCGTTTTCAATGGGAATTTCAAACGTTATTATTGATGTAAAAAACGTGATGGCCACACTTCCAAACAAACTGTAGAAAAAAAACGCCTTGCTGATCCAAAACCATGAAATGATAAAGAGCGGCAAGGTGATGATACCAAACCACAAGGACGGCGTCAGAAAATCTGTGGCATACCAGATAAGCAAGCCTGTCCCGTATGCTCCGCCCGTAACAAAGCCATGATACACCGTGATCGCTTGAACACCCAAGGCATACACAAACGCCCCTAAGGTGAGCAAAAAAAGATTCCACAAAGGGTGCTGCGCTATTTTATGCCTAGGGGGTAATGAAAAAGCCATGAATATCTCCTTCCCACAAAACCATACAGGGTAGAACACAAAAAAACTCAGCATACCAATGCGTTGCAAAAAAAATGACAAAGTCGTGACAACGTCTTGCTTTGGCCTTGTTTTTTGTGACACTTGCCTATTTTTCATGTGCCGTCAAGAGGTGCTAAAGCATACAAAACGATACAATAACACCGCCAACAAATAAGGGCTTACAATCGTCAAAAAAGGCAAAAAAAACAGAGGAATAAAAAAGCGCGCCCAAGTTATCAGCTATAGTATTCCCAACCCCAAAGCCACTGCTATGCCAAGCAAAAAAGCTCCCGTGATTGTTTGTACCGTGTGCATGGTCACTTTATGCAAAAACCGTTTCCCCATAAGCACGCCCAAAAAAGCTCCAAAAATCCCAACCGTTACTATAGGCCAGATGTCAGCATCCTGAACATGGAACAACCCTGTCATCCAAAGGGCCGTACCATACACCGGCAATCGTGCCAAATCCACCAAAAAACCGACAAAAGCATTGGTGCCCACAAAAGCTTGAGGAGAAATGTCCACCTTTGCTAAAAAAGCCGATCGCAACGCCCCTTGATGCCCTGAAAAGCCTCCAAAAAATCCCGAAAGAAAGCCACCAATGACAAGGTATTTTTTATCAACCTTCCAAGCTCGCAAAAAGGGCAAAAGTTCCAACATGGCAAAGCAAAACATTAAAATTGCAATGATGATCTTTAAAGGCGTGACAACAGCCTCAAAAGGCCCTAATGTATAGCGAAAAAGCTCTTCAAAATGTGCCACATACCCTAACAATCCTGCACCAATAAAAGCTGCGACAATGGCCGGAATACCAAATTGTATAACCAGGGCTTTGTCCGCATTTTTGCCCACCACAACAAGTTTAAAGATGTTGTTGGCAAAATGCACCACTGCCGTTGCAATAACAGCAATTTCCGGTGAAAAAAAGAAAGCATACGCCGGCAAAAGCAAGGTGCCTAACCCAAATCCTGAATACAGCGTCAAGCCCGAAACAAACACGGCTACTACAAATACGGTTACATATTCCATCGTACATTCTACCTTTTATAGTTCTGTTTTAAGTTCTTGCAATTGTTTTTTTACCAAAGCCAACATGGCTTTACCCTTTTCTGTGGCGTAAAACGATTGCCGCGCCCGCGGGTGCGTGGTTTCGCTCTCGCTGTACAACCAGCCAAGCTTTTCCATACGGTGTAAAACAGGATACAACGTTCCGGGGCTCACCTCATAACCGTGATGCCGCAATTCTTTCAGCATCCACTGTCCCACAACGGGGCCCTCTGTTGCGTGATGCAAAATATGAATCTTCCAAAAAGCTAATAAAATCTCCCTTTGCAGGGCTTTTTTGTCGGCCTGTTCCATATGCTCTCCTTTATTATGAATCCTGCACAAATTTTCCCTGTTTTTTGCGCTAACGTTGCGCTTGCTTTACTATGCACACGTGCAGAAGCCCTTCATCCAATTTGTATACGAAAACCGTATACGGTAATCGTAATAAAGTAAAGCTAAAATTTGGCTTTTTTTACATCTTTCTTTTTTGGTTTTTGTCATAGTTGCAAATTGTAACGCTAGCAATCAAGCATACCGTTAAAAACACCAACGTTTCATGCAGCAATAAAAAAAGCGTATTTGCTGCATCTTATCTTGGTTTATTGACTTTGCCCGCCTAAGTTGCTTGCCTCTGCCTTTTAATCTGCCTTGACGCGTAGTCAAGACAGGCGTAGGTTTGACGCAACAAAATGGTGTAGAGCGACACCACAAACAACACACCACGGCAAGGACAAAACATGTTAACCATTCTAATATCTTACTGTATCTGCGGTGTTTTTGTGGGGCTTTTAGCCGGCATGCTTGGCCTTGGCGGTGGGGTTATCATTGTACCGTTGCTCAACGTGATGTTTGCTTGGCAAGGATTTTCAGAAGATATCATCCAGCATATGGCCCTTGGCACGTCAATGGCCAGTATATTGTTCACCTCCATATCAAGCGTCCGTGCCCATTACATGCACGGCCATGTGGACTGGAGCATCTGGAAAACCATATCGCCCGGCATAATCATTGGCACCTTTGGCGGCGCCATGATTGCAAGCTACATACCCACCAAAGAGCTAAAAATATTTTTTGTCGTGTTTTTGATCATTGTGGGCACGCAGATGCTGTACAAATACAAGCCAAAACCTTCACGCCATTTGCCAAAACCCTTATGGGTATCTTTGATAGGCAGTTTTGTAGGTGTTATATCAAGCCTTGTGGGCATTGGCGGTGCCACCATGACTGTGCCTTTTATGACTTTTTGTAACGTGCCCATTCGCCAAGCCATTGGCACTGCGGCAGCCATAGGCTTTTCCATTGCCCTTGCCGGAAGCTTTGGCTATATTGTCAGCGAAGTGGCACATAGCGAAGCTTTGCCCCCATGGGCCATAGGTTATGTGTATCTTCCTGCCTTGGTATCTTTGGTTATTCCTAGCATGCTTGTAGCGCCTTTGGGCGCGCGTATTGCCAGTGTTTTGCCAACAGATAGGCTGAAACAATTTTTAGGATTGTTCACCTATACCATGGCGTTGCACATGCTGTGGACTATATGGTAAACAAACGCGCGTAGAAAAAGCCTTGCTCTGCACGGTTTGAGCGCGTATAGTAAAAAAAGGTTCATGGATATCAACGGTGTTACAAGACTAGGCGGCCTTTAGGCTCTTATTTTTCTTTTACCCTATAAAGGTGGTTGTATGAATATTTTGGTCATCAATGCCGGTAGCTCTTCTTTTAAATATCAACTTATTGAAATGACAAAAGAACACGTTTTGTGTTCAGGACTTGTGGAACGTATTGGCGAATCCATGGGCCGCATGGTGCACAAACTTGCCCCGGGCACCGACAAAGAACAAAAAATCATTACAGAACGCCCCTTTCCCAACCACGTAGAAGGCATGAAATGTGTTGTTGATGCCCTTGTGGCAGCAGATACAGGTGTGATTGCTTCCACAGCGGAAGTCCACGCCGTAGGGCACCGTGTGGTTATGGGTGGCGAGCGCATCAAACAAGCTGTGCTTATTGATGAAGATGTTAAAAAAACGATCCTTGAATACGCACCGCTATCCCCCTTGCACAACCCTGCTAACCTTGCAGGCATTGAAGTGGCGGAAGAACTTTTCCCTGGCGTGCCCAATGTTGGCGTGTTTGATACAGAATTTCACCAATCCATGCCAGATTTTGCCTACCTTTACCCCATTCCCTATGATGTGTATGAACAATACGCCATCCGTCGTTATGGCTTTCATGGGACATCACATCGCTATGTCACACGAAAAGCCGCAGAATTTCTTGGAAAACCTGTGGAATCTATCAACCTTATCACATGTCACCTTGGCAACGGCTGTTCTGTAACAGCTGTTCGCGGTGGGCAAAGCGTTGATACCAGCATGGGCACAACGCCCCTTGACGGCCTGATGATGGGCACAAGGAGCGGCGGCATTGATCCGGCTATTGTGCCGTTACTTATGGATAAAATGCAAATATCTGCCGCTGAAGTTGACACCATGCTCAATAAAAAATCCGGCTTTAAAGGCATTTGCGGCATGAACGACATGCGCGATGTGCACGATGCCATTGCAGCAGGCGACACCAAGGCCAAATTGGCCCTTGATATGTTCAACTATCGTATCAAAAAATGCGTGGGTTCGTACTTTGCAGCCCTTGGGCATGTGGATGCCTTGGTCTTTACTGCCGGCATTGGCGAAAACGATGAATTTGTTCGCGCAGGTGTTTGCAAAGACATGGGCTTTTTCGGCATTGACATTGACCTTGTGGAAAACGATATCCGCTCATCCAAACCACGGTCATTGAGCAAACCCGGCAGCAAATTGCCTGTGTTGATCATTCCTACCAATGAGGAATTGGAAATCGCCACTAGCACCATGCAGATTGTAAAAAAAGCTTAGTTGGCGCCTACACAAGGGTCTTTTTGGTTATCTCTGCGTCAGATTGCATGCGCTTTCTCAGTCACGTATGTCTAATACATCTCTGCTCTCGATTCCCGTAAGGTTCGATGACTCACCTAACGGGAACGGCTTCGCCGCCCGTCGGGTCGGTCTCCTTCAAAGCGCATTCATCTTTCTTGATATAACGCAAAAATCCATCTCGTGTAGACACCAACTAACAGCTGCTAGAACAATCGAGCCAAATGGGCTAGAAGAAAAGAAAGAAAGAAAGAAAGAAAGAAAGAAAGCGTTTTACAAAACGGCATGGATTAAGCGTCCATGCCGTTTTGTTTTGCCTTTTCCCCAAACAGCCTAGATCTTGCATAGGCGGCTGAAAAAGGGTGAGAGGCAAGGAGGGCGATACTTTTTTGCGGAGCGGAGTTTATAAACATAAATGACCGGAGCAAAAAAGGAGCCCGACGCCGCATATCACCCTTTTTCAGCCGCCTATGAGGTCGTATTCCATGCGCTTGGCAGTAGCTGTCGCAACACCCTCTCCTGCAAGCTTTCCTATCAAATGCAACGACATGGTAATGCCTGCTGAAATGCCACCGGAGGTGATGATACTGCCTTCATCCACAAATTTTACACCACGGATGACAGAGGATGAGGGGAATTCTTGTTCAAGGCGGTCAAGCGATGCCCAATGGGTTGTTATGCGTTTACCCTCTAAAAGTCCTGCTTTTGCCAGCAAAAATGCGCCGGTGCATACGGATGCTGTGATGCTTACTTTTTTGGATGTTTCCTTTATCCAGTTGATAAGCCGCGCGTTGTGGACTTCTATTTCTCGTGCGCCGTATCCTCCGGGAACAATAAGGATATCAACTTTTGGCATGTTTTCTATGCTATAATCCGGCTGCACTTTAAGGCCGTTTCGTGCTGAAATCATAGAGCCTGTTTCGCTTAACGTGATGACCTTACAGACTTTGTTGTCTGTATTGGCATGCACCGCCAAGGAAAAGACTTCAAAAGGCCCTGCAAAATCAAGGACTTCTATTTCATTAAAAAGCAAAATCGCCACTAGCAAGGGTTGCTGATCAGGTGAAGAGCGTTGCGTCATGATTGCCCTCCAAGGCTAGGTTAAAGATGACGCAGAGCCTTTTAAGCATCTGCAAACCACACAATTTTATACCTCTTTATGGCGGATACTCACGCCCGGCCCTGTGGCCACGCACACAGAACCTGCAACGCGCACCACGCCGTTTGTGATGCAGTGTATGGCTTGGCCGTTTTGGTCAAATACGCTGACATCGGCGTCTGCGCCAACGCTCAAATGGCCTTTTTGGGAAAGTTTGAGCATGGCAGCGGCATGGCACGTGGCCTTTGCCACAAGGTCAGGCAGGGTGATGTAGCCTGCACGCACAAGGGCAAGGCCGTTTTGCATGATCACGTTGCGCGGAATGGCGCCGCCGTCGGTGCTGACCGCGTTCACAACAAAAGAGTTATCGGGTTTACGGGCAGTCAAACAGGCCACCATGGACGAAGGCTCGTTTATGTAAAAGGAGCCATTGGCATTGGGGACGCGCTTCCAGTATTCAAGGCCTGCTTGGGGGTCAAGATGCCGAGTGCAATCGCCCACCTGCGCATACACCTGGCACCAGCCGTCAATAATGGCTTGTTCCATGCCCTGCACATCTGCGCTATAGTTTTTACGCTCAAGCCAAAGCCGTGTGGCACGGCTACGCGGTACGCCCTTGTCATTGCATGCAAGGGGCACACCGTTGAACATGGACAAATAGGATTCGCTAACCACGTTTGGGTTGGCCACAAGGCAATCAAGAGCGCGCTGAGTTTCGGTGAGCGGTGTTTCCACTTGACCGCGGCAATAGGAATTGATGTGGGCAAGGTGTAAGGGGCCACCTTCTGCCAGGGCAACGGCTTCTTCAAGGCCTAAGATATTGCTGCCTGTGGCTGTTGTGCCTGCATGAATGGCCACATATACGCCGCGTTTATGACATTCTTCTATAATGATTTTGGTGGCTTCAGGGGTAAAGGGATAGTGTCCGCCCAAAATTTTAATGCCAAAGGCACCTTGGGAAAGGGCGCTATCAATGGCCTTTTCCACCTCGTTGCGGTTTGGGTTGTTTGTGGGGGTATCTACGCCTTCGCGCAAGGCGTGCAAACACGCGCTTGTGAGGCCGCGCCCTGCTTTATGCTGTTCTGACACATATTGTTCTGCCGGCCCGCTCATATCAAGGGCTGTGGTCACGCCCACTTTGAGCAACATGGCATAGGCGCACAAGGTTTTTTCGGGCCGTACCAGATGTACGTGGGTGTCGATGAGCCCCGGCGTTACCAAAAGCCCTTGCACGTCAATGACGTTTTTAGCCGTATAGGGCGCGATACTTGGGGCCACTTCGGCAATTTTTCCGTTTGCTATGGCAAGGTCATACACACCGTCAAGGCCATTTTGGGGATCCACCAGATGGCCGTTTTTGAGCAAAATTGAATACTCCATATGCGTTCCTTACGTACATTTTTAAGGCTGTGCTATACTGCTTGATGACGGATACTCACGCCCGGCCCTGTGGCCACGCACACAGAACCTGCAACGCGCACCACGCCGTTTGTGATGCAGTGTATGGCTTGGCCGTTTTGGTCAAATACGCTGACATCGGCGTCTGCGCCAACGCTCAAATGGCCTTTTTGGGAAAGTTTGAGCATGGCAGCGGCATGGCACGTGGCCTTTGCCACAAGGTCAGGCAGGGTGATATAGCCTGCACGCACAAGGGCAAGACCGTTTTGCATGATCACATTGCGCGGAATAACGCCGCCGTCGGTGCTGACCGCGTTCACAACAAAAGAGTTGTCAGCTTTGCGAGCAATCAAGCAGGCCACCATGGCCGAAGGTTCATTTACGGCAAAGGAGCAATTGGCTTTTGGCAGACGTTTCCAGTATTCAAGGCCTGCTTTGGGGTCAAGGTGCTGGGTGCTGTCGCCAACTTGCGCATAAATTTGGCACCAGCCATCAATAATGGCCTGTTCAATGCCTTTTTTATCGGGAGAATAGCCTTTGCGCTGCAAACAGGTACGGGTCACGCGGCTACGCGCCATGCCTTCGTCGTCATAAGAGGCAGAAGTGCCGTTGAGTACGGACAAATAGGATTCGCTAAAAATATTTGGGTTGGCCACAAGGCAATCAAGGGCGCGCTGGGTTTCGGTGAGCGGTGTTTCCACTTGACCACGGCAATAGGAATTGACGTGAGCAAGGTGCAAGGGGCCACCGTCTGCCAGGGCAACGGCTTCTTCAAGGCCTAAAATATTGCTGCCTGTGGCTGTTGTGCCTGCATGGATAGCCACATACACGTCGCGTTTATGACATTCTTCCATGATAAGCTTGGTGGCTTCAGGGGTAAAGGGATAGTGTCCGCCCATGATTTTAATGCCAAAGGCACCTTGGGCTAGGGCGTTATCAATGGCCTTTGCCACTTCTGCGCGGTTTGGGTTGTTTGTGGGGGTATCTACGCCTTCGCGCAAGGCGTGCAAACACGCGCTTGTGAGGCCGCGCCCTGCTTTATGCTGTTCTAACGCATATTGTTCTGCAGGGCCGCTCATATCAAGGGCTGTGGTCACGCCCACTTTAAGGAGCATGGCATAGGCACACAGGTTTTTTTCGGGGCGCACGAGGTGTACGTGGGTATCGATGAGCCCCGGCGTTACCAAAAGCCCTTGCACGTCAATGACGTTTTGGGCTGTGTAGGGGGCTATGTGTGGAGCCACCTCGGCAATTTTTCCGTTTGCTATGGCAAGGTCATACATACCGTCAAGGCCATTTTGAGGATCCACCAGATGTCCGTTTTTGAGCAAGAGTGTATAGTCCATGATATGTTCCTTTTTTTTAAAAGTAATTAAAGCTTTAATAGTTTTTAATGAATGTTAGATCCTGTTACAAATACAACAAATGCCTCCTAAACGTTACTGCTTAGGAGGCATTTGTGTCAATATAGTCTTGGTGAGCAAGAGCTTCTCTTGGCTCAAAAAGGGTGAGATGCAAGGAAGTGGTGGATTTTTGGAGGGGAGTGGGGTTCTTTCCCCCATGACCCGACAAAAATACGCCAACTGACGCCGCAGATCGCCCTTTTTCAGTATAAAATTGCTCTTGGCTCAAAAAGGGTGAGATGCAAGGAAGTGGTGGATTTTTGGAGGGGAGTGGGGTTCTTTCCCCCATGACCCGACAAAAATACGCCAACTGACGCCGCAGATCACCCTTTTTCAGCCAAGAGAGTTATGCGAGAATGATACCCATAATAATAGTCGTAATCAAACCACCCGCCATGGGTATGGCAGTACGGCGCACGATATCAAAGGGCGAGCAGCCGGAAAGGCCTGCCACAGCCACGATAACGCCTGTGATGGGTGATACGGTTCTGGCGATACCAGAGGCCAATTGCATGGGCAGGAGCAAAAGCACGGCGTTAAAGCCCATGTCTTTTGCAATGCCGGGGGCAAGTGCTGCAAAGGCAAAGAACGGCGCGTTGCCTGAACCCATAACGACGGCAGAGACCGAGATGAGCAAGGTCATAAATACCATCATACCGATGGGGCCAAAGCCCATGCCTTGCGCGCTTTGGATAAGCAGGTCCACGGTACCTGTGGCTTTAAGGCCAAGGGCGAAGGTTTCACCTGCAACGATAAGCGAAATAACGCGTGCGCACTGTGAGCCCATGACGTCGAAAAAGCCAATGGCTTTATCAAACACGCTTTTGATGTGATTTCTGTTACGGATACATTCACAAGTCATGGCCACACAGAGTGAGAAGAACATAACGGTGGGCACGTTCAACTTGATAGTGGAAATGGCAAAGCGGCTGAACACGAGCAACAAGACGAGGGGCAATAACGGTAAGAAGAAGTAGTATTTGGGCACAGGAGTTTCAGCTGTTGCCTTTTGTTCTTCGGCGTCAAGTTCTGCTTCGTTAAAGACAAACTGCTCTTTTTTGTCAAAATATTGCTGAGCAGCCCAGTGCAACACTGCAATAACAGCCACAACCACAATGGCGGTGGGCACTTGGTAGGATGCAAAATAGGTGATGATATCCATGCCGGAATTTTGTGCGGCAAGCACGCTGTTACCGGAACCGGGTCCAAGGTCAAGACAGCCTGTTGTTGCCACAAGTGATGCGGCGGTAAGGCGGCTAACGCCAAGGCGCATCAAAACGGGGAATACGGTAACCATCATCAGCATGGCAAGGCCAGACGCGCTGGGCACAAAAATATTGATGAACTGCCCGATGGCATAGCTTGCGCCCACCACCACATAGGGTGCTTTAAGGTGCTGCAAAGGGCTGGTCATAACGCGCGCCATGTACGAGCTGGCACCGATGATATCCATGTACTTTGCATAGCCAGACGCTGCCATGATGATAAGACCAAGGCCGGCTAGGCGTGATGAAAAGATGCTGCTGATGGCTTTAAAAATATCAAAGCCCCAAAAGCCTGTTGTTGTTTGTTTTGCTGGTAAAATAGCTTCGGGATGCCCCATAAGGATGGCTGTCAGCAGCAAGATAATACCGCCAAAAAACAGCACGAACTGTGAACGGAAATGCTTGAGCAACAAGCGCACAATAAATACCGTTACCGCCAAGGAAACCAAGGCTCCAAACAATGGACTACTCATAAACACTCTCTCCTCGTTTTATAATACGCAAGCAATATTGGTGCATACCGTGGTATGATTTTACGGTATAAACCAATAAAGCCTGCGTTTTTTTACGTATTCACTACAAAAACCAAAGCCTAGGGGCTATCAGCTTTCCACAGGCTGTTCAAAAAGTGTAAGATGCTAGGAAGATTATTTTTTTCGAGGAAGCATAGGACTCTTATGGTCCATGCAACGAGAAAAAAGCAATCTGACAACGCAGATTGCGCTTTTTCAACAGCCTGCTATACCAAAGGCTCAGTAACCCCGTCAAGCCCTGCTAAGGCAAACAGCATGAGCAAGCATTTTTGCGCGCCCGTGTAGCGGTCTGTGGGGTCATACCATTCCTCCAAGGAATGCATGCCCCTGCCATCGCCGCCAGCCCCGATACAAAGGGCCGGAATGCCTTTGGCAATGGGGAAGTTTGCGTTGGTGCTTGAAGGGGGTAAATGGCGCGGTTCAACGCCCACGGCCTCGGTAGCAGCCCAAGCGACCTGTGAAATGGGCGAATCGTGTGGTGTTTGCCCACCGGGTTTGCTGTTATAGGGGCGCACGTTTACTGTTACCCTGTCCCCTTCCGGGAAGGCGGCATTTTCGGCTACCACAGCTTTTTCGATACAGTCAACAATTGTAGCGGCAAGTTTATCGCGCTCTTCTTCGCTAACTGAGCGCACGTCAATATGGATGGTGGTTTCGTTGGCAATGGAATTGACCGACGTTCCCCCCTGCACCAGCCCCACATTGCAAATGGTTTTGGGGTCTTTTGGCGGTACAAGGTCAGCAATGGCGGCAATGGCGCGCCCGGCAGCATTTAGGGGCGAAGGCAAACCATAGGCCATCCAGCTGTGCCCTCCCGGGCCGCGGAAGGTACATTCAAAGCGGATACAGGCAATGCCACCTGTGGTGATGCGGTATGTCCAACAGGTTTCAATGGCAATGTAGGCGTCAATATCGTTGCGAGTTTCCATAAGGTGGATAACGCCGCGCGCAAGGCCAGGGGCTTCTTCTCCCACGGTTCCGCCAAGCATCAAGGTTCCACAAGGTTTAAGGTTGGCATGGCGAATAGCGCGAATGGTGCAAAGCAAGGTTGCAAGGGCAGCTGTGTCATCGCCAATGCCCGGGCAGTAAATACGGCCGTCTTTTTCGGTGATGGCAAGGGGCGTTTCAATGGGGAAAACCGTGTCCAAATGGCCTTCCATAAGGACGAGCGGAGCTTTTTTGCCTTTATTTCCGTAAACATAGCCAAAGGTATTGCCAACTTCGTCAATGGCACAATCTGCAAGGCCATAATCTTGTAATTTTTTCAGATACATGGGTGAGCGGATTTCAAGCTCGGTAAACGGCGCGCCTGATATAAGCGCCATTTCTTTTTGTTCTGTGTTTGTTGCCTCTTCATCCTGCTTAATAAAAGCCAACGCTTTTTGGATGTTTTCATCGGCAAGAAGTTTTTCAAAAACGGCTTGAACCTGTGCTGATACCGCCATGTCGCCCTCCTAGGGATAAAAATTTGCAAAATATACGTTATTTACAAAAACAGCTCGTAAAAAAAGGATGTCCTGAAAAAAAGCGCGGATTAGAAGAAGAGAATAAAGAAGGAGTAGAAGAACCACACTCGTAATGCTATTAGCCTAAATCGGCGATAGTGTCCAGATGTACGTAGTGTTGGTTTTTGTGGCCTATTTTTTTAGCCACGCATCCAAGGTGCTGTACAAAATATCAGGAGAGATAGGTTTAGTGATATGATCATTCATGCCGTGTTCTAGGCTGATTTCTTTATCCTTAGTCATGGCATGAGCAGACATGGCAATGATGGGCAAATCGGCAAAGGCAGGATTTTCGCGAATTTTCATGGCAGCGGTAAGCCCATCCATAACCGGCATTTGAATATCCATAAGCACAAGGTCATAGGCGCGCTCGTCAAGCATGGTAAGCGCTTCTTGCCCATGCACGGCGGTATCCACGGTATAGCCCACACACCTCAACAATTCCTCAGCAATAAGCTGGTTTATTTCGTTGTCTTCCACAAGCAAAAGGTGCCCATGACGTTCAACCTGTTCTTGTAGTGGTGCTGCAACGGGGTGGCTTTCATGGTGGTTTGCGATATCTTCTGCCGTGGCGCGCTCAAAAACAGCGGTAAATTTAAAGGTAGAGCCCTGCCCTTGCTCGCTTTCAACCCATATGCTGCCGTTCATCATTTCCACAAGGTGTTTTGATATGGCAAGGCCAAGGCCTGTGCCGCCGTATTTGCGCGTGATGGAGCTGTCTGCCTGAGTGAAGGCGGAAAAAAGGCGGCTTACTTGATCAGGGGACATGCCAATGCCAGAATCTTTTACAGAAAAGAGGCAGTGAATTTTGTTATCTGATTGGTCTTCTTGGGGGTTGCTTTGAATTTCAACCCTGATTTCGCCCTGTTCGGTAAATTTAATGGCGTTGCTCACAAGGTTGAAAAGAACCTGTTTTAGGCGCAAGGGATCGCCCAAAATGACTGTTTGTGCAATGGCTCCTGCGTCAATGTGGCAGGTGAGGTTTTTTTCTTCAAACCTTGGTTCAAACAGCATGGACATTTCGCCACACACTTCATCTAAGGTGAAGGGGATATTTTCTGTTTCAAGCTTGCCTGATTCGATTTTAGAAAAGTCTAAAATATCGTTTAAAATGCGCAATAAATTATTGGCCGAAAACATGATTTTTTGCACATAGCTTTGCTGTGTGGCGCGCAGTTCGGTGTTGGACAAAAGGTGTAAAAGTCCAATAATGCCGTTCATGGGTGTTCTGACTTCATGGCTCATGTTGGCCAAAAATTCGCTTTTCACCTTTGCGTTTTTTTCTGCTATTTCTTTAGCTTGGCGTAAATTTTGCTCTGTTTCGTCGATTTCGCGCAGCATGGCTTTAAATTCGCGTAAATCCTTGATATAACTTACAACAGCGTCTTCTCCCTTATGTTTTGTGCGCACAAGGGTAACTTCTGTTGGGATATGTTCCCCGTCAAGGCGTTTGTAAACCCATTCAAAACGGCAATAGCCATAGCGAAAGGCTTCGCTCAATTTTTCGTGGGATCCAAGCACAGAAAGGGTGCCGTCAGGCTGAAAATCAGGAGAAAGCGTAAGAAAATGCTCTAAATATTCCTCTTTATCCTTCATACCAAAAAGCCGAACAGCCTCAAGGTTACAACCAATGGTATTGAAGTTTTTGTCCCAAAAATTGACGCCAAGAGGCGTTGCATCCAACATGATTTGCGCTTGGGCGTCTGTTTCATCCACACGCTGCAAAAGGCCCTTATTTTCGCGTAAATCACGGATATAACAGGCAAGAATATCTTCGCCTTCATGTTGTATGCACATGGCAACGGTTTCTGCTGCTATGGGATTGCCGTTAATATCTTGATACAAAAATTCATAGCGATGCGAGCCTTCGGCAAAGGCTTTGGCCATATTTTGTGCCGAAACTTTTACCGATTCTTCACCGTTAGGTTGATATTTCGGTAATAACAGTTGATAAAAGGCAAGAAATTCTTCCCACGAAAAAAGGCCAAAGAGTTCCAAAAACGATTCGGTGCAATAAATGGGTTCTTTGTTTTTATTCCAGCAGCTAATGCGTAAAGGGAGCGTGTTGATGAGTGCATCGGCAAAAGGGATGGGTTTTTGTGGCGTAATATTATGACTCATTGCCTGAGCTCCAAAAAGGGGTATTCATCTTGGCGTTTGCAAACTTTAACAGTATGTTATGCTATTCAGAGCTTATCATTTTCAAACCCTGCTTTCCCACATCAAAGCTAAAACTACCACAAAAGCTAAACCTTGGCAATTCTTTATGGAGGCTTCATGATGGGGCCTTTGTTCGGGGCAGTATAAGGCAACCACCTGTGCCCTTTAGGGTAAAAGGGCACAGGTGGAGTACAGAAAGGCAGGAAGGCAGAAGGCATGGACTGCCACGTCACCCTTCGCTTCGCTCAGGCTTCCTCGCAGTGACAGTGTGTTGGAGACAGCTCCTGTTAAAGGCTATAGCCGGCATGCCACAACGTCACGTTTACCGTGCAAGACTGCCGTGCCACAACGTCCTTTTATAGAACAAAGGCTTTCGCGCTACAAAGTCACTGCGAGGACGAACACCACGCGCGGGCTACCGCCCACTGCTGGTACAAGCGCAGTGAGGACGTGGCAGTCCATGTATTCTGCCTTCCTGCCTTTTTGCCTTCTGCCTTCCTGCCTTTTTGCCTTCCTGCCTTCCTGCCTTTTTGCCTTTTATCTTCCCGCCCCTACCCCATCAATCCTTTTTTTACTTTTATCTGCTTTTACCTGTTGACGTTTCTAGCATATCCATGTAACGGTAACGGTAATTATACGTGTATTATTGTACCTACATACCTTACCATTCACCTTGAGGAGCCTATCATGTTGCATACCAAAAACGCCATCGGCAACCTTGTCAATCGTTATCGCGCTGTCCTTAAAAAATGTCACCTGATGAACACCTTTGGTTCGCTCGTTGTGGCAGGTATGCTCACCCTTGGCGGTGTTGCCCTGTCATCAGGACAGGCAGAAGCCAACGTCAATTTCCCCTTATCAACAGATGCGTATTTGATAGAGGTGGACGATGGAACCTCGACCTATATTAAGGAATTTTCTGTCACCGACAGTGCAGGCACAACGACAGACTATGGTATGTTGCTTAAAGGCAACCCCGCAAGCCCTGACCAAACCTATGGCACGGTTGCTGACCTTGTGTCAGGCATCATCACAGGCACCACATCCATAGTTACAGGTGAGCATGCCTTTAGCTCTATCAGCATTGGGGATGCAACTGATTACACCTTTTGGGTGATTACCAAAACTCCTGACGGACTTGATGGCCCAGACTTGTATTTTAAGGTGCTGGATGCAGGTGGTGCCACAATATCCTCCATCAACAGCCGTATAACCACCCCTGATGCCAACATCAGCACAAACGTTGTGAGCAGCACTACTACTGATAACGGCGGCGCGCTGATAAACGATGGCAACACCATCAACAGCATCACACATTCTGCCTTCATTGATAACCGTGTATTACTTAATGTATCTGGCGAGACATTCAATGGTGGGGCTATCGCCAATGTATCCGGAACCATCCATACTATCAGCAATTCCGCCTTCATAGGCAATGTAGCCATTGGCAATGGCGGTGCTGTGTATAATATAGCCACCATAACAAACCTTGGCGGCACCTATACCGCCAATAAGGCTAGCAAATACGGCGGTGCTGTGTGTAACACTAATGGCGCCACCATAACAAACCTTGACGGCGCCTATACCGGCAATAATGCAACCCTCGGCGGTGCTGTGTATAATAACGGCTCCATAACAAACCTTAACGGCTTGTATACGGGCAATACGGCAAGTGAACACGGCGGTGCTGTGTTTAATATAGGCACCATCACAAGCCTTGGCGGAACCTATACCGCCAATGCGGCAAGTCAACACGGCGGTGCTGTATTCAATGCCGAGTACGGCACCATAACAAACCTTGGCGGAACCTATACCAGCAATTATGCACAATACGGCGGTGCTGTGCGTAATGAAGGCATTATAACAATTTTTGACGGCATCTTTACCGGCAATACGGCAAACTACGGCGGTGCTGTGCATAATACCCATAACATTGACAACCTTAGCGGTATTTTTACAAGCAATCATGGTGTCACTAACGCCGGGGGTGCCGTGTATAATGACGCACTTGCCGAGATAACAAACCTTAGCGGCATCTTTACAAGCAATAGTGGCAACCAAGGCGGTGCCGTGCATAATTACAAGGACGCCGTCATCACAAACCTTGGCGGTATCTTTACAAGCAATAGTGGCGGCCAAGGCGGTGCTGTGTTTAATAACGAGAACGCCGTCATCACAAACCTTAGCGGCACCTTTACGTACAATTCGGCTTCCCTCGGCGGTGCTGTGTTTAATAACGGCGTCATCACAAACCTTAGCGGCATTTTTACGAACAATAACGCCAACAACACAGCCGGTGCTGTACATAATAGCAATTTTATAGAAAGCCTTCGCGGCACCTTTACGGGCAATTCGGCTCTCCTCGCCGGTGCTGTGGCTAATACCGGCACCATCAATTTTATAGCTGCAACGCCCACAGCAGCTGGCCTTACCTTGTTTAGCGGCAATACAGCTACCAACGATTTAGGTGCTGTAGTTTCCAACGCCATTCATAACAATCACACGGTCAACTTCAATGCCGGCATGCTAGGCGTCTACATGGGCATTATCGACGTGCAAGATGCCATTACGGGTAACAACGGCACGCTGAACATCAATGGCGCTGTCACCAATACAGATGGTGCCGCCATGTTCGCCCCTACCGACGGTTTTGTCATGCTTGACACTGTCACAGGCAATGACCTTATCGTCAATAACGGCAGCCTGTCCTTTGCCGATGGCGATATCAAGGAACATTTTGACGCCACAAAAACCTTTACAGCTGAATCCGGCTCTATCGTGTATGTGGATGTGGATTTATTAAACAATAAAGGCGACACCATCACAGCGGCAAGTGGGGAAATGAAGGCAGGCAGCACCATAGCCTATAGGGTCTTGGGAGCTTTCGATAGCAGCATCAGCAGCTCGCTAGAGCCCCTTACCTCTGTCTTTACAGGTGTAACTGGAAACCAGACCTATTCCTATGCCTTTAGCAATACGAAGGCGTATACTCCCTATGGTGATGGCACCTACAGTCTGAATACTTTCGGACCTGGCAACTTTGCCTTGAGCATCGCCGTTGAAGGTAATGGAGCAAATATTACCTATGACCCCACTGCCGAAACGGTTCGCACATTCTCCCTAACCGATGATTACCCCTCATCCTCAGTAGAACATGCCATGTTTAGCGATAATGGCACCGTGACCATGTTTGGCAATCTGGACGATGCCTTGGCAGAGCCCTTAGATGACAATAAAAAATACGGCACAAAACTGTACAGCATTGACGCTACCGGCAAAAACATCCTCACGGTTGAAAACGCCGATGCCACGCTCAATATCATTGATATGTATATCAAAAATGCAAACACTGCCATAACAAACAAAAGCGGTACGGTTGTTGTGTACAACAGTATTTTTGAGGGCAATGATTACGCCATAGCAGGTTCTGATACAGGCGGATCAATCCACGTTTTTTCATCCAGCTTTATCAATAATACAACGAATGCCATTAGCGCTTGGGATGGCACCACCTTACAGCTGGATAACGTGCATTTTTCCGGTAATGCTCATGAAGTAACAGGGTCCGGATTGGCCGGCGGTGGTGCTTTATTTTTAAATGGCGGCACAGCAACCTTCATCAGCGGCTCCTTCACAGGCAATAGCGTGACAAACCTGAACAGCGGCCTTGCCCGAGGCGGTGCCATTTACGCAGGTAGGGATACTCAAAACATCAGCGCAGACTTTTTGAACAACTACGCCATAGCAGATAATGGAGTAACAGCAGATGGCGGTGCCATTTTTGCATCACGAGGCCTTGGCTTTGTTGCAGACGGGGCAGCCTATACCATTTCCGGTAACTATACGAGCCAAGATGGTGGTACAACAAAGGCTTATAACGCCATCTTTTTTAATAATCCAGGCTACTCCCTAGACTTTACCCTTAACAACGGTGGCTCCTACACCTTAAACGACAATGTGCGTGCAAGAGATGGCGTTACCTACACCGTAAACATCAACGGCAACGGCTCACACAATACCTTGAACCTGAACAACGCCTTGTACGGTGCAAGTGCTGTAAACCTGACAAGCGCCACCCTAAACCTTGGCAAAACAACCCATGGCAGTGAAGAATTTTCGGGCAGCATTGGATTTGTGCCACTCACCGTCACAAGCGGCCAGGTCAACATAGGGGTTGGTACTAATTTTCTAGCTCCTGTTACCCTACAATCAGGCAGCCTTATGCATGTGGATGCAGGTCGTACAACATTTCAAAACACCGTGAGCGTGGATAGCACAAGCGCTATTGATTTTTCAGGTGCCGACATTCTAGCCCAGATAACAAGTTTTGGCACCGTGGACTTTTCAGCTGCCAGTGGGGAAAATTTTAGCCTTGTCTCCGGCCTTGCGGGTGCTGTGATTGCCGATAACACGTCCAGCCTTGAATTTATGGTAGGCGGTGGGGGTGTCATCCATGACGATGCTGTCATAGATAACCTGAGAAGCGAAATCGCCACAGAGCTGTTGGGCAATGACGCCCTTGCCTCCATCATTACCTTTGATGGTTATGCCACTTGGAGCACCGCCAGCTTAGACAATATCGACCAAGACTATAACAAATCCACCGCCACCATTGGTGCAGGCACGTTAGATCATGTTGGCGAAACAGTGTTTGCCGCCATTAGAGCAGGCACTTCCACCATAACAGGTGCCGGCGTCAACCTTACCTTAACAGGGCAAGATGAAACAGGTGGCGACACAAACCAAAAACTGACCAATGGTCCGCTTACCATTTCAAACGGCGCAAAGGTAACCCTTGGCACTGAAAATTCCCCATCTTTCACATATGTGGACGGCGACATCACCGTGACCGGTGAAAACAGCACCTTGGTGACGGTTGCCAGAGTCAATACGGACACCCATACCGTTACCCTGAATGAAAATGCTGATTTGCTGGTGAACTCGCATTTTGAGATCCCTAGCCTTACTCGCTCTAACACCAGCCAAGTGAATCTTGTAGGCGGAAATCTTAACTATATCAACGCTGTAAGCTTTAGCACAGCTGATTTTGCGACGGCCCCCACAGACGGCAAGATTTTTATTGACGCAACTTCTATTCTCCAGTCAGAGGCTACCATTACCCTTACAGACAGTGGCACCATTTCCCTAATAGACGGGGCACGCATCGGTGTACGCGACGGATTAACCCTTGCAGGGGACACCACCGTTACAACGGGAACTTTGTACGTGAGGGGCACCCTTGATGCCTCCACGCCCGGCACCTTTACCATTGATGGGGACGGAGCCCTTCGGACAGAAGGCGATCTTACCACCGAAGTTCCCCTTGTTATTACAAACGGTGTCCTTGGCCTGAGTACCAGCCATTCCACCCTCACCGCCACTGAGGACATCACCTTTGGGGCTGATGGCATGTTGAGCAGCACCAGCGGTTCCAGCTTTGATTTTAGCAACGTTACGCTCACCGCCAATATGGAAAATTTTGGTACGGTAAGCCTTAATGATTTCACCTTTTACACGACAGGTGCTGTTGATGGCGACCTTGTGGCTAATGCCTTATCCAGCTTTGTTTTGAACAGCGACAGTGGCGGCATTTTGTTAGATGCAGACATTGCCACCTTAAAAGACAACATAGCCACGGCCTTATTCGGTGATAGCACCCTTGTTGATATCATCACCCTTAACAGCTACAGAACCCTTTCCGACGCCACCCTTGGCACCATTACAGAGGATATAAACTACTCTGAGGCCACCATTGGCGCAGGCACCCTCAACGCCAGCCAAAAAGGCCTTTTCGTATCCTTTGGCGGCATTGCAGCTGACCCCTATGACGCAAGTGTGGTAGATTCCATCGTCAATGTGGGCCCAAACAATGCTACAAAAACCGTGCTCTCCTTAACAGGGCTAGGCACGGCAAATAAAGCACTTACCCAAGGCTCACTCACCGTCAATATGGCGGAAAACGCCACAGGGCAAGGATTTGAACTGTATTTGGGCAATGTTGCCTCTAATACAACGCTTAACGGCAACCTTACCCTGCACAGTTCCAACAGTAGCTATGCTCACAAACAGGCGACCGTGTACATAAACCAAGGAAAGAAAGTCACCATCGATGGCGATATGACCTTAACAAAAGGCGCCTTGGTCCATGTGGACGGCATTGCAGGCAGCTCCCTAGAGGCCAACAATATCACTGTTGGTGAGACAGGCGCCACACAGGCAAGTGCCATCCATGTGGGTGAGGCAGGCGCCAACACCTACATTCAGGTGATGGAAACCCTTGACATCAAGGATATGGGCGTTGTGAGCATAGCCAATGGTAGTGTAATTGTAGCAGATTTTAACCTTGCCGATACAGGGCAGCTTATTATAGGATCTGACCCCAGTATTTCGCAATCTTCCAGCTTTACTGTACAGAATGATCTAACCTTAGACGTGGCAGATTTTGCCATCACCGCTGACAGTACAGGTGTTGCCGGAAAAATCGCCTTGGGAGAGAGTGATACTTTTAGCGTATTGAAAACCTTAACCCTTACAGGGGGCGGCACCCTTGATCTAAGTTCAAGAAGTCTTTACACCTATGGCCTTACCCTTGATGCGCCTACAACCTTTAAGGGCTTCTTGAACCTGAACGATGATAAGGACAACGCCACGACCCAAATGCTGAAGGGGGAACTCACGATTACAGCAGGTTCGATAGGGGTTAGCGGCACATGGGCAACGGACAGTCCTTTACACCTTGCAGGGGGCTATCTACGGGTAGTGGGCGCAGAGTTTGACGTGAGTGCCGGCCTTAGCACAACAGCAGACAACGTATATTTAGCTGATAACAGCACCCTTATCGCAAAATTGAGCGATTTTGGCATCGTGGACCTTAGTCAAGCACAAGGCAGTTATTTTGACGATGCCAATGCCAATGTGGCAAGTTTCGTGAACTATGCCACCGGCGCAGGCGTTACCCTAGAATTGCTTACGGATGATGCGTCAAGCCCTTTCACCTACGCATCGGATGCCACGATTACCGCGCTCGTTGACGAAATGAAGACCGATATTTTTGATTCATACTTTACCGGTACCATTGATATCAGCGATGCGTTTGTAAGTGCAAGCGGCGTTACCTTATCTACTGTTGCAGGCAATTTTAACCTGCCTAACGAAACCATCGGTGCAGGCGATTTGACCTATGCGGGCAATACCGTTGCTGCTTCCATTACGGGCTATACTGCGTCCACCGTGTCAGGGGCCGGTGTAAACCTTACCCTAACCGGGCAGGATGGCGCAGGGGGCAATACAAATAGCCATCTTACCCAACAAGGTATTACCGTTTCAAACGGCGCAAGCTTGACCTTAGGTTCTGCCGAGCAAAGCCAAGACTCCTTAATCTTTAACGGTTCGCTTACTGTGAACGCTAGCTCCCTTACAGTGGATTCAGATAGCATTGTAGCACAAAGAGTCGGCGATGCTGTTACCTTAACCAACAATGCCCATTTGAACATCGCAAACGGTGGGGAGTTAAAAACGCTCTCGTCATTCTCCTTTGATGATACGTCAACAGTAACGGTCAATAACAGTACAGGTGGGGCATATACCTCCATATTACTCCTAAACGATAATTATGCCCTTAACGCCTCGCAATTTTCTGCCACAGGTGAGGCAGGCAAGCTGACCATTGGAGCTAGCGGCAGTTTGGATGTGGAAGGCACGCTTACGGTAAACACAAATACAGTGGGCCAAGGCTTTGGCATTGCCGATGGGGGAGAGATTTGGGTTGTTGATGGCTTTGATTTTGGCGCAAACGGCGCAACCCTTACAGGCGGTAATCTCGTAATCGCTACTAACGGAGCAGCAAGCATACAAGGCGCGCTTACCATCAACAATGCTGAAAGCCGATTGCGCATAGGTAATAACCATGCAACAGAGGTTACGACAACAACCGACGTGCTAACCGTGCAAAAGGGCAGCGTATCGCTTGAAGTCGGCACATTTGCCACAGGTGCTGATATCACCTTTGGTGATGAAGGTACTCTCTATATCGCTTCCTATGCCAGCCTTGACATTGCAAACGATACCCTTACCGCCAACATGGCAAACTTTGGCTCCGTCAGCATTGCGGCGGATTTCTCCGCAACCTTTACCGCTGATACTAGCAAGGTGGCACAAGACACCATCACCGGCAACAACGCAACACAGCTTGTGCTGAACAATTACGGCGGCACAGGTGACCTGCTCAATCAGAGCGAATACAACGCCCTTATGGCATCCATTGCCGAGCATCTCTTTAACAATGCAAGCTATGCCGATCAAATTACGGTAAGCGGTATCGGCATCTTCCAAACCTTGGATTCCTTTGATCCTGCTGCCACCGGCGCGAACACGCCCATAGGTGCAGGCACCTATACGCATGCCGATAACGCGGTCTTTTCAGGCATCGTTGACAACAGAACAGGCACGGCAACGTCCAAGGATTCTGTCATCAATTCACCAGGGCATACCCTGTACCTTACAGGCAATGGCCCTGTTCCGTTTAGCCAAGGTTCCATCACCGTCAATCAAGGCGGATTGTACCTTGGGTTTGACAGCACAACTATCACACAAGGCGGCACCCTAGAAGGTGATTTGATTGTGGATAAGCAGGGTTCTGAAAGTGCCATTGCCGCTATCATCGGCAATGTGACCATAGCCGGCGATATCGAAATCAAAAACGGCGGTTTGGTCAAGGTGGATCCAGGCACGACCTTCAACGCCCAAGGCGGCATTACGGTTGACGGTACAGGTTCACAATTCCATACCTCTGTAAATATGACGGTATCGAGCCTTGCCCTAACCAACGGTGGCAGCGTTTCTGTTGAGTTCGGTAAGACACTCACCGTACAGTCTGCCGTAGCCCTTGCCGGCGGAAACATGAGCACCGGTAACGGCACCTTAGAGGCGGCAGGCTTCACCAACAACACAGCAGATTTAACCATAAACTTAGGCGGCTCACTAAAAACCACAAATGGCATGAGCAACACCAAGGCTGTAACCATTGATGTTGGCAGCTTTGAGCTTGCAGGCGGCGACTGGGTTGCAGGGGCTGATGTGACTGTGAAAAGCGGCACCCTGAGCGTTTCAGCCGGAACCATGGACACGTCGAACGTAACATTATCCACAACAGCAGGCGCAGCCACAATCAATGTGGCCCAAGGCGCACAGCTGACCGTGGATGCAGACGCCTTTGGCAGCATTGGCAGCGACGGTTCGTTTGACAATAGCTCACGAACCATTGCTGACGCTACCATGAACAACAACGGCACCGTGCTTTTGGCAAACATTGGCTTCACCACCATGACCAAATCTGCCAATGCCAAACTGCAAGCCAATACCGATTGGCAAAGCATTGTTGGGGCTAGCTCCGGCACGTTCACCCTTGACGGTGTGGCATTATCTGGCCTGTATTCCTTAACTTGGGTTGTGGAAAACGACCAGTTTAGCACTGATAATATCATGGCAGGCACCCTTGATGGGCAAAACGTCACTGCCGCAGGTATTGTAAAAAATAGCGATGATGCCTCAACGGCTTCTTTTGTTGCCGCTTCCAGCACCTTAACCCTTACCGGCAACAATACCGGCAACATCTTGCTGGATGAAGGCAGCCTTGAAACAAGCGGCCTTTTAAACCTTGGCAGTGCAAGCGTTGCCAGCACAAACTTTAACGGCGCGCTTTCCGTAAAATCAGGCGGCGTTGCCAACACGCTTTCAAGCGTTACCTTTGCAGAGGCTGTAACCGTAGAATCTGGAAGCCAGCTGAACATTCAAGCCGGCACCGTTGATGTAACAAAGGGCTTAACGGCTGACGCTGCCGCCCTAAGCTCTGTAGCAGGAACAACCCTTGTTGTGGATAAAGCCACCATTGGCAGCAACGCAGCAGGCATTGTGACGGCAAGTTCTGCCACGGTCACAGGCACAAGCGGTAACACCCTTGCCGGCAATGTGACCATCACAGGCTTTGATGCAGCAACCCTTGATTACAACACAGATTACCAAACCTTACAAACAGCTGCCAAAAATGCCTATGGCACAGGCGGTTCCATCACCTTATTAAACGTCACGCCTGAAACAACCGAGGCCACCTTGAGCGACGTTGGCGCAAGGCAGGATACAAGCCTTCGCAACAACACGGTACAAGCCGGGGATATGGCCCCGGGCCATGTGGCTGTTATTGGTGCCATTAGGCAAAGCACCACAGGCCAAAGGGATGTTACCAACGACAGTGGCCAGCTTACCGTAACAGGGCAAGCTACTGACGGCATCACCCCGTCAGGCGTTGTGTCTGAAGGTAGCGTTACAACCACAGGAACAGGCATTTCTTTCTTTGGTAATGCTCAGGGCATAAGCACAATGGTATCAAGCTTCAATACGGGTTCAGGTATCGTAAGCCACCTGAACATCCTTGCAGAAGGTACCATTGGCAACGACGGCACAGGCACAACGAATGTGCAACAATCCTCTGCACAAACCATGCGCAGTACAGGCGGTGGCCTCCTTGCCATACGTCCCGGCACAAGCATGACTGAAAACTTCATAGGCGATGCCACAAGCTTCCTTGACATTGGCTCAATCCTAGATACGCTTCGCACCATACTTATTGCCAAAAACGTTACGCTGAACGGCCTCACGGCCCTGCACGATCCGGCATGGGTTGACGGCGTGTCCATTGAAGGGGCTTCCGCCGGTGTGTATCAAAACTTTACCAACGGCATTGACGGTAAGGTTGTTGCAGGCCAAAACGCCTTTATGGTCTTTGGCGATGTGGATACAGCTTGGGCAGAGCAAACCTTTAACGATTCCGGCATCACTTGGGGTCAAAGTGCCACAACAGCCGCCCTCTTCATCAAACAACCGCAAACCCTTGACGCTAGCTTGGGTGCTGTGGCGGTGGACGGCACTGTTACCGATAGAAACGTGGCCCAAGCCTATGGCGTGAATACGGCCACCTTTGGCGCAAATTCACTCCTGGTGGTGGATGCCAACGATGTAACAGGTGTGGGCACAAATGCGGCCTTAACAGCTACGGTTGGTACCCTTAGCGTGGATGCCAGCTCAAAACTGCACATTGTGGATGGTAAAGACAGACAAGTTGTCACGGTCATGGACGGCTTCTCAAATGCCAGCTCAAGCGTCACCGATGGCGGTTGGGGCTATAACGAAGATTTGAAAAACCTGACCAACCTGACCCTTAGCTCCTCGTCCTTATCAGTAGATTCTGCCACATGGGATGCTGCCACAGGCGCGTATGAAGTCACCCTTAAAGTGATCTTTGACCCTGCCATGTACGGCCCCTATATGCAAACCGCAACTGGCGACTATTTGAACACCATGACCAGAGACGCCACAGGTATTGATACCAATAGCGTCTTTAGCGGCAGACAGCTCCTTTCCCGTGCCCTTTCAGAAGATTACGGCATGGGCCTGCTTAACCCCAAACTGTCGGTTGCCACCATTGAAGGCGCTGCACAGCTCGCTGGGGCGGCAAATGTGGCAGCAAACGCCATGAACGCCGTTAAAGCAGCAACAGGTGCTGTTGTGGCGCGTAACTCCCTTACCGATATGGGCGATAATGCCAGCAAACCCGTGGTCATGTCTGCAAACGGTGCAGCCCCCGCGGTGGAAGGCCAAAACATTGAACAAAAGCTTGGCCTTGGCGTGTGGCTCATGCCCTTGTACCGCTGGAACAATTCTGACGGCTTTAGCGCAGGGAACCTTAGCCACGGCGCAGACAGCAACCTTGGCGGTATCGCCCTTGGCATGGATTACACCCACGCCGTGGCAGACGATACAACCTTACGCTACGGCCTTGCCTTGAACGTGGGCGCTGGCGATTCTGAAAGCACGGGCGATTTCAATGCAACAGATAACGATTTTGACTTCTGGGGCGTGACCGCTTACGGCGCATTGCAAAAAGGCAATTTTGTCGGAACCTTGGACTTTGGCTACAGCGAAGCAGACCACAAAGTTTCGCAAAGCTTGCCCACTTCCATGGCTATGGGAGGCCTTTCCGCTGACATGTCAAGCCAGATCATCAGCGCAGGGTTAAACCTTGAATACACCTTTAATACCAAGTACATGGACGTAACACCTCATGCAGGCGCGCGTTTCATGCACGTGTCTGTTGACGATTACCATGCACAAAGCGGCAACACCACCGCGGTCAACAGCAGCGTTGAAGATCAAAACTTGTGGGTCTTCCCCGTTGGCGTAACCTTTAGCAAAGATATTGTCACAGACAATGGCTGGATGTTCACACCTAAGGCAGATGTGGGCTTTATTGCCGCAGCAGGCGATACCGAAACCCAAACCAGCTCAGCCTTCACTGGCGTGCAGGACACCTTGCATCTGGCCATGGACAATGTGGACGGCTTTGCCTTTAACGGCGGCCTTGGCTTTGAGCTTAGCAACGAAGCCAGCGGCGTAAGCCTTGGCCTTGATTATACGATCCAAGCTTCGGATAACGAAACAGGACATATGATCTTTGCCAACTTTAAGTATGAATTCTAAAAAATAGAGCCCTGCCCTGACGTTTAGCAAAAAATGATGTCAGGGCAGACGCGAACCCATCATGTTCAACAAAGCCCACGGCGTATACATGTACGCTGTGGGCTTTTTGGTTTGTGGGCGCGAAGGCCCATAGTTCATGTAAGGGCCCATACTGCACAACGTCATTGCTAGGACCACCACGCGTGGACTACCGTCCACTGCTGGCACAAGCGTAGCGACGTGGCAATCCACTGCCTTTTTGTTTGTCACTGCCTTTTTTTCGTGCACTGCTCCCACCAGTGACTAAAGGGCACAGGTGGTAAGTATTTATGTCTTTTAATAATTGATTTTGCTACCGGCTCACAACCTGATTTTACGGTGTATTGACGAATATTTTTTTTACCATTCCTCAAACATAACTAAAACCTTCAATCCTTCCTATTTTCCCAACCTTCCCAAAACTCCAAAAAAACAACTTGACAAATCCCAAGGTCTATGGCCTACTTCCCAAAACAAAC
>CAYJIX010000025.1:0-28622 GCA_964370375.1 uncultured Desulfovibrionaceae bacterium | reverse complement strand
TATTATCATAACCGATGGGGAAGAAAACGCCAGTAGGGAATTTTCTTCTAAGAAAGTAAAAAAGCTTGTTGAGCGGCAAAAAAATGCATTCAACTGGGAATTTATCTTTTTAGGGGCAAATATTGATGCCATTGAAACGGCGCAACATTATGGGATTTCAGCAAATCGAGCGCAAACATATTGTGCCGATGCCGTAGGAACGATGTTAAATTTTAACGTGTTGAATAATGCTGTCCGCCACATCCGAACTTCAAACCATGTTCCCGAAGACTGGAATGAAGATATAAAACGTGATATGGAGCGACGCAAGGTATAAAAATAATGAACTAGAATAAAAATTATTATGTAAATAAAAATATCCTTTAAAGCGTATTTTGTACTTTAAAAAGTATTTGTTGATATTTATAAATACTATTATTGAGTAAATATCTACTTACTTTTACGCCATCTACGATAAAGCCTTTGAGCGTTTCACTGTCTTTATCTGTGTGAATTTTGCCCTCTCTAAAAAAGTGCAAGCGTATACGCTCCTTGCCGCTATCCATGTATTTGTCGGTATTGCTGTCACGATGACCACTATCCAAGGCATAGTTTTCTTCACGCTTTGCCAGACGTGCATCTGCTGAAGCAAGCATTTTCAAACTATCACGCATACGGTGCTGTGAGCGTTGGTACTGTGAATATAAAGCCTCTAGCTTGCGTAAATCACTGGCTAACTGCACTTGCATGAGGATAAGAGGATTACCACTTGCGGCGGCTTTCATTTCAGCGGCATTGGCGGCTTCGGAATGCACATCTTCAATGCTACGTTGCAGTAAATCTTTTTTACGGAATTGCTCAATGGCTGCTGCTTTGTATTCTATGGTTTGCCACATTCGGAATATATATCGACGCATAATAGCTTGATTTTATAGAGTATTTTTTACTAATATTTGAGCATACCCGCTAAAATGCCCGCAAAAAATAGCATTGAAAAAATCTTTATCGGATTTTGTTGGAGAGTTGTTGCTTGCCATCAGCATCCGAAAGTAAGATGCCCCCTCGGCCTCCTACGGAACAGTCCTCCAACGTCAGCCTTGCGTGGTAACGGTTCGTGTCTTCTTGCTCTGCCCAGAGCTCCTTCTCGGGAGCTCGCGCCACTTGTCCGGGTCGTGGCAAGCTTAGCGGTTTTACTCCTGCCTCCGCCTCAAACACGCCGCTTTCGTTCCCGAGCAGTTACTTTAGGCAGGCAGGGGCAAGAATGCCCGGCCCAAAGCATCACAATATCCTGTAGCTTAAGCTAATAATGATAACAAATTCTTGTGAAAAAGGCAGGCAAAGCGCCTTGAAACTCCTTGCGCTTGCTTTGGAATCGTGCCAAATTAGCACTTAAGAATTATAATCTTAATAACTATCTATTTCGTTTTGGGTTTTCACTGGAAACTCAAATAAAAACAAGGGGTTTATCAAATGAAAAAATTACATATCTCAAAAATGGCCGCTCTGGCCCTCTCGGTAGTTTTGCTCTCTTCTAATGTGGCGTGGGGGCAGCAAACCCTATACAACATAGACCTTGAGCGGCCCCGAGAGTCGATGGGTCTCGAAATCGACATGACTTTAAGTGATAAAGAAGAACTGCTGAACTTAAACTCGGAGAAAGCGGCCGTGAACACCCAGACCGCCGCCACCAGCACCAGCAGAGCCAACGAAAGCTTCGCCCAGGGCTACATCGGTGAGGGCGATTCCGCTGCGCTGCTACCCCCCGACGGAAGCATGATATTACAAGTCAAAGGCCTCACCGAAGATAATTCTATTGTTGATGCCAAGGGCAACACCTACCACTTCCCCACCGGCCTCTACAATCCAGAAAAAGCCATTCCCCTTACGTCCGGAGTTGGCACTAATGGCAGTTACTACCAAACAACCGACGCCTGGGTTAGCTCAACCCAAACTATCATCCCTAAGACAACTGAAAAAACCTCATCTTTGCAAGTGCAAGGTATTGCGAATTCAACAGGCCTTCAGGCGAACACAATGCCTAGTGCCGCCGACAGTATGCTCTCCATCATCAACGCCGAACTAAATACAATAACCGCAATTGTCGGTGGAACATTCACCACTGGTGCGAATGATGATGGCGGTGCTTTGGCGGCAGGCACTTATTCCCTTGGCACAATAGATGTAAAACATGGCACGATAACCGGTGCGTCCATGAGTGCGACTGAAGGCCCAGGCAGTTTCCTTGGAGTAAACGCCACAGATGGCAGCGGAACAATGAAAAATGGAAAATTCACAATTAATAGTACCGCTGGAACTATCACCGGTTTAGGTTTTGATAAAGATATCGACATCACCATATGGAATATGACCGGGACTAACCAAACAGGAACATTTACAATAACCCCAGAAGAAATCCAAGGTGGTGATTTAAACAATAATATTACAGGCACGCTGATCCCTAACCTTCCCCCTACCAAATAACAACAAACAACTTAAATACTAGGCACATTTGAGAGGCAGGCTTGATAGGCAAGTTTAGATTTGTAGCAACAAGGAAAAGAATAATGTTTGGAAAAATCGTTTTCATTTCAGCCATTTGTTTGTGTGCATTCACTGGCTTGGCTCAAGGGCAAATGCCCCCGAGCGCAAACAGCCCGGCGGCCGTCAACGCCCTTGAGCAAGCCGCCGCCGAAGGCTACACCTTGTTAGAACAAAAAAAGTTCCAACAAGCTTACGAACTTTTCAGCCGTCTTAGACGCGATACCCCCCGCGACGCGCGCCTGGCCTTGGGCCTTGCCCGGGCGGCTGTTATGTCGGGCCACGCTGATGAAGCCGAAAACATTTATGAATCCCTGGTGGTCGCTTTCCCCCAAAATACCGTATTGTTGCGCGAACTGGCCTTTACCCGCCATCAACAACAAGACCTCCACGGCGCCCAAACAACTTTGGCCCAAGACGCCACCCTCTCGGCCCAAGAGCGCGAAGCCCTTTTATCAAATTGGGCCAAAAATAAAAGCGACCGATTCTTCGTCTCCGGCGCTTTGCGCATGGGCTTTCTTTACGACAGCAACGCCAACAGCGGCCCGGCCTCTAACGATGTTCTGTTGGGCTCTTGGAACGTGCGCCTCAACAATGCCGACGCCGTGGAAACAGCCGCGCTTTACTTGGGCGGCAAAGTCGACTTAGGTTACCGCTTGGGCGAAACAAGCCCCTGGTGGTTGGTGGGCGATTTCTCTTTCTTCGCCCGTTATAACACCAACAGCGACCTGGACGACCTACATTTACGCTCGTCAGAATGGGGCGCGTCCAGCGTGGGCTTTCGGCACATCGGCACCAAAACCATGTTTGATTTCCGCCTTAAAGGCGAAATATTTGATTACGATTTCTACCAAAACATCGCCGCTTGGGGCCCCAAAGCCACCTTTATTTTCGCGCCCACGCCTAAAGTTCACCTCATCACCGAGGCGAGCTATGACCGCCGCAACTATTCCGACAACGACGGCTACGACGGCTCTTACCTCAGCGCCGGACAATACGCTCGTTTCTTCTTCGGCGATGGCCACAACGCCACCATTGGCGGGCGCTACCTTAAAGGCTCCGCCGATTTCGAAAACTTCTCCTACGATGGCTATGAGGCCTCGCTGGCGTTCTCCTTCGACGTCCCCCAAAACTTCACCGCCAGTAGTGCCGACATAACCATCGCTCCCTTCATTAGCTATCTTAGCCAAGATTACGATGGCCCGGCCACTGTGTTTGAGGTCGCCAACCGTGAAGATAATCGTCTGCGCACCGGGGTCGGCTTCACTTTGCCGCTCACTGACGATGGGTGGAATTTTGAACTCAATTATCAATACTCCAACAACAGCTCCAACAGCGACCTCTACGACTACGATCAACACACAGTTATGACGGGGGTCGCCTACCACTTCTGAAAACGCCCAAAGACTTTTTCGGATCCGGTTTTCTGCTGATTTTTCCGAATAAATGTGTGGACAGGTTTGAGGCACCGTATTGTCCAGATGATTTTTCTTGCTCCTTGGAGCGAAGGACGGTCAAGGCTGTCTCGTTGCCTTGCTCGGCCAAGTGCTGTAAATACCCAATCCAAGATTTGAACGGGTATTTGGCGCGGGCGCCCTCACGGGCTTGCTTTGTCTGTTTGCGTAACGCTTCAAATTCGGCGGTACGTTTTTGGCTAAATTTTTCCATCAACTGGCGGCGGTCGTTTCGCAACATGGGAGTTTTTTTGAAGCGTTTTCGGGTCTCTTCCCATTTATCGTTGAGGGCTTTGAATAGCCTACTGTCTTGTATTTGGATTGCGTCCAGTTCGTCTTGTAGTTGTTGCCGTGCCGTTTGGTATTCTTGATAAAATTTGTTGCTATTCAGATTTTTTTGGAGCGGCGCGGCGGTGTAGGTCGTCTCTGATTTTGTGGTTTGTAACTGGTTGTTGGCTGGGGGCGTAAATTGGCCGAAGCTGGCCGTTAATTTTGCCTTGCTCAAAATTCTATCCAGACTGCTAGCCTTAATTGCGTGTTGGCCGTCTAGCGTCTGAATCACCAGACCATTACCTTTTAGTTTCAGATGTAGGCCGTAGCGAAAAAATACCCGGTGAACATCATCCCAGGATTTGGTCGCTGAAAGTGACGCCATCAGGGCAGATTTTTGCCGTTGAACGTAACTAAAAAAAGATTCCCGCCCAGTGTGGATTTCATACGCTTTGGCGGATTCGTTGATGGGCATTTGATCCCGATTTTTATCGCGGCCATTGTCAACGGTCAAGCCATATTGTTGCTCCAAAGCCCGGCAAAGAGAATCACGCTTGCCGTAGCCTTGGAAGGGTTCGTGCCTCGTGCGGCGTTCCGGGTGAATCATGTTGTGGGCTACGTGGAGGTGCAAATTATCCGTATTTTTATGGACACCGGCGTGTCGGTCGGCGATATAACGAGCCAGACGCCGATAGTTGTCATTTGCGACTTTGCAAGTGATGTGACGGCTAATCATATTTTACCGATGAGCGTTTTTAGTTCCTGCTGACGCTCTTCAATTTCTCGCAAGGTTTGGCGTAATAAATGTGTGTTGGCTCTGCCCTTATCCAGCCCAAGGGCCATTTTAAATAGCCCGCCTAAGCGGCCCAATTTACCTCTGGATTTCAACAGCTCCAACTTAAATTCTTCATGCTCGAAAGTCTTCACTTGGCCGGTGCGGCAAAGAGTGCGTATTAAATTGGAAATGGACAACCCGGCCCGCTTGGCCAAGGCTGTCAGGTTTTCATATTCTTCAATGGTCAAATATGCCTTCACTCATTTTTTATTTGGACACGGCACAGAGTGCCTCCTTTTTCGTGTTGAGCCCCTCGGGCGAATAAGCGTAGCCATTGCTCGGGTATCGCCGTTGACTGGCGACACCAGCTTCAGCTGCGTAAAGTGCCAACGGCACCCGGACGTAAAGTGGGACCACTTTACCTGTCCGGCCTTCTTGTTTCGTTGTAAATTTTTGGTACTTACTTCAAATTTGCTTGCATTCATGCGATAAAAACCAAATGGTGAAACGTGGTTTAACGTAGTGATGATTCGCCGAAGTTGATAAGAATCAAGGCTTTATCCGTAAGTAGAAGGCAATTCAGTTGATTTAGAAGCTTTAATTTTGGCTCCTCAAATGCTTTTTTTGTAAAGAGGCAAAGTGTCCAACTTTCACGCTTTGCTGTGAATTTTTACTACTTCTTAAAAATAGCTACTCATACCTTCATCCAAAATCTTTCTGGCAGTGCTTACAAAAAAAACACACGCTAGCCATGCATGAAGCAAAGGCTAACGTGTGCATAATGCTCATCATAAAAAAGGAACATAAAAACACTAAGGCGGAAGGAAGGATAGTGCCTCGGCTCTTTGTTTCTCTGTCTAGGATGAGGATCTATCTCGTTGATGCTTAAAAAGCATCTTCATAACTTTTCAAAAAAAGTATTTTGTGTGCGCCATATCAAGCTGGTACTTTGATGACAACCGTAAACTATTTGCAACCAGCAAGTATATTTTTTACAAAATCTTCAATGGCAGATTTCTCAGATTGAGGTTCGCCGTCTATTTTCAACGTGTCTAGCACCTCAGCGCCAAGACCGTTGAGTTTTTGCTCAATAGCATCCACGGCGCCACAAAAATAGGTGTAAGAACTATCACCGCATCCAAAAACGGCTGTTTTTTTGCCATCGGCACCAATATCGTCAAAATTGTCAAAAAGGTCTATAAAGTCATCTTGCAATTCAATTTCATCTTCACCCCAAGTTGAACAACCAAACAAAATCAGGTCATAGCCATCGCAAAGGCCGGGGGCGCTCACCTTGCCTGCATCTTCTACGGTAACATCATATCCTGCGTCTTGAAGTAGTTTTTCAGCAGACTCAGCAACAAACTCGGTGTTTCCCGTGGTGGAACCATATACAATCAATGTTTTCATTTCGCTTCCTCGCTTTCTTTTTTAGTGTGACATTGTTTCCCGCAACGCCACATTGATAACGAAAATCACAATCAATTACAAGATATTTTTTAAAATAAATCCAAAATAATTTAAAAAATGTTCTTTTACTAAGGGTTAGATTGCTTTTTATAAATTGATTACACGCCTTTGCCAATTATTACTGTTTTTTCCCTTTTAAAACACCTATGTACTTTATATGGATACTTTTTTGCATTTTGAAAAAATAGGCAACTGTAAAAAGCAACGCATGCGCCATAAAAACGCTACTATTAATGGGGAAGACGGCAGTCATGCTCTACGCATGCCTATTTTTTAACACGACCTGGCTTGCAGTACGTTTTAAAAGGTTGCACACAATGACGTATGCAGGATTTTTGTGCAAAAAGCATTTTTTATCAACTAGCAGCTGAACACATCCTAAGGACAACGAAAGGCAACTAGACAAAAAAGGGCTTGTAAAAAGGCCCTCGCTAGTAAAAAAACAGAGGTCACAACCAGTAACATAGCGCGCTCTTTAGAGATTTTTGGCATTGCCTTTGTATTTTTAAAAAGAATCGATAGTTGACTATTGACAATAAATAAAAAATGATGCTACTTTTTCATTGCGAAGTGCAAAGGCCTATGCGCAATTCAAAGGGATAACAAAGCTTTAAAATAGCAATCATCTTCATATTCTAAAGCACTGCACATCCTCATATAATTGTACATTCCTTTCACACAACAAAAAGATATTATCTAAACAGGTCTAACGAGTCCAAAGGCATATACTAGCAATCTCTTTAACAAAAACAGGAGACTTCCATGGCAGATGTGAGCAACGATCGCGTATTAACCGGCGTACATTTCATGTTAGGAAACTACGCTGCTGTGGAAGGTGCGCTATCAGCCGGCTGTGATTTTTTTGCAGGCTACCCCATAACCCCGGCCAATGAAATTTCTGAACGCATGTCAAAGCGCCTGCCGCAACTTGGCGGTTCCTTTGTGCAGGGAGAAGATGAGCTTGCCTCCATTTATGCTTGTGCCGGAGCAGCACTTGCCGGAGCAAAAGCTATGACAGCAACAGCCAGTGCAGGTTACAATTACATGCAAGAAGGCCTTGGCTATTGCTATACCATTGAGGCGCCTGTGGTAGTGCTTGACGTGCAGCGTGCCCGCGGCGAAAATTTTGCTAGCCAAGCAGATGTCATGCAAATGCGCTGGGGCGCAAGCGGCGATTACGAAGCCATTGTTGTGTGTCCCTCGTCAGTACAAGAATTGTACGACTATACCATATGGGCCTTTAATCTTGCAGAAGAGTACCGCAACCCTGTTATCATCATGAGCGAAACAACCATCGCACTCATGCGGGAGCGCTTAGACATACCGGCAGCAAGCGATCTTTCCATTATCAATCGTCGCTACACTACGGCAAGCCCTGAAAACTATTTACCTTTTAAAGCAGACCCATTTGGTTGCCCCGATGCCGCGCCCTTAGGCAAAGGCTATCACACCATTTATTCACTCAATCCGCATAACGAACAAGGCAGCATTGATTGGGATCCTGATGAATTTGATAGGCTGTACAAACGTATAGCAGGAAAAGTTTATGAGAATCGCCACAAAATCTGCCGCACTGAAAGCTATTTATTAGATGACGCAGAATACGCGCTTATTGCCTACGGTAGCGAAGCTCGTGTTGCTCAAGAAGCAGCAAGGCTTGCCCGTGAAGACGGGTATAAAGTCGGTGTGCTCAAGTTATGCAATGTCTGGCCGGTACCTGTTGAGCCCATTACCGAAGTTTGCAAACATGTGAGCAAAGTCTTTACCGTAGAAATGAACATGGGCAAATATTGCGTTGAGGTAGAGCGAATAGCAGGAGGCCTTTGCAAAACAGGGCGCATCACAAAAAACCGTGGACAAGTACATACACCAACAGAAATTTTGAACGCATTCAAGGAGAATGTTCGATGAATCCGTCAAAAATCAACCCTTTACGTAAATATGTGCGCCACCTTGAAGGTCAAGAAAAGCTTCCTCACTTTTTTTGTTCAGGTTGCGGAGCAGGACAGGTTCTTAACTATTACCTGCAAGCCCTTGATAAGCTGGGCTTAGACCCTAATTCCATGGTGCATATCGCAGGGGTAGGCTGTACTGCACGTATCCCTGTATATATCAGCACAGACATGTTGCACGGAGTCCATGGCAGAACCTTGGCATGGGCCACAGGCATAAAGCTTACCCAGCCGGATTTGCCCATTGTTGTGTTTGCAGGTGATGGGGACCTTGCCTCCATTGGTGGCAACCACTTTATTCATGCTGCGCGCCGCAACCTTGATGTGACTGTCATTTGCGTGAACAATTTAAACTTTGCCATGACAGGTGGGCAAGTAGCACCCACAACGCCTTTAAAAGCCCACACCATGACAACACCGTTTGGTAATGCCGAACCACGCTTTGACCTTGTGGATTTGGCCATCGCTTCAGGTGCAACCCATGTTGAGCGCTGGACAACATCTCGCCATACTCAATGTGTGGCTGCCATGCAGCGTGCATTACAGCATAAAGGCTTTTCACTTATCGAAATCATTTCCCAATGTCCCACGCACTATGGTCGTTACGCCTTGCGCACAGGCGATCCTCTAAAAATGATCGAATGGATTGACGAGCATACACTGACGCAGAAAAAGGCTGAAGGCATGAGCCCCGAAGAGCTTGATGGCAAGCTTGTTGTTGGCGAATTTTGCAAAAAAGAACGCGCCGTATTTACCGGAACCACAGTAGTATAAGAGGGTTATATCTATGAAATATCCAATGCAAGTCAGTTTATGTGGTTTTGGCGGGCAAGGCATTGTGCTCTCTTCCGTTATTTTAGGCACATCTGTAGTGACAAAGTGCAATTTGTACGCCGTACAAACCCAATCTTATGGTTCTGAGGCGCGCGGCGGACAGTGCCAGGCTGAACTTATTATTGATTCAAAACCTGTTGCATCCCCTGTTTCAGACAGTAAAGACATTCTTATCTGTATGTTCCAGGACGCGTATAACCGTTACATTCCTACGGTCAAACAAAACGGTATGCTTATTATAGATCCCGGCCTTGTTACAAATGCCGATAAAAACATTCCACAAACCTTTGAAGTGCCTGCCACAGACATGGCCGTAGAGCTTGGCAACCGCATGGCTGCCAACATGGTGATGCTGGGCTTTTTGACCGAATCAACAGGCATGCTGCAGCTTGATGCGCTCAAAGAAGTTGTCGCAAACCATGTGAGCGCGCGCTTTGTTGAGCTCAACATGAAGGCCATTGATGCTGGGGCAAACTACGCAAAAGAAAAAGGCTATTACTATAAGCAGGCAGAGTAAGCTATGGATCTTTTCGAATTTGAAGGCAAAAAGCTTTTGCGTGATGCAGGCATTGCCACACCGCAAAACACCTTAGTGTGTGCAGCGCAGGATGCTATTTCTTTGCCACTGCCCTATGTGCTTAAAGCACAAGTTTTAACAGGTGGACGCGGCAAAGCAGGTGGTATCCAAGTCTGTACTACCAAAGGCGATGTTGAGCGTTTATTGCCGCAACTTTTGGGTATGGATATCAAAGGCCACACCGTTGCAAGTGTCATGGCAGAAGAAATGGTGAAGCCGGAGCAGGAGCTTTATCTTTCTATTTCTTCACATGGCGAAGGCGGAAAGCCTCTTATTATGGCCAGCCCCATGGGTGGTATGGATATTGAGCAAGTAGCCAAAGATGAACCTGATAAGCTGTTGAAGCTTACCATTGACCCCTTTGCAGGGATTCATGGCTATCAATACAGGCTTTTGGCTGACATGTTGCCCATGGCAGACCCTCAAGAACTCAAAGCCTTTATTGATACCTTGTATGCAAGCATGAAAAAGCTGCATGCAACCTTGATAGAAATAAACCCGCTTGGCGTTGTTCAGGGCAAGCTTATGGCCCTTGATGCCAAGGTAACCCTTGATGACGACGCAGAACGCCTTAACAGCACCCTTGTGGAACAGATTCGCAAAGGCCGTACAGATATTCCGGCCTACAGCGAACCTTTTCGCGAACCAACAACCATTACCTTTGTACCGCTTTCAGGCGATATCGGGCTTATCAGTGATGGTGCAGGAACAGGCATGCTGACCCTTGACCTTGTCGGTGATGCAGGCGGAAAATTAGCCAGTTTTTGCGAGCTTGGCGGTGTGACGAATGCAGATGTCATGTATCGTGCCATGGAAAAAACGTTTTTTCCGGGCAATACGGTTACAAGCGTGCTTGTGGTCTTGATCGGCGGCTTTAACCGCATGGATGACATGGCAAATGGTATCACGCGCTATATGCAAGAGCACAAAATAAACGTGCCCATTTTCACCCGTATGTGCGGCACCATGGAAGAAGAAGGCCTTGCCATTATGAAAGAGCATGGGCTTCCTACATATTTAGATCTTGTGGAAACAGTTACCCTAAGCGTAGCTGCAAGCGGAGCAAAGTAACATGGCTATTCTTATAAACAGCGATACGCGTGTTCTTGTGCAAGGCATCACAGGCAAATCAGGCCAACTACAAACGCAGCTTATGCAACAGGCAGGCACTCATATTGTGGCTGGCGTCACTCCGGGCAAAGGCGGTCAAACGGTAAACGGGGTTCCCGTGTACAACTATATCGCAGAAGCCAAAGCCAAACATGATATCAATGCTGTTATCAGTTTTGTACCACCCTTAAGTGCGCGAGATGCAAGCATTGAAGCTATTGATGCCGGCATTGACCTGCTTGTGCTGACCACAGAAGGCATACCCATGCGCCATGTGGCAGAAGTCGTGCAGTACGCTCACAATAACGGTACCCACCTTGTTGGGCCGGGGTGTGCAGGGGTTATTTCTCCCGGGATAGGCAAAATTGGCTCACATCCTGTGCGCTTTTTTACACCGGGACGCGTGGGTGTTGTGTCAAAAAGCGGCGCTTTAAGCTATGAAATTGGCAAAACTTTAAGCGACGCCAACATAGGCCAATCAACGGTTGTTGCCATTGGCGGCGGTCCCGTATGGGGATTTAGCCAGCGTGACGCCCTTGAATTGTTCCAAAAGGATCCGGACACGGATGTGATTGTTTTGCTAGGTGAAATTGGCGGCAATTTGGAAGAACAAGCAGCCGCCTATTGTAAAGCACATGTGACAAAGCCTGTTGTGGCCCTCATTGTTGGACGCAATGCGCCAAAGGGTAAATCCTTAGGCCATGCAGGGGCCATTGTTCATGGCGATGTTGGCACAGCACAAACGAAAATTGCCGCACTTATTGATGCAGGAGCTTGCGTTGTTACAACGCCCATGCAATTGTGCGAAAAGGTTAAAACCTACCTACAATAAGGAGTTATTATGGCCATTTATATAGACGAAGGGCTTTGTAAAAGTTGCAAAATATGCGTGAAAGTTTGCCCCAAAAACGTTTTTGAACTAAGCGGTAAAGTGAACAAAAAAGGCTATGAATACATGGCTGCTGCCAACAGCGCACAGTGCATTTCCTGCAAGCTTTGCGAAAAAACATGCCCTGATTTGGCTATTTTTGTTGAGGCGTAATTCCACTTTTTGGAAAAGCAGGACAAAGAATTTTAGGAGCACTCGCTCCCTAAAAAAAAGAAACTGTACATACCGATAAAAACACAATGCCGGGAGAGTATTTATGGTAAGCAAACGCATACAACAAATGACACCTTCTGCCACTATAGAGCTGGAAGGAACCATTGCCGACTTAGAAGCACAAGGCGTTCATGTTATTGGCTTAAATGTAGGTGAACCAGACTTTGCAACACCGGAAAACATTCAAAAAGCGTGTGCAGAAGCTGTTGCAGCCGGTAAAACAAAGTACATTTCCGTTACAGGGGTCGCACCATTAAAGCAAGCCATTTGTGATAAATTGCAACGCGACAACAATGCCACCTATACGCCGTCGCAAATTGTTGTATCAACAGGTGCAAAACAGGCTCTTGACAATGCTGTGATGGCTATCTGTAACCCTGGTGACGAGGTTATTATTCCTGCGCCGTGCTGGGTAAGCTATATCGAAATGGTCAAGTTGGCAGACGGGGTTCCTGTTATTGTAGAAACAGACCCAACAACCTTCCAGCTTGATATGGACAGCATTAAAAAAGCCATCACGCCTAAAACACGTGCCGTTATCATCAATACGCCCAACAATCCCACAGGCGCCGTGTATACACGCGAAAGCCTGCAAGAACTGGGTGAATTGGCGGTTGCTCATGATTTTTATATCATTTCCGATGAAGTGTATGAAAAATTGCTGTATGAAGGCGAGCATGTCTGCCTAGCTTCGCTGTCAAAAGAAATCTATGACCGCTGCATCATTATCAACGGTTTTTCCAAAGCCTTTGCCATGACAGGCTGGCGTATTGGATACAGTGCAAGCTCTGCAGAACTTGCACGCGGCATGGCATCTTTACAAGGGCATACCACGTCAAACAGCACTACCTTTGTACAATGGGCGGCCCTTGAAGCATTGCAAGGGGGCGATGACGCTGTCAAAGCCATGTGCGCAGAATTTGCAAAACGCAGAATCTATTTGCTTGAACGTTTACGCAATATGAAAGGCGTTACCTGCCCTGAGGCCAAAGGAGCCTTTTATTTACTGCCTGATGTTAGCTCCTATTACGGCAAAAAAGCCAATGGCAAAGTGATCCGCGATTCCTTTGATTTGTGCACTTATTTGCTGGAAGAAGTGCGCGTGGCTGTTGTGCCCGGCGGTGCCTTTGAAGCTCCCAACACCATTCGTATTGCCTACTCCAATTCCTTAGAAAACATTAAGGAAGGCATGGATCGCATGGAAAAGGCCTTGGCTGAATTGCAATAAACGTTGCTAAAAGAATAAAAACAATAAACCTGTATCACACGTGTTGTATGCTTTTTGTGTAATCACCTCACCCTCTTTATTTTGGCAACGCCTACTATTGATTGCAACCATTTTCACAAAGCATACAACAAGAAACAGTAGCACAAAAAAACGCGCCGAAGCAATACGGATTCGGCGCGTCATAAACAAGACCTCAAATAATAGTACAACTTTATTACAAATTACCAAGGCAGTATAATACCGGTTCAAGCATACAATCATCCCTAAAAATACAAGGAGAGTTCATGAGCATGAAGGCATTAAAAGGTTGTGAAGTACTACTTTTTACGTGTGCTGCAGCCAAACCTGAAGAAAAAGTCCTTGTGATAACCGATGATACAAGCTTTGTTATTGGTAAACTCATGTACGATTGTGCAAAAAAGCACAATGACACGACCCTTGTATGCATGGAGCCGCGCATAACACATGGTTCTGCTCCAACTGATATTGTTGCTACAGCCATGGAAAATGCTGACATTATTTTTTCCGCAACAACATTTTCCTTATTCAATACTCCAGCAAGGATTGGCGCATGCAAACAAGGCGCGCGCTTCATCAACATGGCGGACTATTCTGTTGCCATGCTGGAGGAAGGCTGTTTATTTGTAGATTTTGAACAAACACGAGCCCTTGTTCAAACAGTAGCAGCACAAATTACCGGATCGACTTGTGTCCTTACAACTCCGGCAGGCACGCATTTAACAGCATCCATTGCAGGACGCAATGCCGTATGCGGTTTTGGGCTGGCAGATAAAAAGGGAATGGCTGCATCACCTCCTGATATTGAAACAGCCATAGGCCCCACCGACGGCAGTGCTCATGGCACCCTTGTTATTGATGGCAGTATTCCTCTGCCGGGCATTGGCCTTATCACATCCCCCATCACCTTGCACGTAGACAAGGGCTACATCACCTCAATCACAGGTGCAGAGCAGGCAAAAATCCTTGAGGACAGCCTTAAAGCCATGAATGACTCTCGCGTCTACCTTGTGGGCGAAATAGGCTTTGGCATGAACAACGGTGCCGCACTTAGTGGGCGCATGCTTGAAGATGAAGGCGTATTTGGAACCATACACATTGGCATTGGCAATAATCTTTCGTATGGCGGCACCAACGATACGCCCATCCACATTGACCTTATTATGAAAAGCCCAACCTACACTGTTGATGGGCGCACAGTTTGCAAAGACGGAAAATATTTAACGTCTATTTAGTTAGCGCTGAAAAACCTGCGCAATCCCATTCAACGCAATAAAAGCAGGTAACTGCTTTGTTCACATGCAAAACCATATAGCCTTTTAGGGGAGAGCATGAAAAAAATTGTAGCACTTTTAGACAAGATATTGCTATGTGCAAACGCCCTTGCAGCGGTGTGCATTAGTGGCATGGTCATTATTGTACTTGCAGAAATCATTGCCCGTGCCGCATTTGATTACAGCATAAAAATGGCCTGGGAAACAGGATCATACCTGCTTGCAGCATCATGGTTTTTAGCTGCCGGATTCACATTACGCACATCAGGGCATGTTCGCATCAATGTTTTAACAAGCAAGCTTAGTCCCTCCACGCTTCATCTTGTAGAAATATTTGCAACCTGTATCGGCCTTGTTGTTTGCGGTACCATTTGGGCAAGTTTGGTACAGCTTTGCTATGATTCCATAAAATTTAACAAAGTATCCTTTACGCCTATGCAGACTCCTTTATGGATTCCGCAATCTATTGTTGCTCTTGGGGCAACACTGTTATTGCTTACAATGATTGTGCGCCTTTGCTTGCTTATGATGAAAGAAGAAACCGAAAAACCATTTGTGAGCAATGAATAATTTTCACTTAGTATAGAGCATAGATACTTACAGCAGGAGGTTTTTGTGACAGCGTTATACGTAACAGTTTTATTGCTGATTATTACCCTTGGCAGCTCTGTGTGGGTAGCCTTAGCATTATCCGGTACAGGGATGGGCGTTATTTCGCTGTTCCATAGTGTACCCATGCTCAAACAGCTTGGCATTAGCATTTGGAATTCATCCACCGGTGAGACCATGATTGCCTTACCGCTGTTCATTTTAATGGCTGAAATTCTTTTTCGTACAAAGCTTGCCACATCGCTTTTTTCAGGGCTTGCCCCATGGGTTTCGTGGTTACCCGGAAAATTGGTACACACCAATATTATTGGCTGTACAATGTTTGCCGCTGTTTCCGGATCATCTGCTGCCACCACAGCAACCATTGGACGCGTCACCTTGGGTGAGCTCAAACGTAGAAAATATAAACTTCCCCTTGCCATGGGGAGCCTTGCAGGTGCCGGGACATTGGGATTTTTGATTCCGCCAAGTACCATGCTTATAGTATACGGCGTGCTTGCTGAAGAATCCATTTTCAAGCTGTTTTTGGCTGGTATCGTGCCCGGACTTGTCATTGCACTATGCTATATATGCTATGTGGCCATTTATGCCAAATTCTTTGATAAAGACAACGAAATTCCAGAAGATGAAACAAAATATACAACAACAGATCGCATCAAAGGCCTTATATTGCTTGGCCCTGTGGTTTTTTTGATTGTCTTACTTATGGTTGCTATGTATGGCGGCTGGGCTTCACCTACTGAGGCAGCAGCTGTGGGCGTCTTTGGCAGCCTTTTAATCGCGTTGTTTCAAAAATGCCTTACATGGGATGGATTAAAAGATGCCATGCTTGGAGCTGCCAGAACAAGTTGTATGGTTGGCTTTATTGTTATTGCGGCGGTGTATCTTTCACAAGCCATGGCCTATGTTGGGATTCCTAGCTTACTTGCCAGCAAAATTGCAGCCCTTGGCCTGTCGCCCATTACATTGATTTTTATGTTGATGATCATCTACATGTTTATGGGTTGTATTATGGAAGGCCTTTCCATCATGGTTATGACCATTCCCATCACATTGCCGCTCATTTTACAAGCAGGTTATGACAAAATTTGGTTTGGTATTTTTATGGTGCTTATGGTGGAACTTGCACAAATTACGCCGCCTGTAGGATTTAATTTGTTTGTTATTCAAGGCATTACAGGTGAAGATATTGGCAAAATCACTAAAGCAACCATTCCTTTCTTTTTAATCATGGCCGCATTCACCATGCTTATTGCATGTTTTCCCGAAATTGTGACGTATTTCCCCTCACAAATTGTATTGAAAGGGTAATAAACTACTCAACAAACACTCTTGTTGGAGGATATCATGGCATTAGACGTTCTTATAAAAAACGGTTGCGTTGTCGACGGACGCGGTAATCCTTTTCCCTATAAACCATGGGAAAATTTAGATGTCGGAATTAAAGATGGCAAAATTGTTGCCATGTCGCCTCAAATAGACCTTGAGTCTGCGCACACCATTGATGCCACAGATCATATTGTTGCTCCTGGTATTATTGACGTGCATAGCCATTCTGACGGATACCTCATGGAAAACCCAAGGGCTGAAAGTTCTGTCCGTCAAGGTATCACAACAAGTGTTGTGGGCAATTGCGGACTTTCTGCGGCTCCCATTTATGGCGATTTTCGCCCTGCAAGTTCTATCCTGCCTGGAAAAATCCCTTATAATTGGACAACCATGGATGACTATTTCAAGGTCATTGATTCAACAGGTTTAAGCCTCAATATGGTTGCACTTGTCGGGCATTGCAATCTTCGGGCTGCCGGCATGCAGTTTAGGCAAGGCCCCCCCAATGCCGAAGAATTGGCGTTTATGGAAAAAGTCCTTCGCGAATCCTTAGATGCCGGTTGCTGGGGTATGAGTGTCGGCCTAATTTACCCTCCTGCCTATTTTTCAGGCAGTGAGGAAATAGTGTCCATGCTCAAAATTGTGGCTGAATATAACGGCGTTAATCAAGTGCATATACGTGGTCAAGGCGAAAGCCTTATTACTGCTATTATTGAAGCCATTGATTTTTCAGAAAAAGCAGGCGCGCCCGTACATATTCACCACCACAAGGGCATGGGCGATGCAAACGCGCCAAAAGTCAAATACACGCTCCAACTTCTAGAAGAAGCCATGCTCAGAGGCACTCGTGTTTCCATGGATATGTACCCGTATCAAATGGGGCAAGGCGGCCTTGGCATGTTCTTGCCTTCATGGGCCAGCGATGGTGGTCTTGCCGCGCTCGTTGAGCGACTTAAAGACCGTTCAATCCGCAAACGCCTTAAGCTTGAAATGATAGAACCAGGCCTTTTGCCAGGGTATCAAAGCTATGTGCGTGACCTTGGGCCATCATGCTTTGACCATGTGATCATATGCGAATGTCAACAAGCACAGAACCAAAAGTATGCAGGCAAAAGCATCAACCAAGCCAAACCTGACGGGCAAGATCCTTTTGATTTTATCTTTGACCTGCTCATTGATGAAGGCGGCGATGTGCCTGTTGTCATTCCTGACGTTATTGACCTTGATGACACGTATTTACAAATGGTATTGCGTCACCCTCGTACGGTTTTCGGGTCTGACGGGTATGCGCTTGCTACCTATGGTGTTTTAAGCGAAGGCAGGCCTCACCCCAGAAGTTACGGAGCGTTCCCTCGCGTGCTTGGCAATTTTGTTCGTGAAAGACGTTTGTTTACATGGCATGAAGCCATTCATAAAATGACAGGATTGCCGGCGCATCTGCTCAATATGGATGACAGAGGAATACTTGCTGAAGGCAAGGTAGCAGACATCATGATCTTTAACCCTGCAACAGTGATTGACCGCTCAACTATGGATAATCCGCATCAATACTCTGATGGTATTCCGCATGTTTTAACAAACGGCGTGCCTGTCGTTGCCAATGGCGAACATACAGGCGCATTGCCCGGCGGAGTATTGCGCAAAAAACGCTAGTTCATAAACAAAAGCATTGCACTGCAATAGCTACAGTTTATAACCATAACGCAGACTTATAGTAATTCTGCGTAAACAAGGAGGAAGGAATGAAAAAGTTTTCTCGTGTTATTTTGGCAACAATGTTACTTTTACTAGGCACAGCTCCTGCCTTTGCAAAGACAAATTGGGACATGCCGCTGCCATGGCCTCCAGGCAACGTCCATACGCAAAATGCTCAAATCTTTGTCGATGAAATCGCCAAAGTAACAGACGGTGAAGTTATTATAAAGCTTCACCCAGGTGGTGCATTGGGATATAAAGGCCCTGAAATGCTTTCCGTTATTCGTGACGGCCTTGCTCCCATTGGTGAAATGCTTACGTCCCAATTGGTTGGCGAAGAAATGTTTTTTGGCATAGAAGCCATCGCCTATCTTGCCCCGGGATTAGACGCTCTTGCAACCCTGCAAAAATTCAGCCGTCCTGTGTTTGACAGATTAGCTAAAAAGCACAACCAAAAGATTTTGTACCATGCTCCTTGGCCGGGACAGCAAGTCTTTACCAAAAAACCCATCCGTACTGTTGAGGATTTAAAAAACGTAAAAATCCGTACTGTTGATAAAAATAGTTCTGACTTTTTCGACAGCCTTGGCGCTACTGCTGTGCAAATGCCCTGGAACGAAGTTATTCCTGCTCTTGCTTCCGGTGCTATTGATGGCGTGTCCACCTCCAGTGCTTCTGCTGTAGACGGCAAGTTTTGGGAATTTATTGGCTTTGGTTCACGCTTTAACTGGCATAGCGCAGGCGATATCGTAACAGTCAATCTTGACGCATGGAACGCGTTATCCCCTGAGCTTCGCGAAAAAATTGAAACAAAAGCAAAAGAGCTGGAACCATTATTTTGGAAGCGCGTCAAAGAAAGCGATATCCAAAGCGAAGCCACTCTTATCAAAAACGGCATGGAAATCACACAACCCGGCCCCGAACTTCAACTTGAACTTATAAGCAAAGCCCAACCTCTTTGGATTAAGTTTTCAGATACTAATGAAGAAAACAAGCGCGTGATCGATGATTACAAGCTCATTATGGGCATTGAATAGTACATAAACAGGTCATAAGCACCATTTATGATCTTGTTAACTGTTTATCCTAGTTAATTTCTACAAATCTTCCATTTTGTTGATGCTGAAAATACATTGTCTTGCGTTTTCAGCATCAACTTTTTACCTGCTTCAAGTATTCAGCCACCAAGCCGTTATAGCAAGGCCATTCGCAAATCATTTTTTTTGCATCTGTGCAAAATCCCGTGTTTTGCCAAAAAGCTTCACGCATGTCCTTTTTATGTTTCTGGAACACAATGCTTTATAGCTACTGTATGCATAAAAAATACTTGAGAGATTAAGCAACATTGTTTAATATTACTTAGAATATTTGCTTCAAAGAGCTTTATGTGCTTTTTTTAACAAGCTGTGCTTATATGGACAGGCTTTTTTAAAAAAATGAATTGTGTCATTTTTACCATCGAAATACAGGAGTTCTTTTTGTACTCGTTTTGTTGATACAAAGTAAGCAGGCTATAGCTTCAGAGCAGCTTTCATGACACAATTGCTATTTTGTTGCCGATAGTACGACGTATTTTTTTCAAAAATCCTACTGCAGATAGTTAAAAACACGATAGAGTATAGGACCTGCTATCCATAAAACTACCGCTCCTAAGCCACACAAACTAAAACTTCTGATTTTATTGGAGTCCTTATATGCTTGAAACCTTTGAACCCGGGATATCACTTAAAGAGCGTGTGTATGAAACACTCAAAGCAGAAATACTGACAGGCAGCCTTAAAGCCGGCCAACAATTAAATATAACTGACCTTTCAGCACGCATGGGCATTAGTGGTGCGCCTGTACGTGAAGCCCTTGGCATGCTTCAACAAAACGGCCTTGTTGTATTAACGCCGCGCAAAAAAGCCCTTGTTGCTGAATTTTCTAATACAGATCGCACGGTTATTATCGAGCTTCGGCAAATGCTTGAACCCTATGCCGCAAAGCTCTGCACAGGCAAAATACCGCAGCAAGTGCTCGCAGATGTACGGGAACAACTTTTAAATGTATTGAACGACCCTCATGACTTTTCAGCATATATTGAAAGCGACAAGGCGTTGCACCGCATTATGAGCACGTATTGTGATTCGCAAATCCTAAGAGATTTACTCAAAACTGTGAAGGACCATTCCATCAGGTTTCGCTATAGCACTGAAGAAAGCATTACAGAAGAAGACAAAACCTTGTTTATTGAAATGGTTACAAAGGAACACCTTGATATCTTAGCCGCGTGGGAAGAAGAAAACGCCGACGAGGTATACCATCAAGTTGCCTTGCATTTAAAAAACTATCTTGAACGCTCTAACGGTGAGGGTATTCTTGAACAATTTTTGGAAAAACAGCGTATGTTGTTTTAAAACTAAAGCTAAACTACGGATCCATAAAAACCTGAGCCTGTTACAGCGGATAAAACCCATATAATGTAGTTGCTACGCCTTATTTTACAAAGCGGCACCTTGATACCAATGTCTACAAAGCGATGTCATCACGACAAGGCAACCCCATGTATGAACTTATTCAGTTGACAGACGCTTGCTATTATATTGAATCACCTTCAAAAATTGGCCTTATCCGTTTAGATGAAAAAAATGTATGCCTCATTGACAGCGGCAATGGTAAAGAAGCAGGCCGAAAAATACGGCAAATTTTAGACGCCAATGCGTGGAAGCTTACAGCCATTTATAACACCCACGCCAATGCAGACCATATCGGTGGCAACGCCTACCTACAAAAGCAAACACATTGCGCCATTTACGCGCCGCCAATCAATGCCATGCTTACAAAATATCCCTTTGTGGCAACCTCTTTTCTTTATGGAGGGTACCCCCCCAAGGATGTGCACAACAGCTTTTTGCTTGCACCTGCAAGCCACGCTGAGGACGTAACGCCTACAACCCTGCCACAAGGCCTTCGCGCCATATCCCTTCCCGGGCATTTTTTTGACATGGTGGGCTACCAAAGCTCTGACGATGTCCTTTTTTTAGCGGACTGCCTGTTCAGTAAGGACATTTTAGACAGGTATCAAATACCTTTTATCTGTGATGTTGAACAATACCTTACAACCCTTGAACGGGTACAAACCATGCAAGCCGCCTTTTATGTGCCGGCTCATGGCGAAGTGACATCAAACATTGCTCCCTTGGCTCAATATAATATTGATAAGGTCTATGCCATTGCGGAAAAAATCTGTACACTTTGCACTATGCCCCTATCTTTTGAAGATATTATGCAAAAGCTGTTTACAGACTATCAGCTTGCAATGGATTTCAATCAATATGTCCTTGTGGGGGTGACTGTGCGCTCCCTTTTATCGTGGCTCAAAGCGCACAAAAAAATTGATACGTATTTTGAAAACAACAGGCTGTTTTGGCATACCTCATAGATAACGACATAAACAATTGTAATAATAGACAAAACAACAGACAGCGCGCTTCTTAAAAAGATATGTATTTGATTCAAGTTTCAATACACTTTTTTTAAGGAGCGCATTATGAATTACGACGGATACACAACCTTTAAAGCCGCCCCAAAAGGGGCTATATTAACGGTTACGTTTGATTTTCCTCCGGTGAATGTTCAGGGGCAAGAGATGCTGGCCGATTTAAACGGGCTTGCTTTACGTCTTGAGCGTGACCGCGATGTAAAAGTTGTTATTTTTCAGTCAGCTAATCCTGAAATTTGGGTTTGCCACTATGACACCAATCTCTTAAAGGACATGTCAACAGAAGCTGTGTCACGTTGCGAGGCAAAGCTTTTAGATTTGCAGGCAGTATTAGAGCGTATCAGCAAATTACCACAAGCAACCATTGCCAAGTTGGAAGGTTTTGCACGGGGCGGCGGCCACGAATTTGCTCTAGCCTGCGATATGCGCTTTGCAGTTAGGGGCAAATACACCTTCATGCAAATGGAAGTGGGCATGGGCATACTTCCATGTGGTGGCGGCACATCAAGGATGGCTAGGCAATGCGGTTTGGGCCGCGCTTTGGAAATTATTTTAAGCGCGCGCGATTTTGACGCTGACGAAGCAGAACGATACGGAACCATCAATAGAGCTTTTGAAGCTGACGAAATTGATGACTATGTCAATACACTTGCTGAACGCATTGCTTCTTTTCCTGCAGAATCCATCAACGCTTGCAAACAGATGGTGTATGAATCCATTGATAAACCCATTGAGGAAGCGTTGAAAGCAGAAGCTTATTGGCTGTACCAAGCCACAAGCAAAACTCCAGCTGTCAAACGTTTCACCATAGCTGATGAAAAGGGCATGCAGTTTGATATGGAAAATCAGCGAAATTGGAGCCAATTGGTTATGGACGTGCAAAAAATTCTGTAGTCTATACAAAAAATCGTGATTTTTTTGAATTGAATTGCTTTTATAAGTAAAAATTGCAAATCGAATTGCCGAAAATGTGCAGGCAATGCGCATTTTCGGCATTTATATGATGCATGAACAGTTTTTTTACAGCGATGTTTTTTTGCCCATGGCTTCTTGCACATTTTTTACCAAAATTTCTGCAAGGGGCAGTGATTCGTATGCTGTATTGTCAATGCATTTTCCTGTTACAAATAGGGCCTTGTCTGTGCTATCAACCCACGCTGTAACAGCACCGTGCAGCATGAGCCCCGGCGATTCTAGCGGCCCACGAATCCCAAGGACAGGACGCCCAACGCCATAGGCCATGCCAATTTCCACTCCGGCATCTTGCCCTGCTGCACCAAGATACACAACTAAATCAGCCTCAAGGCAGGCTTTTGCGCAAAAGGCAAACACCTCTCCTCCATGGTCGGTATCCATCCATTCGCGGCGCTCACTGACGTTGAGCCCTTCCGGAGGGGTGGCTTTTTCAGTCCAGTCAAAGACTTTATAACCTTGCCGGCGCAGCTCCTGACACAAAAGCTGCACAGCATGAAGATGTCTGAACGAACTGGCCACATACACAGTCAATTGGCGCATGGTATTTCCTTATTATGATGACTTTTTACGACGAAGACGGCAAGCGGCGTAATTTCCCCATATGGCGTTCTGCCTCACTGAACAAACACGCACAGTAATTTTGCCTATATATGGGCATGCTTTTTGCGGCATCTTGCCCTTGCTGCCACATGAAACGAAAATCTTTATACAAAAAAACAGGAGCTTCGTCCGTGTTTAAGCGTGCCACCGCTTGGTCGCCCTCTTCGCGAATAAACTCATGCCGCTGGTAGGTAGAGTATAAAAGGCTTGTAGTGTATGCTTCAAAGCCTTCTTTTTGTGCCACTTTGGCAGCCTGTTCAAGGCGATGCGCATAGCAAAAGCGACACCGCGCTCCCTGAACATTGTTGCTCAATCCCCTTTCATACACTAGGCTAAGCCAGTCATGCGCCGCATAATCGCCATGATCCCAGATCATGGGCATGCTTTCCAGTTCTGCCACATGTTGCATGGCTTCTGAGCGACGCACATACTCCATAAGCGGATGAATATTCGGGTTATAAAAATATCCCACCACCTCGTGGCCTGCCTCACGCAACATCCGTAACGGCATGATGGCACACGGACCACAGCATGTATGCAGCAAAACGCGCATAACTATCCTTTGTTTCTGCTACGATATTTTTTGTAAAACAGCCTATTATGCCCCTGCAATACGAATTTCGAGTTGCACGCCAAATTCCTTTTCAAGAAGGGTAAGCTGCTCGCGCTTGGCATTGAGCAAAAACATACCAAGATCTGCTGTTGTTGCATGGGTGTATTTTGCTTGGTTGTTTTCAGCAGCTTGACGCAGGGCGCGTTTTATTTCGCGCAAGCCGTATAACGCTTGCCATTCCATATTACGTCGCATGCCTGTACCGTTGCAATAGGGACAGGGTTCTTGAGTAATGGAAATGGCTGACGAGCCTGTTCGCTGCCGTACAATTTCAAGCAAGCCAAAAGAACTGATGCGCCCGACATCATGCCTCGCGCGATCGCTCTTCATGGCATTGCGCAAAGTTTTTTCCACCTCATGGATATGTTTGGATTCGCGCATTTCGATAAAATCAATGACAATCTGCCCACCAATATCACGCAGGCGGAGCTGTTTGGCGATAACTACCGCTGCCTCCATATTGGTGCGATGCGCCATGGAAGAAAAATTGCTTTTACCACTGGTTTTGCCTGAATTGATATCAATGGCCATAAGCGCTTCTGTTTGGTCAAACACAAGCCTGCCGCCTGAGGGCAAAAGAACTTCCCTTGCGTGAACTTCGTCCAGCTGGGTCTGGATACTAAAATGTTCCCACAACGTTTTTTCGCGTTCCTCATACACGCTTACAGGCTTTGCCTCGCCCCCTTTACGCGGAAACAACAAGCTTGCCATGTCATTGATGCTTTGAGCTGTTGCTTCATCATTTACCCAGATGGTTGAAACATCTTCAGATAAATAGTCGCGCACCGCGCGTGTTGCTAGGCCTGGCTCTTGATATATAAGGCACGGAGCCTTGTCTTGAGTGGCCTGTTTACGAATGCCTTTCCATACCCTTTTCAAAAAGTTTAGGTCTTTTTGTAATGTGGTTTTGCTTGTTCCGGCACTGACTGTTCGAACAATGGCACCAAGACCGGCACCGGGATCAATACCTTTGATCAATTCGCGCAAGCGGTTGCGCTCTTCACCATCTTCAACCTTACGTGATATTCCTATCTGCTCCTGCCCAGGTGTGAGCACTAAAAAACGTCCAGCAAGCGAAACCCACGTTGTAAGAAAAGCCCCTTTGTTGCCGGTGGGTTCCTTAACTACTTGCACAAGGACCTCTTGCCCTACCTTCAAAGCTTTTTGAATGGGAGGATATTTTTGACCCTTAACGTGCTCATGTGGTGTTAGCCAATATTCCGGATGCACTTCGTCAATTTGTAAAAACCCATTTTTAGCTTGCCCAAAATTGACAAAAGCCGCTTGTAAATTAGCGTCAATGTTATTGATGATCCCTTTATAAATATTACCCCGAATCTTGGTCTGGTGCATCATTTCCACATAGTATTCCTGCACAATACCTTCTTCGGTCAATACCACCTCAACTTGGGCATCTTTTTGTACCCCTATAAGCATTTGACGCCCAAGTTTATCCTTTGCTTCTTTTTGGGCTTCTTCCTGCTTTGCAGCTTTACGCGCTGCACTTGCTCTGCGGCGTGCGCGTGTTCGTGACGATTTACTGCGCTCCGGCGCTTCTGGTGTTTTTTCCGTAACAATGGTTCCGCCAATGCCTTCTACAGGATTCGCGTCCTCATCATCGGCATCCTCCACGCTGTCTGCAAAAAGCTGCGGAATATGACCAAGCGCAATGGGTGCCGATTTTGGTTCTGCCTCGTCCGGCGTAACGCTTTCGTCTGATACGGCTTTAGACTTTCGACGGCCTCCACGGCGTGTGCGGCGACGGGTATTGCCATCTGTATTTTTCGTATCTTTTGCTGCGTCTTCTTCAATTGTAGCAGGCAGTCCAGCTTCTTCAATGAGCATGGGGGGCTGAATATCACGCACGGCAGGTTCTCGCCGTGTGCTGATCTCAGGAAGGGACAAATCTTCTCGCATCAGCGCAACCATGGACGCCGGAGCAAAAAGTCCCACTTCGGGAACAGCAACAACGAGTTCTTGCGGATTTGCCTCAATAGGTTTCCTTGATTTACGCGATTTGCGTGAACGCTTGCGCGCAGGTTTAGAAGATGTTTTTTCTTCAGAATCTTGCGCTTGCAAAGCCGTTGACGTGTTCGTTTCTTCAATTTCTTGCGTGGGGGGGGAGCTTTGAGCGTCCTTTACAGGCGCAACGCTAGTAGACTGCGTGACAAGGTCAAGCTGTTCTTTGCTTTTTTTCTTTGCCGGCCTTCCACGGCGACGAGGGGCTGCGTCTTTAACAGCATCTCCTTGTGGCGTTGATGGGGCTTGGGAGTCTGAATCTGTTGCTTGCTTCTCTACTGCTTGGCGCGCGTTTTTAGATCCTGCAGGGCGGCCACGTTTTTTACGCTCAGGAGCCTTTGCTGCATTACTTTGGCCTGCATCTGCCGCTTCTTGCTGAGATTGCTCACCTTCAGCGGCTAAAACGGCCTTTGCCGTGCTTTTTCGTGCGGGCTTGGCTTTTAGGGTAGTGTCTTCTTTTGACAGGCCTTGTGCAGGCTGGGAGTCATTTTTTTGGGTGCGCGGACGGCCCCTGTTTTTTTTAGGCGCGGGGGCGCTTTGTGTAACATCATCGGAGGGAAAATCGGTCATGGTATCCTCAAAAATAAAAGTTGATCATAAAAACCGTTTGGCATTGGCATGCAATTTCATATGCTTGCTTGGAATAACTCATTAAAGTCACCAAAACAGGTTTTCCGTGATAGCAAAATAAAGGCAAAGCCGTTTACGCATAGGCCTTATAACAACATCGCCATGTGTATGGTATAGTATATGACCATCCGGAATAAACTTTTCCGTGATGGCAAAAACTGTATTCACCGTAAAAACGATCACAACATGTTTTGTAAAAATCAGAAACAGCCACAAACTTTGTCATATCAATATTTTATGCTATGCATGCAGATTGACATCTCATATCTGCACCAGCATTTTGTGCACTGACAAAAAAATCTAAACAAAGAAAATTTGTTGTATTGCTGTCCTGCAATATTGCGTATATCTGGATAAAGATTTTTTTGCAATGAGACTATGGAAGAAAAAATACGTTTCCTAAACTTTAGTCACACCTTTCCCAAGGCGGCACAAAAGAAGGCATATGCATCTTGCTTGGTAAAAAAGGCTGTACAAGGGATGCATAGCCATGGGCTTCGTGCAGGCCTTTTTGTTTGGCGCAAAGAGTGGCAAAGTGCTCTTCATCAGGGAAGGGATAATAGGCATAGTCTTTTAAGTCTTGCGTTTCGCCCACAGGTTTTTGCCCGTGCTCCAATTTTTGGACAAGGCCTTTAATAAGCTCAGCCCCTTTGGCATAAGCCTTTGTCCTATTCCAAAGAATGCCATAGCTATAATCAAGGGCAAACGTTTTTTTACCCACAATATTGCCTTTATCAATGTCTTTACTTATGGCGTGCACCGTGCAGCCTGAAAGCTCCCAATCGTTGTACATCGCCCAAAAAGTTGCTTCTGCTCCGGCACACTGCGGCAACAGCCCTGAATGCATATTATACGCACCAAGAGGCGGCACTAAAAAAACATCTTCGCGTAAAATATAATCAAAACGACAACAAAAAAGCGCGTCCGGTGCAAATGCCTGCGTATGATCACACATGGCCTTAAACACACGCCCTTTGGGCAAAGGAAAACAATCCAATTCGTACCTATCTGCCAAGCCTTTAAACGTGAGCCAGGGGGCGTCACTTTCGCCAAACGCGTCAATGGCAGGAAAAAGATGTTGCTGCACAAAATCTTTTTCATACCATATTTTCGTGTCGGCAAAGCGATGCCCTCGCTCGTTGGGCAATTCTTGATCTGAAAGGATCACACTAACAGTGTGCTTTTTAGCAAGTTCTGGCACTAAAAAGTTCAAGTTAATACATGAACTTAAATCAGAAGCACAAAGTAAAAGGATTCGCATAAACGCCCTCAAGCTGTCGAGTAAAAAGCAATACGTTGCTTGTCAATTTTTATAGCATATTACACTACATGATTTTAAATGAAAAGTTTGTATATCAGCCTGATAAATATCATCACAACGGGCATGAACGCACTATTTTACCCTGACAGCAATACCATAAATCCAAACATTAATGCATGGATAACATGCAAAAATGTTTGGATTTATGGTGTCTGTGCCTCATATACTTTAATGAGGACAGCCTAGTACAAAATAAGGCCTAGAAGGTTGCCTTAAAGCCAATCCAGTACGAACGCCCTTCAGAGTCTGCACGCGAAAGAGCAGGATCTGCAGCTGCAACTCCGACGTTTGCATTAAAGATATTATACATATCAAAGGTTAAGGCAAAGGTATAATCCTCGTCTTTCACAACATCATATTCAACACTAATATCAGAGATAAGCCCACCTTTAATCTTTCCGTATTTGTAGGCTGTTACGTATTCGCCATTTTCTGTGAGCCATTGAGAGCTTAACGAGGTACCAAAGACCGGCACAACACCATATGGCGTTTCCGCAGATTCGCGCTCGTCATATAAGATACCATCTGAATCGTCGCGCCAACGATTGAGCCAATTCACACGCAATCTGTCTTCAAAAAAGGAACTTTGAATATTTACTGTTAGCACCAAGGGGGCATTATAATCGCTTGCCGCCATGTCAGAGCGGGTCATCAATGAACCATTGTAGTAAACCTGATTATAATTGTAAAAAAACAGTGCATCCATTTATGCAGAAATTGTGTGCATAACCCCTTTGAGTGTTGCATGGAATTTTTAGATTGCACTAGA
>CAYJIX010000024.1:8861-28959 GCA_964370375.1 uncultured Desulfovibrionaceae bacterium | reverse complement strand
TCTTTTTTTGGCGCAGGTTTAGGCGCGGGCTTTGGTTCTGGCTTAGGTTCAGGTTTTGGCTCAGGCTTTGGCTCGGGCTTTGGCTCCGGCTTAGGCTCGGGTTTTGGCTCAGGCTTAGGCTCGGGTTTTGGCTCCGGCTTGGGCTCAGGCTTGGGCTCAGGCTTAGGCGCAGGCTTTGGCTCGGGCTTTGATTCCGGTTTTGGTTCAGCCTTTGGTTCGGCTTTGGGCTCTGGTTTTTCAGCTGCGCTAGGGCTTGGTATATCTTTTGGTGCTTGCAGGGCTGCCACTTGTTTTGGGTTTGGCACAGCAACGGGTGCGGCCTTGGTCGGTTCAGGAGGGCGTTGCGGCCCAAGGATAGGGGAAGGTCGCCTATCGCCGCCGGGAGGCCCCATGGTCAGGCTGATCTGCATGATGGGCTTATTGAGCTGTATGGGCGGTGCGCTTGGCCAAAAAAAGACCGCCGCCATCAAGGCCCCATGCAGGATTAACGAAGTAAGATAGCTAAGGATGCTCATATATGAACCTGTTTGCGCCGTAGCGGCCTGCAAAGCTATGGCAGGCTAAGCCTTGGACGCAACAAAGTATTGTTAAATAAAGGTGTATTATTCTTTTGTGCCATCGGCCCGTTGTGCCACAACGCCCATTTTTTCAATACCGGCAGCCCTTATTCTGCCCATGATATCCACCACAACACCATAAGGGACTTCGGTATCAGCCTGCAAAAACAGCTGTTTATTTTTATCGGTCACAAGGAGTTGCAATTTGCTTTGCAATTCTTCAAAAGGCACTTTGTACGTATCAAGGTAAATGGTACCGTCGCGACGCAGCGTTAAAACCATGTTTTCCGCCTCTGTGGGCAGATTCTCCACATAATCGGTTTGCGGTAAATCCACCTCTAAGCCTTCAGACATCATGGGCGCTGTTACCATAAAAATGATAAGCAGCACCAGCATCACGTCAACAAAGGGTGTGACATTGATTTCAGCAACAAAACGGCTTTTGCCGCCCACTGAAGATCCCATGTAGCCTCCTAAAATATATCGTTGCACCATGCCGACTTTAGGCAGGTCATGGGCGACACTGTAAATAATCTAATGTAAATATAAAATCTTACGCCACAAAAACGCTATCACGCCCGCGATGTGGGCTTCAAGCTGTTAAGTTCACGCTGAACTCTGTTCAAAAACATGCCTGCAAAATTGACCAACAAGGTTTCCACCGTCACAAGCTTGCCTTGGAACGAGTTATAGCCCACAGTAGCAGGAATAGCCACGGCAAGGCCCATGGCTGTTGCGATGAGCGCTTCTGAAATACCGGGCGCCACAGTGGCAAGAGAGGCTGACTTCATGGCACCAATGGAATGAAAGGTCACCATGATCCCCCACACCGTACCAAACAACCCGATAAAAGGCGCGGTATTGGCTGCTGTGGCAAGGTAAGAAAGGGAGGCCTGCATGCGGCTCATCTCCATCCCCACACCTTGACGCAAAGCGCGACGCACGTTGTCTACAACAACTTCTTCAATATTTCCTGCGTCTTTTGCCTTGTTAAATTCTGACACGCCCTCATGAGCCACCACATAAAGGGGGGACGAAGGATCACCGCCCAAGGATTGGGTTGCCTCGCGCAAATCCCTGGCGCGGTTAAAACGCTCCATTCCTTCCACAGCCTTATGTATGGCTGCACGCAACACAAACCATTTACGAAACATCAAAGCCCAACTGGTCAAACTCATCACTAAAAGCAGTACCAAAACAAACTTGGCCACCAAGGTAGCCTGCGCTAGAAGCGCAAAAAAGCTCATATCCATCATTGTCACCTTTAGTATGCTATAGACAAAACATACTGTATTGTATACATATTTTTTTCAAATCCGCTGTATAGCCTTATCAACAAAACCAATATTTTGTCCCCTTTGGCACGTCTTGCATGTCCTTGCTAGCATACTTTCTAGAAAATTTCGAGAAAAAAAATGCACCTTTTTTCATAGAGTATCATGAATCTTCGCTTTTTCTTATGATAAAATACTTCCACTTTGAAGTAGACCATTCAAAGCAAAAAACGCGTTTTATTTGGCACGTAACCGTACAAGCAGACAGCATGTATGCTCACGCAGCGATTGTTTGCTCTTGCAGGCAGTATAGAAGTTAGCTGGAACAGTTACAAGGGAGACAACATGGCATCCACAAGGCCCTTGGTTTCTTTTTGAGCCAAAAACTCTATAAACGCGACACTTTGTGGGGGTAAATAGCGGCTAGAGCGTGTGACCAAGTGATTGGTTCGTACATTTTTTTCCCAACGCAAAGGATATATGGTAAATTGATCGGCACATTGGCTTAAAGTGACATCATCCAAAATAGTCAGGCCAAGCCCTGCCTTGGCATATTCCATAAGTAACGTAGAATTATTGGCTGTGGCAACGATTTTTGGTGTTGCCCCAGCGCGTTTAAGTTCTGCTTCGATGTAGCGTGCAATATGTGTCGAGCTTGAAAAACAAATAAACGGCAGATTGTTTATCTGCAGCAAATCACTTAAAAAACCTTGCTCATCAACATCAAAAACCCAACCTCGTTCAAAGGAATAACGGCGAGAAACCGCAAGAACCAGACGGCTTGAAAAAAGCGGCTGGCTGGTTAAAGCAGGTGGAAAATCTCCTCCTGGAACAACGCCCATGTCCAAATCACTGCTAAGGATGTGGCTTAACGCCACATTTATTTCTGTTGCGGAAAAAATCCTAAAGGTTACATCAGGATGCAAAAGGCTAAAGGCGGCCAATTTATCTGCTAAATAATTTTGCCCCACCGTATGGATGGTGGCTAGGCTAATTTCACCGCTCAACGTGTCTACCTGACTGGCTTCGGCACGTATTTCGCGGATAAGGTCAAAAAGAAGGCCGCAACGCACTTTAAGTTTTTCCCCCTCAGGGGTAAGGCGCATGGTCTTGCCTGTGCGCCTAAAGAGCCTGCTGCCAAGGTCACGCTCAAGCGCTTGCAGTAAATAGCTTACCGTAGGTTGCCGCAATTCCATACGTTCTGCCGCACCGGACACACTGCCTGTGCTTTCCACATAGTAAAACGCCCGTAACCATTGTATAAAATCACCCGATAATCTTTCAATCATGCTTGTTCCCCCAGCTTGGCAGCCTATTTCAAAGGTCTACATTCAATTTTTTTAAAAAAGCTCTTTTTATGCATTCAACACAGGCTAACCATAAAAGTAAGATACTAAAAAGACGAAGTTTTTTAAGCAAAAAACATACTTTTTTCGATACACGACCAGAGCAAAAAACGAATCTTATGACGTAGACTGCGCTTTTGAGGCAGCCTGCTGGCACAAGGTTTGCGCGGTAGCATCAGAAATATTGATAACGCTATACAAAATTTCTATCAATATTTTTTTTGACAATCAAAAAATATATGGTAATATGTACACACTCATTACACGTATAACCTCTGTGAGAAAGCATGACGCAGTACCAGACCAATACGCGGATGTATGATGCCACGCCAAAGGTGGCCGATTTATGGCGCACACTGACAGATTCTGTTGCCAAAACAGCAAAAATACCGCTTGTGCACAAGCCCCATCCTTGGCCTGCCGATATCGAGGCTTTATGGCGTCGCTCTGACCTTGGATTGGTTTTTATGTGCGGTTTTCCCTTCCGCCTTTTTGGAGCACAACACAAAGCCATTGCAGTGCCTATTTTGCAAGACGCTCCCTGCGCTGAAGCTGCCGAAGGCTCCCCCCTTCCTTCCGGTTCCTTATACACAACCCATTTTTTAGTCCGCAAAGATTGCCCGTGGACATGCCTTGAAGACAGCTTTGGCTCAAAGCTTGGCTTAACCGTTGCCCATTCTCATTCCGGTTACAATGCGGTTCGACGCGCCCTTCTTCCCCATAGCGCAAGGGGCACCTTGTATCAAAGCTATGTGGGGCCGTTGCACACGCCAAAACGCTCTCTTGACGCCCTTGTGCAACATGAGGCAGATATTGTACCATTGGACAGCTACTATTACACGTTGCTAATGCGCCATGCACCGGAACAATTGCAAGAAACGCGTGTGCTTGCCTCTGCTCCTCCTGCGCCCATGCCGTTTTTTGTAGCTTCGCCTGAAACACCGCATAGCGTTTGTGATGCGTTACGTGCAGCCCTTATTGCCTACAACGATACGGCTGTGTTGGATGAGCTTGCGCTATCTGGCTTTGCGTCGGTAACACCGGAAGATTACCTTCTTCTGGATCTTTGGAATCAACAGGCCGAGACTGCTCGGCTGAACTGGCTTAGTGCATAAGCCAAAAGGAGTTTTACATGAAAATTCTATCCAAAGCATTGACAGCTCTTCTTGTAAGTGGCCTTCTTTTTTCAGGTTCTGCCATGGCAGCTGAAAAATTTCCTCAAAAAGCCATTCGTATTATTGTGCCTTTTGCACCCGGTGATTCCATCGACAACACCGCACGCGTCATGTCTGAACGCATGCGTAAAGTCCTTGGCGTGCCTGTTATCGTACAAAACGTTCCCGGTGGCGGCGGTTCCATGGGCATTGCCCAAGCAGCCAAAGCTCCTGCTGACGGCTATACCTTGGTAATGGCCTCCACAGGCGCACTGACAGCAGGCCCTTTTATCAGTGACAGCGGCTTTACTCCCGATGATTTTACCCCTTTGGCCCAGCTTGTGGAAAACCCCCTTGCTGTTGCTGTTGGCGCAAACAGCCCTTTAAAGAGCATGGATGACCTCATCAAAGCTGCCAAAGCCAAAACATTGGCCTATTCCACACCCAGCCCCACCACAAAGCAGCGCATCAGCATGACCCAATTTGCCAAGGACCAAGGCTTTGAGCTCACCCACGTTGCAGGTCAAGGCGGAACCGGTGCTGCCTTAAAAGCCATGAGCGGCGAAGTGGATTTTGTGTTTACAGCCGCCCCTGTGTTTATCCCCATGGCGAAAGGCAAAAAACTTCGCGTCCTTGCCATGGGTGCTGATGAGCGCGTGCCCTATATGGCCGATGTCCCCACCTTTAAAGAATTAGGCTATGACACACCAGATAGCTTATGGTTTGGCCTGCTTGTACGTAAAGAAACCCCCAAAGAAATCATTGCGCAACTTGAAGCAGCTGTGAAAGACGCTGCAACCCAGCCTGAAACCAAGGAAATGTATAAAAAGCTCAACTTCAACGAAGCTTACCTTGACGGAGCTGGCTTTCAAAAAGTTATTGACGCCAACATTGCCAACCACAAAGTTGTGTTGGACACCCTTGGCCTTTTGAAAAAATAAGTTTGTAATTCTTTTCTTTTTTGGGGGGATTTTTCCTTGAATCCCCTCAAAAAATGCATACTCAACTCGTCCTCCCAAAACGCAACATGCTATTTGGCATTGCCAATCAGCCTGCCTGATAGCGTGCTTCAAAACGTAAGGACAGCTCTATGCAAACCACCAATCGTCTTTTAGGTTTGATAACGTTATGCCTTGGCGTGGCCCTTTTTATGGCCACCTTTGGTATTGAGGAGCCACCAGGCACCGAAGAATCGCTTTCGCCACGTTTTTTTCCTCAGCTTTTGTCCATTGTGCTCACCATCCTTGGTGCTGCCCTTAGCTTACAGAGCGGTGGCGAATCATTACAATCTGCTTGGAAAACACTCAGCTCCGGTAGAAGTGTTGCCCTTGTCCTTTTAGTGGCCCTGTATACATTAGGTTTTGGCTATATGGATTTTCGCTTGGGCACATGGCTTTTTGTCTTTGCCGGCATGTGGGTTATGGGCTCTAGAAACAAACTTGAGCTTTTAATCGCGCCTTTTGCCGTAAGCCTTTTGGTGTATGCCTTGTTTAGGTACGGCTTTATGATTCTTTTACCGGTATGGGGGTAAATTATGGATATGCTCGCCATGTCTGATGTTTTTGCCGGCCTGTCCATGGCCGCATCCCCCACGGTCTTGCTTTGGTCCCTTGTGGGCGTGATTGTGGGTATGATTTTTGGCGCCGCACCGGGCCTTACCGCTACGGCAGGGGTTGCCATTGCCACGCCGCTTACCTTTGGCGTTGGGTTTGAACAATCCATGGGCTTGCTTTTGGGTATTTATTGCGGCGGTTATTTTGCAGGCTCCATTCCTGCTATCTTGGTCAATACGCCGGGGGCCCCGGGCAATGCCGCCTCTACCCTAGACGGCTATCCCATGGCTCGAGGCGGCAAGGCAGATATGGCCCTTGCCCTTGCCATTATCTCGTCATTTATTGGCGGCATTTTTTCCGGTTTTGTGCTCATGCTATTAGCCCCTGCCCTGTCAGGTGCGGCCTTGGAATTTACGGCCGTTGAATATGCAGGCTTTGGTATTTTTGGCCTTGTATGTGTGGCTTCTATTTCCGGAAAATCCATCCTGCGCGGCTGTATTGCTGCTACTATTGGTATGATCTGCGGCACTGTGGGCATTGACCCTGAAGATGGCGTTGTGCGCCTTACCTTTGACCTGCCGGGGCTCCTTACGGGGATTCCGCTCATACCTGCCCTTATTGCCTTTTTTGCTGTGACAGAAATGCTCAACCAAGGCAATATGACCAGCCTGAACGTTTTGCCAAGTCAAGAAAAAGCCCGCCTTTTTACTGTGGTACGCATGTATTTGCGCCACAAATGGCTTATCGTTAAAAGCGCGTTCATAGGCACAGGGATTGGTATCTTGCCAGGAACAGGCCCCACAGTGGCGTCATGGATCAGCTACAGCGAAGCTGCTAGGGAAAAACCGCATCCGGATGAGCCGCCTTTAGGGCAAGGATCGCCTGCGGGGGTCATTTCTGCCGAAGTTGCCAACAACGCCGTCACAGGCGGTGCCATGGTGCCGCTGCTTACCCTTGGTATCCCCGGTGATACGGTGACGGCTGTCATGCTTGGCTCCTTGGCTATCCAAAACATCACGCCCGGGCCCTTCTTTATCTTTGAACGGGGTGATTTGTTTTCCGGCATTATTTGGATTTTGCTGTTAAGCAACCTTTGGCTTTTGATTGTGGGCCTTATGGCGCGCCCCTTTTTACCGGCTATTTTAAAAATTCCACCGCGTGTGCTTGTACCCATTATCGGAGTGCTGGCAGCAACGGGTTGTTTTGCCGACGGCAACACGGCCTTTGCCGTGGGACTTATGGGGATTCTTGGCATTGCCGGGTATTATTTGGGCGTTTTGGGACTGCCCATGCCGCCTTTGGTGCTTGGCCTTGTGCTTGGCCCCATTATTGAAAAAAACACTCGTGACGCTCTTGTTGTGCACCAGATGGACCTGACGGTTTTTGTAACACGTCCCATCAGCGCGGTTATCATGGCGGCCACGGCGTTTACCCTTATTTTGACCATTCATAGCGCACGAAAAAAATCATCTTAAACCACTATTAACACAGAGGAGACAGTCCATGAGCGAATTGTACCTGACCTATCTTAACGGCCCGGACATCCAAGAACTGGCCCTAACCGACGCAGAAATTTTGGCAGCAGTTGAACAAGGCTTGGCAGCCCAAGGCAATGGTCAAACCCGTATTGAGCCTAGGGTACACCTTGTGCCCGAAGATTCATCAAAAGGCCATTTTAACGTGCTGCGCGGCTATATCGAGCCCCTTGCCCTTGCCGGTGTTAAAGTTGTGGGCGATTTTGTGAACAATTACAAAATAGGCCTCCCCTCTGAACTTGCCGTCCTCAACCTCTTTAACCCTGAAAACGGGATTCCTTTAGCCATCATTGACGCCAGCGCCATCACCGACATGCGTACAGGCGCCATGACTGCCCTTGGCGGTAAATTCCTTGGGCCGAAAAAAGCCAAAGTGCTTGGCCATGTTGGTGCTCGCGGTACTGCGTATTGGAACGTACGTTTGCTCGATTCCATCTATGATTTTGAAGAAATCCGCGTCCATTCACGCCGCCCTGAAAGCCGCGACGCCTTTGGTGCTCGCCTTGAAAAAGACCTTGGCAAACCCATCCGCGTTGTGGACAACTGGCAAGACTGCCTTGAAGGTGCAGATATTATGGTTGAAGCTTCGCGCTTGCCCGAACCCACGCCGCTGTTTAAAACCGAATGGATCAAAAAAGGCTCTCTTGTCATGCCGTATGGCACCATGAGCTCGGTTGAACTGTCCCTCACCGATGTTGTGAACAAAGTCGTTGTGGACGATTGGGGCCAGTGCCGCAAAGGCTTACCCTATGGCGCCTTGCGTGCCCATGTGGATTCTGACCGTATTACGGAAGAGAACTTGCACGCTGAGCTTGGCCAAATCGTGGCAGGCAAAAAGCCGGGACGTGAAAACGATGACGAAACCATTTTGTTCTGGCACCGCGGTTTGTCCACGTCAGACATTGCTTTGGGTCATGCCATGCTGCAAAAAGCCGAACGCATGGGCCTTGGTCAAAAGCTTCGCTTTAGATAAAATTTTAGCATACATAGATGCAAAAAGCATTCTATCTTTATTTGTGAACGCCGCACTAGCCTTGTCTATGGCAAAACTCGGGATCGCTACTCACTCCCAAACCTTTACACAGGAGAATGGCATGCGTAGATCATTTGTTGCAGCAGTGGCACTTTTCGCCCTGCTCTGCCTACCCGTAGCCGGATTGGCTGCAAACACCATCACGCTTACAGGCAAAAATCTGACACTTGAACAGGTTGAAGATGTTGCCCGTAACGGTGCAAAAGTAAGCCTTGATAAAGAAGCCATGAAGCGTGTGGAGCTTTCCCACCGCTTGTTGCTGCAATCTGCCCGTGAAGGCAAAAATGTATATGGGCTTAACACAGGCGTTGGCATCAACAAGGACCGCGTTGTCTTTACAGGTGATGTGCTTTCAGCTGACGCTCGCAAAGCCTCTGAAAACTTCAACCGCATCATGATCATGACCCATGCCGTGTCTGTTGGCCCGGCTGCTCCGGAAGACGTCGTTCGCGCCTCCCTTCTTATTCGCCTAAATAGAGCTCTTAACGGCTATTCTGCTTTTCATCCTGACATCGTCAACATGTATGTAAGCATGCTCAATGCCGGCGTGCATCCTGTCATGCCGATGCAAGGTACTGTAGGTGTTGGCGATATCACCATGTTGCCCTATGTAGGCCTTGTCATGATGGGCGAACACGAGGCCTTTTATAAAGGCAAACGCATGAGCGGCGCCGAAGCTCTTAAACAAGCCGGCCTTAAATCCGTAAAACCCTATGCCAAAGACGGCTTAACCTTGCTGAGCACCAACTCCTTTTCATCAGCCTTGGCCTGCCTTGCCGTACTTGATGCTGAACGTTTGTTAGACACAGCCAATACGGTGTTTAGCTTGAGCCTTGAAGGCTTAAACGGTAACATTTCACCTTTTTTGGCTGAAACCCTTGCCCTTCGTCCCCTTGCTCCCACAGTAGAAGTCGCCAAAGACATTCGTGCAAACCTTGCCGGAAGCTATCTGTACTCTGACCATCCAAAACGCCCGATGCAAGACCCCCTTTCCTTCCGCGATGTGGCTACCATTCACAGCGCGGTGCTTGATTCCTTGGAAAGTTTACGCGAAATCATGGTCTTTGACATCAACCATCAAGACGACAACCCGGGCGTTGTGGTTGACGGCAAGCTTGACGATCCCAATAATGCCTTCCTGAACAAACGCTACGTTGTGAGCAAAGGCGAAGTTAAAGGCCTTGTGCTTGGCACAGCTAACTTTGATCCTTTGGTTTGGGTTACAGAACTTGAACGCCTTGGCATTGCCTTTAGCCACATGGGCCGCGCTTCTGCCCACAGAGTGCTCAAGTTGGCCTCCGGTCGCTTTACAAATCTGCCCCGTAACCTTGCACCTGACAATGCCAACATCGGCTACTTGACCATTCAAAAAACCGTTTCCGCACTGGATGCAGAAATCCGCGCCCTTAGCATGCCCATTTCCGTGGACGTTTTGCCCTTGTCCGGTGAAATCGAGGACGTGGGCACCAATGCCGGCCTTGTGGTCAGCCACCTTGTGGAACAAATGGATCGCCTCTATAAGCTCATGGCCATTGAAACCCTGCACAGCACACGCGCCATGGGTCTGCGCAACCGCGATGCCAAAACTCCCTTTGGTGCCGGCACAGGCAAACTCTTTGACGCTGTAAATAAAGTGGTACCTGCTGTTGGCCCTGACCGCATCCAAGGCCCTGACATCATGGCCGTGGTAGACGTTTTACAAAATTTTGGTGAATAACACCAAGCTTGTATTGCTATAGCAAAACATTTTACCAAAAGCCGTGCCTACCACCTTCATGGATTGGGCACGGCTTTTTTCTTTATACGAACAAGATAAAAAAAATTTCTATCTACGACACAAATCTGCAACAAAACACTTGACAGCACCCTTCAAATCACCTAGAACAACACTGCTGTGGGGCTGTAGCTCAATTGGGAGAGCGCTTGAATGGCATTCAAGAGGCCGTCGGTTCAATTCCGTCCAGCTCCACCAGAATTTTGCAGGGCTTAAAGCACAACGCTTTAAGCCCCTTTTTTATGTAGTATCGGCGCAAAAAGCGTATCAACCCCATCCACAATAAAGGAGCCACCATGAGCGAAATCACCAAAATCCATACCAACGCACGCATGAGCCGCATTGTTATTCACAACGGTACCGTGTACCTTTGTGGGCAGGTGGGGTGCGATTCTCCCACTGTGCAAGAACAAGCCAAAACCATGCTTGACCGCGTTGACGCATTGCTTAAAGAGGCAGGAACCACCCGTGACCGCCTGCTTTCTGCCACTGTGTACCTAAAAGATATGAATGATTATGATGCCTTTAACACCGTTTGGGATGCTTGGGTTATGCCTGGCTGTGCTCCAGCTAGGGCCTGTGTTGAAGCAAGCCTTGCAAGTCCTGAACTGTTGTGCGAAGTGTCCATTGTGGCAGCATTGCCGTAGGGATCTTGCCCTTCTACCATGCTTCACCTTTACAGGTGTTAGCATTGTAAAAGCGCAACGCTTTGCAAAAATCACATTTTGAAGCCCTCTTTTTTTGCGTCAAGGCAAGCTAGCCTTGGCGCATTTTTTTGGTGGCTATTTTTACAACTATACTTTGCACACTGTAACCTTGCTGCAAACTCTGGATAATCGATGCTGAAAAACAAAATGGACAAAAGATACCTCAAACAAGCACATTTAATGGCAAAAGATCAAATAGACATTACAATTTTCTATTCATTATAGTTTACATAGGTGAAATTTCTTGCAAAACGAAATTTGCTAAGATATAAGGCAAACACCTTCAGTGCTTCGCGTAACTACAAAAAGAATTTACTGTGGCCGAAGCACAAAAAAACGCTTATATTACAATAAATAAGGAGTTAATCAATGGCTAGTTGTCAAAAAAAATTTTTGTATGTTTTTATGGCGCTTTCTGTTTTTATGACGTACCCAAGTGCTTCTTTTGCTGATGAGCCTTTGCGCCAAGTGTATCTTGCAGGCAGCCCCATTAACCTTTCAGTTGCCGGGCGGTATATTGGCTCTAGTGATGTTGAAAACGGTCATGGCAGCTATAGCGTTGCCGAATATGCCGCTGCCATTGAATGGCAAGGCCTTAGCCTTACCTATACAGGGCGAAAGTATAGTTGGGATGATGTTGCGGCTTTACAATTTGGCAATGGCAGCGATGAACCATGGGAAACCTTGCACAACATAAGCATAGGTTACAACAAAAGGGGTGTTTTCAATGATACCTGGGGCTGGTTTGCCGGAATCACCGGTCAAGCCTCCTTTGAAGAAGAAATGGATAAATCCTTTTCTGCTTTTGGACAGGCAGGGCTTAGCTATCTATTCAGCAAAGACTGGAGAGTACATTTTGGAGTGGTTGCCATGGTTTCCTACGATGACCCCTTGGTGGCCCCCTTCATCGGGGCAAATTATCGCAACCCAAAAGAACTTGGCCTGTCTGCATCCATTGGTTTTCCTGCATCCTATGTTAATTATCGCTTCAATGAGGCGTTTGCCTTGCGCCTTGGAGCATTAATGTCAAGGAACAGCTATAGGCTGGCTGATGACAGTTCCGTAGCAAAAGAAGGTTATCTTTCCGAACAGGATGTGACCACAGGCCTTTATGCAGATATTACACCAAATTTGTTTGATAAAGGAGACCTTAGTATTTCGCTTGGGCTTGAATACACCATGTTACGCGAAATAGAAATCCATGACAGTGATTACAATTCACTTTCTGATACGGATGTTGACGATTCCTTTGGTGGTTTTGTGCGCCTGCAATATACGTTTTAAAAAAAAACAGCGAAAGCACATACATTTATCAATAACATACTGTGAACAAACGCTATGCAATCACCTGGCTAAGAAATTTCTAACATAACAAAACCCCCTCTAATGGCAGATTAGAGGGGGCCAGGGGAAGCATAGGTTTGTAACCCACATACAATACCTCACCAAAACAAACCTATGCTTGCTATGCAGACTATTTCATTAAAAACTCAACGGCAATGAACAGAAGACGAGAGTCTGAAAATTCATTGGGTGTAAAGGTTGCCAAAAGGTCTTTTGCATCTGTGGAATCGCCTTTATAAAAGCCATTGTCCTTGATGGTGAAAAGTACCGGAATTTGGTCAATGCTGCTGCCGCCTTTGGTAACATTATAGGATTCTAACTTCACAGTGCCGTCATCAAGGCGCACTTCTTCTTTATCACGCGCTTGGGCTGGGCCTTCGTAAATTTTTCCTTCCAACGTATAACCTTTCTTCCATGCAGTAGGAATGAGGGAACCAATGGATTCAAACCGATCCCTTGAACTTTTGGGGTGAATACGTCCACCAAGGAGCGTATAGGCTCTGTTTTCATCGGTGATGTTTTTCTCTGTACCCACTTCATTGCCGGGATGATAGAACAAAACTTTTGATTTTTCTTTATCTGCATAAAAAACATTACTTGCGTAATATGTAATGAGCTTGCCGTCTTTATCAAGTACTTCGCCTGCTGCTAAGGCATTTTCAACTGAGAACAAGCCAAAAACCATAGCAAAAGCTATCAAAAAACAATTCCATTTTTTCAACATAACTCTTCCTTTCTAAAGGGTAACATTGTGTATTTACGCTACAAAGTAGCAGGGCCTCATTCTACAAAGGAGAAAAAGCAACATTATACTGTTTTGCAAACTTTTCTACGTCAGAACCTGCTTTACCATAAACCACAGCATTTGGTGATTCTTTAAACATAACAACGCCCTTACCGTCCACCTTAAGACTGTCTGCCTTTATGACAACTTTTTCAAGTTTAGGGCAATTAAAAAAGTTCGTTTGATAAAACACAAGTGACGAAGAATTGATGATAATTTCTTTCACGTTTTCCATAGATGCAAAAGCATTCATGTGAATTTCTTTCACACTTGCAGGTAAGGTTACAGAAACAAGGGTCTTTTTACCGAAAAAAGAATCCTTAGCTATAACTTCAACAGGGACATTATTTATTTGCTCTGGAATAACAATGGTTTGAGCTTTATCAAAGTTTCCACCGTCAAATTCCCTATCGTCCGTATAAAAATTGATTTTTGTGCCTTCCATTCCGGGCAAATTGGACCACGTAATCCTTGCATGGGCTGTTAGGGCAAAAGACATAACAGCCACAGCAATGCAGAATACTTGTAATTTTTTCATCAAAAGCCCATACCTTATTTATAATCTACTTCAACTTTTTCCGCTCCGCCGCTCATGGAGCTTTGAAAGCGTATGTCTTCAACACGGTCACCATTATTGTACACCTGTACGTTGGTTGTTGTCATAATATACTTTCCATTATCTTTTGTAATATAGCCAACTTTCATGGAATAGTGTGTAATGGGGTGAGGCCATTTTGTGCTTTTAAAGGGCCTTAAGCTTGGCTCAAGGAACACAATATCCACAAATTTGTCGCCGGAAAATTCTTTCGCTTTGGCTTTTGCATTCTTCATGATCGTTGGGTTAATACTATAGCCTTTAGGCATGGGAACCTTTGCCAAGGAACCTAAAATGGTAAGAATCTGATTTTTTCTGGGGTTATTTGCCACAACTTCGGCTAAGGTAAGGCCTTTAGGAAGGATTGAGGCGTCTGCCCCTGCATCCATAAAGGTTTTGACAAGCGATTCATTTTCTGTAGTTGCTGCCATCATAAGAGGCGTATAGCCATTGTTAGCCACAATATTGGGATTTGCCTTCTTATCAAGAAGGGTTCTGCAAAGGCCCACGTTGCCGCTTTCAATGGCAATATGCAGCGCGGTTCTGCCTTCGTTATCGCGCGCGTTGATGTCTACACCTTTATTAATAAGCTCAGTAACATTGGTGTTATGGTAGGTTTTGACGGCGTACATCAAAGCTGTTTGCCCGCTTGGGTCAACAACCTTAGGATTTGCTCCATATTTGATCAATGTGTCCACAGCTGTATTGGCTTTAGCTGCCAATAATAAGGCTGTCATGCCGTCTTTTTTGATTTCCGGATCAGCTTTTGATTCTAACAGCGCTCTTTCCATTTGCCATTTTTGCCCAACATTTGATACCGCTACATGCATAAGTGCTGTGAAGCCGTTTTTATCCTTTATGTTTGGGTCTGCACCAAGGCCTACATACAAATACACATCATCCACTCGATTATCAGAACCGTTATGTTTCATGGCTGCAAGCATCAAAATTGTTCTACCGTCTGCATCACCGGCGTTGATGCTGCCACCGCCTTTTACAAGCTTGTTGATTTTTGCTGTGACTTCAGGTTTGTTATAATCAACGGTCAATTCACCTTTGTTAAACGCTTCAATCACTGGATCTAACGCGAATGAGGCATTGGGAATGACACATGCAAAAGCAAACGCAGCTAAAGAAAACAAAACTTTCTTCATAACAACCCCTCTTAAAATTGTTTTGTATATTGTACGTATTTTTTATCCAAACCATTGCCATTTACAGGTGTAACAAAAACAAAATCCTTAAGGGATGATCCTTGTTTATGTACCTGTATATCGTAGGTTTCCATAACTTGTTTACTATCTTCACTATAAATTACAGCAACCTTCATGGTGCGATAGGCCGTATTATATGGTGGCTCTTCTTCTTTGACAGCTTTAAACATGGAATCTAAAAAAAGAATATCAATAAAAGCATCACCTTTCATGTTTTTTGCCTTGGCTTTGGCATTGTTCATGATGGTATAATCTGTGTCATACCCTTTTGGGACAACACCATTTGGATATTTTGGCGCGCTTGTAGATGGATTTACAGTGTCTTGTGCTGAAGCATTGCTTGAATGTGTTTGAGGAGCAAAAAACTTTGCGTTCGATCCTGATCCGGAATTTCTGCTAGTCGGCTTTTGAAGTGTTGCTTTACCGGCATTTTTATACATCATCGTCTTTTGTGAAGCTTTTACCGGCGCATCTAAGGTTGCAGCAAAGGCTGTTGCCCCTAAAAAAGCAACAGCACATGAAAACATGCATGCAAGTATAGCCTTTTTTTTATTCACAGTACCTTCCTTATGTAACAATAACACCGTTACAATGTTGTTAGAAGATACAAAATTCCTCCGATAAAAAAACATCTTTGTGATGATTTCTGTAGTAAAAAAAATATTTTTTTAACTAAAAAATTCATCACAAAGATGTTTTTTATGGGATAAGCGCTATATCTTTCTTCATCAATAAGATGATGTTTTTCACATAATATCTATTAATTATTACACAAAACCAAACAAGCACTATACAAGCAGAATAGTGCCGTTTTTTTGAGTGTTTTTTAACACCATGACTGCAGGCAAAACCTTCGATCAGACAATGCCAACGCACCTAAAATTCCAAGACTAACCATGAATAAAACACAGTTGAACGCACAAATTTCATAAAAGATCAGGATTCATTACATCAAATATGTTAATAATTTCTAGGCCTTTGGATTTGGCATAATTGACCGTGTATCTTGTACCGCCCGGGGTTCCGCTATAATAGCACACAAGAAGCGAGGCATTGTCCACAAGGTAACGGTTGCGCATATGATAGGCCGCTGTGCCTGCCTTTTCTGCAACGGCAACCACAGTATCTGCCGCATCCAAAATGCCTTGCTCGTGGGGGCTAAGCGTTCGCCAATGATAACAGGGTATGGCTGCAATAAAGGTAATTTGCGCATCCAGGGCTTTGATTTTGACAATTTCTTCTGCTGCCATCATGTCAAATCCATCAGCCATACCCGATAAAAAGGTATGATAGCCTTTTTGCACACAAGCATTGATTGTTGCTGCAAGCCTTTGCTGTACAACAACAAGGTCGTCTGTGGCTGAAAATTTACGGAGCCTGTAGCCGCTGAAGCAAACACTGTATTTTGTACTCATGCTGATCTGCTTATAAAAAAGGGTGCGTCTTAAAAAACATCTCAAATATCGTGCTTAAAATATAGAATATAAAAATCACCGTCAAGTTTAAAGCATGCAAACATGGCCTTCGCGGCTATGCCGATCTAGTTCTTAACAGCCTGTAATTCGATTTTTTTCAAAGCATGTCCCTGGATCTAGCTTTCCTTTGCTGCATAGCCTTCATACCTGAAAAATACTTTTATCATACAATACACTAAGCACTATATCTTGTTTTATGCCTTAAAAAAAATTCTAGCACATGAACCGCTCCAACAAGCCTGCACTGTCTGTGACTGCATGCCGCACAAGTGCACGTATGAAATATCTCGACATAGCACATTCAATAAACCGCAAAAAAACAAATCCTCACAAACAGGCACAAGAAATCGCAAGACATATTGACAAGTGATATTGCCTACCGTAAAGTCGACTGTAAGTACCCCTCGAACAATACAAATACATGCTCAGGGAAAGACGCAAATTCAAAACATACCTTAATTTTGTGAGGAGACTTCATGAACATGTCCATTGCTCAAAAATTCGTTTGCATTTTGGTTTTGCTTTTACTCATCAGCTCCGGAACCATCTATTTCGTCTCTACCTCCAATTATTCACAAGCACTGAACGTTACCCTGCATGAAAACATCCGTGAAGCACAAAACAATTTCGTAGCCATCACAACAGCAAGCAAAAATGAATTTTTACACGTCAGCAAGGTGAGTTCAAACTATAACGGCCTTGCCTCTGCTGTCGTAAACAACGACGTGACCCGCTTAGCAGATATCGCAAAAACTATTATGAACCAAGCCGAAGTATCAATTGTAACAATTACAGACGTCAAAGGCACGGTTTTACTACGCGGCCATGCTGATAAAAAAGGCGACAGCATTATATCTCAAAGAACCATAACTCAGGCACTTAGAGGCATCGCTTCTTCCGACCTTGTTATGGGTGCGCAAGAACCCTTCTCTTTGCGTGCATCTGCCCCTATCATGCAAGATGGTGCCGTTGTGGGTACAATCTCGCTTGGCAATACGCTGTCAAATCCTGCCTTCATTGACTGGCTTGGCAATTTTTTAAACGTAAGCGTGACCTTTTTTAATGACGATACACGCGTGATGACCACCATCAAAGACGCGCATGGCAAGCGCATTATTGGCACACGCCTTGAGGAAACAACTATTAAAAACCAGGTCCTGAGCGAAGGTAAAACTTTTTTTGGCAGCAGCACCGTTTATGGCACAGAATACCTTGCATCCTATTGGCCTGCTCGCACAAATGATAACGAAATCATAGGCATGTGGTTTATCGGCTTGCCCATACAAGACGCCCTAAAATTAGAACAAGAGGCCAATCAAAACACCCTTTTGGCAGCCAGCATTGTTTTGGCTATCATGCTTCTTTTAGCAGTATTTGTAGGACTTGGATTTGCTAAACCCATCAAAACCTTGGCAGCATATGCTTCTAAAATTGCCGAGGGGAAAAGCGATACTCCCTTACATATGAATCGTACCGATGAATTTGGCGTTTTGGCAAACTCCCTCAAGGACATGGTAGAAAAACTTAAAGAACAGGCCAATTGGTATGAGTCCATACTCAATTGCATACCTTCCCCCCTTGCCGCCATGGACATCAACAGAAACTTTATGTTTGTCAATTCCGGTGTTTGCAACATGCTTGGTAAAAAGCCGCAGGATCTTCTCGGCCTGCCCTGCTATAACTGGGGAGCCTCCATCTGCCGTACCGAAAATTGCGCTATCGATTCGTGCGAACGAGGCATTAAGGATGTAAACTTTGAACAGCCCGGACTTGGACACTTTAAGGCGATGGCAGCACGCCTTTATGATACAAAAGGAGATCACGTCGGCTATGTGGATATGGTTTTTGATCGTAACCAAGAGGTCCAGCTCCTTAACGAAGCCGAAAAAGCCCTTGTTGATGGGCGTCATGGCGCTGCAAACCAGCTTGATTCTATTGTTGAGACCATTGCCCGTGTCGCTGAACAGCTAAATGCTCAAATTGATATTTCTTCGCAAGGTGCCGAAACAGCCGCCATGCGCATGACTGAAACAGCCACTGCCATGGATGAAATGAACAGTACCGTGCTTGAAATTGCCAGAAATTCCAATACCAGCGCAAATATTGCCGAAGAAACCAAGCAAAAAGCCACAGAAGGAACTAGAACCATTAAGCAATCTGAAGAAACCATGTTGCGCCTACGCGAAAATTCCATAGAAATTCGCACCAGCATGGGAGAACTTGCAGAACATGCCCAATCCATCAGCACTGTTATGGGAGTCATATCTGATATTGCAGACCAAACGAACTTGCTGGCTCTAAATGCTGCCATTGAAGCGGCTAGAGCAGGTGAGGCAGGGCGAGGCTTTGCCGTCGTTGCTGACGAAGTTCGCAAACTTGCAGAAAAAACCATGGCGTCAACAGCTGACGTATCAAGAGCCATTGCAGCCATTCAGCAAAGCACAGAGATCAATGTGCGCCACATTGACACCACCGTCAAACGTATTGAAGAGGCGGCCGAACTTGCCACTGCCAATGGTGAAGCTTTAAACGGTATCTTGATCATGGCAGAAGAAAGCGCTGACGGAGTCCGTGCCATAGCCACAGCCAGTGAGGAGCAATCTGCAACATCAGATGAAATCACGCAGGCCATCCTTACTGTGTCAACGATTGTCAACGACACGACAAACGCCATGCTTGAAGCCACGCAGGCAGTCAACGCACTTAGCGAACAATCGCAGCAATTGTCGAACCTTATCGAAGAATTAAAGGCGTAACCACAAAACGTAGTCACAGAAAATACGATAGGTTTTATAAATACTTCATTATTTACTGTGCAACTTTTAAGCAAAAAGTATAGCAAAGTATGCAGTTTATCAATGTAATGCACGAGGGTTAACAGCCTTTAGCATTACAAAATGACCTAACATCATATTGTACGCCGCGCGCACCATGCCAAAAGGCCTGTTGCGCGCGGCGCTCGTTTTTAGGCGTAAACACAACGTGCAAAAAAGCCGTGCTTCCACGTGCCGTTCCAAAACTTCATTCAACGTTATTGCAGTTCCACGCGGATGTTGCTTGCTTTAAGGTGCGCTTTGTGCGCGCTTTGTGGGTGCTTTGGTAGACAGCTTTGCAAAAGTTTTTATTCCCACATGCGACGAAATATAAGTATATAAAACTACTTGATTATTTTTTATATTGACACAATGTTGGCTTCGTACTAAGTTGCTTAAAAGTAATAATTACTAATTGCAATTCACTTATTGGAGGCACACCATGCGTTACCCCTTTACTCCGGACTTAGCCACCGGAAATTCCATCATTGACGAAGAACACAAAGCCCTGCTCAAGGCCGTTGACAAGGTCATGCAAGATATTTCCTCAGGCAAAGGCAAAGAAAATGCCAAAGAATCCATAGTCTTTCTGCTTGATTACACCAAAACCCATTTCGCCCACGAGCAAGAATTGCAGGTCAAAAGCAATTACCCTGACTACGCAACGCATAAAGCATGGCATACGCAATTTCTGGCTGATATTCAAAAAAAGGCTACAACAATCACAGCAGGCAACATAGACAGTGTCTTTGTCATTGAGCTGACAAAAACCATCACAAACCTTGTGAACCACATTAAAACCTTCGATAAAAAGCTTGCCGACTATCTAAAAACGGCAAAGTAAGCCCGCTAACTGCGAAGGGCAGCCTTAATTCCGATAGCCTTACTGCACGGCAACAAGGGTAAAATAAAGCGTTCAGTGCTTCTGCCGCTAACATCC
>CAYJIX010000024.1:0-8761 GCA_964370375.1 uncultured Desulfovibrionaceae bacterium | reverse complement strand
GTAAAATAAAGCGTTCAGTGCTTCTGCCGCTAACATCCTTTATGAATACCCTTTATCTTTATTAAGGCATCACAGGTTTTTGATATACTGTTCCATGTTAAAATATTCTAAGGGACAGTCGCTTTTAACATACAACGGGTGATGCGGATGGCCTTTTTTTGTAACCATCCCTCGCGAAACCCATGTGCATTGTTCAAGAGCCGGCAGTGTTACTATATCATGGACAAGCTGCCTAAGGTACGGCCGTTTTTCAATGAGTGCACCCCATGCCGCCCACAAGAGCAGCTTTTTTCCCGCAACCAGCATTGAAATATGGCGTTCATTTTCATGTTTAAGCGTGTGCTCAAAGTGTGCGTGTAAATCATTGGGATTTGTTGCCCTTTGAGGGTAAACATTAAACATAATAAAGGAATCAAATTGTGGATTGTCGCGGCTAACCCTTTGTACGCATGTAAGAGTTGGGTCAAGAGCATTGGGTTCTGCGGTGCTTGGGTTGATACCAAAGCATACCAACGGACGGTTCCCTTTAGTTCCTAGGACAAACCGCGCGCTGTTGTCGGCTGTTTTTTCATACATCCACATGTTTGCCCTCTTTATATGGCTTGAAAGACGTTTTTCTTTTGCTCTTTTATGAAAAAAAGCAACGCAAGAGCTTGTTTTTTATAAAAGGTATTTACAGTGAGCAACGCTCTAACACGATTGCTTCGCATTTTGTGTTTTTCAATCAGGCGTGTTGTTCTTAAAATCCATGTACTGTTTGTAACCTTCTATTTTTTCTGCAAGCCTTTGTGATAAAACCGCATTGGATGCATGAAGATAGTCATGGATAAGCTGGGCTTCTTCGCGGTACGCCTGGCACTTTGCACCATTCCAATGCAAAGGGGGTGGCTGTAAATTGCTTATTCTATCAGCAAGCTTAACCATCCACACCTCATGCGGCTGTAATATGATCCTTTCTAAGGAATCCAGCAACTGCTCTTTTTTTGTCGGAAGCTTTTTATCCTTTGTCAGGGCAAGCACACCACTGGCAACATTACGTCCAAAATGCTCTTCTATCATTGTATAATCAACATCAGTATCTTCAATCGTATCATGCAAAAGCGCACATTGTATTGCAAGGTTGCCGTCTAAGTTGGGATTGCTATGAAGAGCTGCAACAACTTCCATGGTTACACTGCCCAAATGAGCAGCATACGGCATACGCTCCCCTTCAACAGCAGCCGGGCACGTCTGATTGCCATGCGCTTTTATTGCAAATTGCCATGCCAAAAGATATACATCCTGATCCCAGTTCTGCTTCATAACTTCCTCATTAGGCTGTAGTATTTTCTCATCACCACAAATATTTCTATAAAACACATGCTCTTACGGCAAGAACTACACATGCACTAATGGTTTTTGAGCACTCCTTATTTTTATTGCAAGGTGATGTACTTATTCTGGTTTTATTATAGGGCAAAGTCAAGGCAGCCAAGCGACTTTAGAAGCTTTGCACAAAAAACAGGAAACATTTGAATCTTCGTGATTTTTTGACACTAACAAAAAAAGGCAGAGGAGTCACAGTATCTTGATTGAAAATTCTTGACGGGTAACTCATAAAATAGTTACGTTTTTGGTGGCACAAAAGTCATTGCACCTTACATTCTAGTAGTATACATGAATAAAATAATAAAAAAACATAGACATGTAACTCTATTCAATTTTCTTCATGAAATAACTACCCCTTACAAAAAAATATAAAAGATTTGATTGAATTGGTGTGGTTTTCCTTGTGCTATTATCGGTTCTGGAATAATATCTTTTTTATCTAAAATTAAGTGGAATAGAATATCATGAAAACTTCAAACAACAATCCCCAAAAGGCTGAAGTCTCTCTTGAAGAATATAACCAGCTTTTAGCTGAACTTGAAGAGACACGTCATAAACTCGCTTTTTTTGAAACCCTTGTGGATGAAATCCCCATTCCTACCTTTGCGAAAAGCGCTGACGCAAGGTTTTGTGCCATCAACAAAGCCTATGAACACTATTTTTGCATTAAGAGTAATGACTTACTAGGCATTACCGTACTTGATTTACAACATTTATCCTTAGAAGACCGAAAAAAATATCAAGCTGAAGACTTGCACCTTATTGAAAACGCGGAAGAAACTCATTACGAAACAACGTTTGAATTTGATGGCGGCACTGCTCAAGCCATGTATTGGACTAAGGGTTTTCGTGCTAAAACGGGTGAAAAAGGTCTTGTTGGGGTTTTTGTTGATATTTCCAGACAAAAAGAACTTGAAACAAGCCTTGCCAACAGCGTTATAGAGTTAAAAAAGGCTCAAGACAATGTGCAAGCGGCCAATGATCGCATGAAGGCTATGCTTGATACTATGCCGTTAGCCGCACAAGTATGGTCGCAAGACCATGTAATGCTTGATGCAAGTCAAGAAACCGCAAGGCTTTTTGGATTTAAAGATCCTCAGGATTTTATTAAACGTTTTAAAGAAATAGTGCCAGAATTTCAACCAAATGGCGAAAAATCAGCTGAACTTGCCCAGCAATATATTACTGAAGCCTTTGAGTCAGGCTATTTGCGTAAAAGTTGGACACAGCTCAACACCCAAGGTGAAGTAATACCCCTAGATGCCATATTTATTCCAAGCTTTATACGTGATGAAAAAGTTTTACTCGTCTTTTTAAGGGATTTACGAGAACAGTACGAACATATACGCAAAATACGTGAAGCTGACGAATATACAAAGGTTATGCTTGATGCAAGCCCCTTTGGCACTATGATTTGGGATAAAGACGTTAACCTCTTGGATTGCAATGAAGCTGTAGCAAGAGTATTTGGCGTGCAAGATAAACATGAATTTCAAAAAATGTTTCATACACTGTACCCCGAATTTCAGCCAGACGGGGTTCCGTCCGCCCAAAAAATGGTGGAACACATACAAATAGCGTTGACTGAGGGCTCAACTAAAAGTTCTTGGACCGGGCTTACCCCTGAGGGCCTTGAAATCCCAACAGAAATAACAGCAGTTAAAGCTAAGCATAACGATCAAGATATGGTTGTGGCCTTTGTTCATGACTTACGAGAAATTGAAGAAAGCATCAAAAAAACGCAACTGGCTGAAAAACGCACCGAGGCTATCTTAAATGGAGTGCCACTAGGTATTAACATCTTGAACTTACAGCTACAAGCTCTTGATTGTAATGATGAAGCTGTTCGCATGTCAGGCTTTAAATCAAAGGATGAATACCTTGAAAAGGTTATGAGCCACTTCTCGGAAATTCAGCCCAATGGACAGCCTGCCGAACAGTTTATCATGGAAAAATTTTCAGACGTGCGACAAGGTGCTACAAAAAGTTTTGAAATGATGGCCCTTGGGGCAAACAGAGAAAATATTCCCATCGATGTAACACTATCGCATGTTCACAATGAACATGAAGAGTTCTACATAGGATATGTTCGAGATTTGCGAGAATCTAAGGCTATGCTGAAGGAAATCGAATCATCTAAAGAAGCTGCAGAAAAAAGTGCCATGGTTAAGAGTGAGTTTTTAGCCAACATGAGCCACGAAATACGAACACCCATGAATGGTATTTTGGGTTTACTACATATTTTATCCAGCACCAACCTTGATAAAGTTCAGCAAAACTATTTGCAAAAAACCTTATTTTCTACCAATGAATTGTTGCGTATTATTAATGATATCCTAGACTTTTCTAAAGTTGAAGCCGGCAAGCTTGAAATGGAAACTACCCTTTTCACCATTCATGATGTCTGCTCAGAGATGGAAAGCCTTTTTGGACATGCTATTGAAGATAAAGGGCTAAAATGTATCGTAGATGAAGGAGAATACGCCACTACTCCCATCCTAGGCGATCCCCTACGCCTAAAACAGGTTTTGCTTAACTTAGTAAGCAATGCCATCAAGTTTACGGGCAAAGGAAGCATTAGTGTTTTAATTACAAGCACAAAACAATTAAATAATAATTTGCAATTCCTTTTTGAAATAAAAGACACCGGCATTGGCTTAAGTGAAGACCAAATTGCCAATCTTTTTTCGGCGTTTTCACAAGCAGACTCATCAGTTACGCGCAAATACGGTGGCACTGGACTTGGCCTAGCCATTTCAAAGAAAATTGTGAACATGATGCAAGGCGAAATATGGGTGAAAAGCAAACCGGGGCATGGTTCAAGCTTCTTTTTCACAGCCATGTTTAAGCTTGCAGATGGTGATGCAACTGTTACTCCACCTACTGTTAGCATCGAACAAACTCCGCAGCTTTATCACGGGCATCTTTTATTGGTTGAGGACAATCATATCAATCAAATTATTGCCGAAGAGCTCTTGCAAAGCGTTGGATATACAGTTGAAATTGCAAACAATGGGCAAGAAGCCTTAGACATGCTTGAAACAACCAACTTTGACCTTGTGCTGATGGATATTCAAATGCCCGTGATGGATGGCTTAACTGCCGCCCAAAAAATACGCGCTACCGCTAAGTTTGCTAAGCTGCCCATTGTTGCCATGTCAGCGCATGCTATGATTGGTGACAAGGAAAAAAGCTTACAACATGGTATGGACGACCATATAACAAAGCCCATTTCACCAGATATTTTGTACAACACCCTGCACTACTGGCTTCATAAATATCGTGAAGAATAAGTACGAACGCGTACATCAAAACGGCAATAAACAGCAACAAAAAGCATAGACGTTGTCCGCAACCTTATACTGCACCATCTTAAACACGCTAGCCAATATGCTTACTAAGCATATTGGCTTTACCGTTTGTGATAGTTGCAGGCCTTTAGCAGGCTGTTGAAAAAGTGCAATCTGCGTCGTCAGATTGCTTTTTTATCGTCGCATGGACCATAAGAGCCCTATGTTTCCTCAAAAAAAAGATAATCTTTCTTGCAGCTTACACCTTTTGAACAGCCTGTAAAAAAACTATATGCTGAAGGGTTTACCAGCTTTTTTGGAAATGGACTTTTTCAACAGGCTGTTAACGGTATTGCTTTTTGCATAGCTTATTGAAAGGCCGTGCTCATAGATTTGATGCGATATGGTGCTATAGGATTGGAAAAACACAATAGAATTTATGCTGTGCAAAACATACATAAAACATAACTTCCGTATTGCTAATATTTTTTGAACATGTTACGTTTTAAGCGATTCTATATAGATGTTTCTTGTGCACAAATGCGTCGTATTGTTTGAACAAGATGCTTTCTTTATTTTTAAATATTAAGGTATTTTATGTTAAACATAAGCAATGGACAAAATATGTTGGCGCGCACTTTTTTGCAGCGCACGTTTAAAAATCATAAAAGTCCTATTTGTTGCTGGAATACTGAAGGAAAAATACTTTATTGCTCAAAAAGCTTTTTAGATATTTTTCGTGTGAACTCTGAAGAAGAGATGCAAAGTAATTTTAAAACTTTTAGTCCGCCCATCCAACCTAACGGAAACAATTCGGCACAAGCAAAAAAAGACTTCTTACTAGCAGCACTACAAAACAACTATATCCGTTTTTTTTGGATGCATACCCTTCCTTGGGCAGGGGAAAAATCTGTTGAGTATACCATCACTACCTTGCAGTATGAATGCATGCCCATCCTAGTGGGTTTTATGCATAACGCAGTCGCCAGCGAATACCAATACTCTACCGATAAGAATTTTAAAACTATTTTAGACGCTTCGCCTACAGCAATGTGTTTGTGGAGTAGAGGAAAGCGTATTTTGGATTGCAATTCAAGTTTTCTTGACCTCTTAGGCTTAAAAAACATGATAGAGTACAGCGAAAACTTGCAAAGATTTTACCCAAAATATCAAGAAAACGGTAAAGAATCATTGTACTACAATACCGCAGAGATTGAAAGAGCTTTTGAAGAAGGACAAAGAAGCATTGAATGGGTGTGGCTTGATAGCGAGGGCAACAGCATTCCCACTCAAATTATTTTGCGCCGATTTGCTTATGATGATACGGATTTTGTTGCTGAATATATCTATGATTTACGCGAACTTCGAGCAAAAGAGGCAAAAGCTCTTGCCGCTGAAGAACGCATAAAAACGATGTTTGAAAGCATGCCTTTAGGTTCCAATATTTTTGACACAAACTTTAACCCCATAGATTGCAACAATGCCTCAGTACAGCTTTTTGGTTTTGAAGATAAACAAGGCTATCTAGATAATTTTTATAAACTATCACCAGAAAAACAACCTGATGGCAGCTCTAGCCTTTTACAAACGCATGCTCGCCTAAAAGAGTGTATAACTTCCGGGAGTTGCACCTTTGAATGGATGCATTGCACAAAAGATGGAACCCCTCTACCATCAGAAGTAACGCTTATACGTGGTGCTTATAAAAATACAGAAGTTGTGCTAGCTTATGTTCGAGACTTGCGCGAAATTAAAGCTTCTCAAGCCTTGGCAGAAGCTGCAGAACTGCGCAATCAAGCCATATTGGATGCTTTACCTAGCGGTGTACATTTTTGGGATGAAAACGCGCAACTTATCTATTGTAATTCAGCATGTCTCAAGCTTTTTGGCTTTGAAGACAAAGAATCATATTTAGAAAATTTTACCCACACGATCCCAGAATTTCAACCAAACGGTCAAGCCTCTTTCTCTATTATGAAAGAAAAATTAAAAAATGCCCTTGCAGGCTTAGAGGATGATTTAGAATTTATACTTATTCATCCTGTTACTTCTGAAAAAATCCCTTTTGAAATACGTGTTCGTAGTACCTCTTATCAAGGTAAAAATTGCGCGATTGCATACCTTAGGGATTTACGCGAATACAAGGCAATGCTGGCAGAACTTCTTGAAACAGAAGAAGAATTACGTTACGCCAAGGAACTTGCAGAACAAAGCAGCCAAGCAAAGGGAGAATTTCTTGCTAATATGAGCCATGAAATTCGCACACCTATGAATGGTATATTAGGGTTATTGCATCTTTTAAACTTAACTCATCTAGAAGACGCACAAAAAGAGTATGTAGATAAAATTGTAAGCTCCGCAAAAAATCTTATGCGTATTATTGATGACATTTTGGACTTTTCCAAAATTGATGCCGGAAAACTTGAAATAGAAAAGCACCCCTTTACTTTGCACAGCATTGGCAAGGAGGTTGTTGATCTGTACGAGCATACTTGCACTGAAAAAGGCTTAATCCTTGACATATCCTACAGCGAAAATCATAACAATACTTTTATCCTTGGTGATGCATTACGCTTAAAACAAGTCATCTTTAATCTTATAAGCAATGCGATTAAATTTACAGATTCAGGTGGACAGGTTCGCTTTACAATTGAAACGACAATACTTAATAATAAAGATTTACATTGCACATTCACTGTAAGCGATACAGGCATAGGTTTATCTGCAGAGCAAGAAAAAAAACTTTTTTCAGCATTTTCGCAAGCAGACAGCTCTGTAACACGTAAATACGGTGGCACAGGCTTAGGACTAGTGATTTCTAAAAGAATTATTAAGCTTATGGAAGGAAATATTAATGTTGAAAGTGCACTAGGAAAAGGAACAACGTTCACCTTTACAGCAGCATTTCCCCTATTTAACGACCCATCTCATCAACAAGAACAATATATACAGCTAGACCAAAACGAAATAACAGAAACAGTCAAAGGTAAACATTTACTTCTTGTAGAAGATAATGAAATAAATCAAATTGTAGCTAAGGAACTGTTGCAAGTTGCAGGTTACACAATAGATATTGCAGAAAATGGGCATGAAGCTTTGCAAAAGCTAAAAAACTATACATACCATGCTGTACTTATGGACATTCAAATGCCCGTGATGGATGGATATACAGCTACAAAAAACATACGCACACAAGCAGAATATGCCGATCTGCCCATAATAGCTATGTCTGCTCATGCCATGAAAGGCGACAAAGAAATAAGCCTCTCACACGGAATGAATGACCATATTACAAAACCCATTGATGCCGACATTCTATATAAAACACTACATTTTTGGCTATCAAGAACAAATAATCCACTTGAATAACGCTCGTCAAAACCACTCGTTCGTTGGAGGCGTTGATACCATAAGTGACTCGTATGACTGCTATCAATTTTTTACAATTCAAGGAGCTCTTTCACTCGTAATTGAATGAAATTTTCTAGCAGCTTTAATCGTATTGCAGGTAGGTTATACGTGCTGTGCTTTTTAAATTTGAAGTTGATAAGCTTTTTTAGTTTATCCTTTTGAGCCTTAGAAATAAAGATTTTTGCTAGTTCCAAAAAAGGAATATTGTAAGAAGAAATTCTTGTTTGAGCGTATGTATTTAATTCTTTAATATTTTTAAAGTCGCCAGGCATGGCAGCATTAAAAAGTGAAATACCGTGGTCAAACAGTGGGGCAAGGGCGAAAGGCTTGTTTGTGGCGCTATCGACAAGCAAGCCAAAATTTCCATAGTGCCTATCTGTATTGCAGATAAGAGCATCAAAGATAAGCATATCAACAAAAAAATTATAATATTCCTCGCCTAAGCTTTTTATAAAATCAGCAACAGCTTTAATTGGCTTGTCTTTTACAAATTCATAAATAGGAACATAAGATACTTTTTTACTAGTAAAAAGTTCACAGGTTGAACACAAAGAACCTTTCCACATCGAAAGATTATAGTCGATATTATTTATTCCCATTGCAAAAGCTAGTTGAGAAGCGTAAAATTCAGAATAAGGCTCTTTTCCTGTATTGATTCCGCCTGACGTTCCGCCTTTATAGAGAAAAATTTT
>CAYJIX010000023.1:0-31967 GCA_964370375.1 uncultured Desulfovibrionaceae bacterium | reverse complement strand
TTTTCTGCGCGTTGCATAAAGGCAATCACCGCATTAAGGTCTTTAGTATCCATGCATGCACTCGTTGTGAAACTTGTAGAAAAAAGCGAACATAAAAAAAGCGAGGTTCAAAGATATTCCTTGAACCTCGCTGACACTATTTTTTCAACCATCCATTAAGGGCAGGGTGTTCAAAAGTGCCGGAGACAATGAAGTGGTGAATTTTAAGAGGGGAGTGGGGTTCTTCCCCCCATGACCCGATTAAAATTTGCCACTGAAGCAGTATACGGTGCTTTTGAGCACCCTGCTAGTACATGCCATCCATACCCATACCGCCCATACCACCCATGCCGCCGCCCATGGGCATGTCCTTTTTGGGTTCAGGACGTTCGGCAATGGCACATTCTGTGGTCAGGAGCAAGGAGGCAACAGAAGCTGCGTTTTGCAAAGCTGTACGGGTCACTTTTTTAGGATCAATGACGCCTGCTTTGATAAGGTCTTCGTATTCGCCGGTAGCAGCGTTAAAGCCGTAACCGTCTTTACCGCCACGTACTTTTTCTACCACGATGGAACCTTCAAAGCCTGCGTTTTCGGCGATAAGGCGAAGAGGTTCTTCAACAGCGCGGCGCACAATGTTCATGCCGGCCATTTCGTCGTCGTCAGCAGTTTTGACAGAATCAAGAGCTTTGACACAGCGCACAAAGGCTACGCCACCGCCGGGGATGATGCCTTCTTCCACAGCAGCGCGTGTGGCGTTCAAAGCGTCTTCTACGCGGTCTTTCTTTTCTTTCATTTCGGTTTCAGTGGCTGCGCCCACATGGATAACAGCAACACCGCCGGCGAGTTTAGCAAGGCGTTCTTGCATTTTTTCGCGGTCATATTCAGAGGTGGTTTCTTCAATCTGGGCACGGATTTGACGCACGCGAGCTTTGATGTCGTCAGCTTTGCCGGCACCGTCAACAATCACGGTGTTTTCTTTGGTGACAACCACACGCTTGGCAGTGCCAAGGGCAGCCAAGGGCAAGGTTTCAAGCTTGGTACCACAGTCTTCAAACACGGCTTCGCCGCCGGTAAGGACAGCAATGTCTTCAAGCATGGCTTTGCGGCGTTCGCCAAAGCCGGGAGCTTTAACAGCACACACTTGCAAGGTGCCGCGAAGTTTGTTCACCACAAGAGTAGCCAAGGCTTCGCCTTCCACGTCTTCAGCAATGATGAGCAAAGGACGGTTTACTTTGGCAACTTGTTCAAGCACGGGCAACAAGTCTTTCATATTGGCGACTTTCTTTTCGTTGCACAAAATGAAGGGGTTATCAAGTTCGCAAACCATTTTTTCAGGATTGGTCACAAAATAGGGGGAAAGGTAGCCACGGTCAAACTGCATGCCTTCCACAACTTCAAGTGTGGTATCAAGGCTTTTGGCTTCTTCAACAGTGATGACGCCTTCTTTGCCCACTTTGGTCATGGCTTCGGCAATGATGTTGCCGATGGTGCTGTCGTCATTGGCGGAAATGGTGCCAACTTGAGCGATTTCTTTTTGATCATTGGTGGGTTTGGCAAGCTTTTCAAATTCGCCAACAATGGCGCTGACAGCTTTATCAATGCCGCGCTTGATGGCCATGGGGTTACGTCCGGCAGCGACTAATTTGACGCCTTCGCGGTACAGGGCTTGGGCCAAAACAGTGGCGGTGGTGGTGCCGTCGCCTGCGTTGTCGTTGGTTTTGGAAGCAACTTCCTTAACCATTTGAGCGCCCATGTTTTCAATCTTGTCTTCAAGTTCAATTTCTTTGGCTACTGTTACGCCGTCTTTAGTGATGATAGGTGCGCCAAAAGATTTTTCAATAACCACATTGCGGCCTTTGGGGCCGAGGGTTACTTTTACGGCGTTGGCCAATTTGTCCACACCGCGAGCTAGTTTTTCACGAGCTTTAACATCAAATAAAATTTCTTTGGAAGCCATATACAAATTCCTCCTAAGGATTCTTAAAACAAGAGCGTTTTTTTACGCGCTCCGGTAACTGTACAAGTAAGTACCCATTATAGCCGTAGACAGTGAATCGCCGTAAGCTTTTTCGGGCATTTTAACGTAGCCTTGCGAATGTGGACGTTAGCAGATGACGGCTAAAATATCGTCTTCACGCATAACAAGGTGGTCAGCGTTGTCCAGTTTGATTTCGGTTCCGGCGTATTTGTTAAAAAGCACGATATCTCCTGCTTTAACAGCCATGGGAACAACTTTGCCATCGTCAGCGCGTTTGCCGGGGCCTACGGCTACCACTTCACCGCGTGAGGGTTTTTCTTTGGCGGTATCGGGGATGTACAGGCCGCCTGCGGTCTTTTCCTCGGATTCCAAGCGTTTCACAAGGACACGATCATTTAAGGGTTTCAAGCTCATGTTAACAATCTCCTCCAAATAAGATATGTTTTTTTGGCATCTCTTTACTATACGAGATGGGCGCACCGTAAAGGCACACCATGTGGGCGTTGCCCAATCGGATAAATAAGCTTGTCTTCGCGCTTGGGAAGGGGGAAAACGAGATTTTTTTGATGTTTTTTTAAAAAAAAACATGATGTAGAATAAAATCAATGAACTATAAGATGAAAATACAGCGTAAAATTTTTGGAAATGAGGACGTTTTGGAAAAAAATGGTTCCAAAAGGTCATAACAAGTTCTCAACAGCCTGCGAAAGTCGTCACAAACCATGAATACCAATGGATATAAAAAACAGCCATCGCGATGGCATAAAAATGCTTGACAAGGCCTTTTGGAAACGCTATTTATCATCTTCTTTTTTGGAGGAACATCCATGTATGCGATTATAGAAGCTGGCGGAAAGCAATTCCGCGTTGAAGAAGGCATGAGCATCAAAGTAGCTAAAATGACCGAAGAGGTGGGCTCTGAGGTTTCACTCAATACTGTGCTTATGCTTGGTGGGGATGATGTGCGTGTAGGTGCCCCTCATGTTGAAGGTGCTAAAGTGACTGCCACTGTGGTTGAACACGGTCGCGGTGATAAAATTTTAGTATTCAAAAAATGGCGCCGTAACGATTCACGCAAGCTACAGGGCCATCGGCAAGACTATACGGCTCTTAAAATTACCGCCATTCAGGCCTAGTGTCTCTTTTTTAGATACCTTGGGTATTTGAAAGTCGAGCAAAAAGGAGAATTTGTCATGGCACATAAAAAAGCAGGCGGCAGTTCACGTAACGGCCGCGACAGTAATGGACAACGACGCGGTATGAAGCGTTATGGCGGACAGGTGGTGCTTGCAGGCAACATCCTTATTCGTCAATTGGGCACCAGGATATATCCCGGTACCAATGTGGGCATGGGGCGTGATTACACCCTTTTTGCCAAAATTGACGGCACTGTGAAGTACGAAACCTTTACGCGCAAACGTAAAGAGTACACACGTGTACACATTGTACCCGTGGTGTCCGCATAATACATTTACGATACATTCTTCAATGTGTCACGTTTTTTCAAGGGAAGGTAGTATACCTTCCCTTTTGGTGTTGGTTTTATAGCCTTTTTTCAACGTTTGTTGAGGGATTCTTTTTGGGGTGACACATGCGTTTTGTGGATGAAGCAAGCATTCAAGTTAAAGCCGGTAAAGGTGGCAATGGTGCCGTGTCGTTCAGACGGGAAAAATTTATTCCTCGTGGTGGGCCGGACGGTGGTTCCGGCGGTGACGGCGGCAACGTCTATATGCAGGCAGAATCAAAGCTGTTAAGCCTGTACGATTTTCGTTTAAAGCGAATGTATGAGGCTGAAAACGGTCAAGGGGGAGCCGGGCGACAACGCTATGGGCGCAAAGGCGAGGACACCATTTTGGCCTTGCCTGTGGGCACGCAGGTTTTTGAACAAACTGCAGAAGGCGAAGTGCTTGTGGCTGACCTTGCAGACCCCGGCGAATTGTATCTTATTGCCTCTGGCGGACGTGGGGGCAAGGGCAATGAGCATTTTAAATCCTCAACCATGCGCGCGCCTCGTTTTGCCCAAAAAGGGGAACCGGGCGAGGAAAAATCCTTGCGCCTTGAGCTTAAAATTTTAGCAGATGCCGGCATAATTGGTTTACCAAATGCAGGTAAATCCACGTTTATCAGCCGTATTTCTGCAGCTCGCCCTAAAATTGCCGCGTATCCTTTTACGACGCTTACGCCAAACCTTGGTGTGATGATTGATGAGGTTGACCCTGATGTCCGCCTTGTTGTGGCTGATATCCCCGGACTTATTGAAGGCGCGCACACAGGGCAGGGACTTGGTCATAGGTTTTTAAAGCATGTTGAGCGCACCAGATTTTTAGTTCATATTTTAAGCATTGAAGACGTTGATATTGAAAGTGCTCCTTGGGCAGGTTTTGACCTTATCAATGACGAGCTCAGCCAATTTGACGCAACCTTGATGGATCGTTACCAGATATGCATTGTCAACAAAACCGACTTGCGTTCTGATGGAGAGGTTCTTGCCTTGCGCCAGCGTGCACAAGCTGACGGCAAAGATATCATGTTCATGTCTGCGCAAACAGGCGAAGGCGTGGAAGAAGTTGTGGCTGCCATGTGGGCCCTTCGCGCAAGCCACGAGATGAACGCACCTTTAGTGCACTTTAAGGAAATTGAAGCCCCTGAAGAAGATTTTTCCGATATTGAAGTTGTGTACACACGGGAGACCTACGATGACTAAGACCCTTAGCTGGCAAGAGGAAAAACGCGCAAGTCTGGCTCAGGCCAAATGTGTTGTCGTTAAGGTGGGAAGTGCTGTTTTAACCAACGGATCTGTCCTTGACGAGAATATCCTTGAAAATCTGGTCAAGCAAATTGTGGCCTTGCAGGACGCCAAAGGGAAAAATCCACGCCGTGTGATCCTTGTTTCGTCAGGTGCTGTGGCTTCAGGGCGAGCGGTCTTGCATCCTAGGGGAATCCAGGTTGCCAGCATGGCAGAAAAACAAGCTGCCGCAGCCGTTGGGCAAGGGCACCTTATGCATTTGTACAACAATGCTTTTGCAAGGCATGGCGCCATTTCTGCGCAGGTTCTGTTGACCAGAGATGATTTAAAAGACCGCCTGCGTTTTTTAAACGCCAGAAATACCTTTGCCCACTTGCTCAACTGGAACGCCATCCCTGTGGTCAATGAAAACGACACCATTTCTGTGGATGAAATCCGTTTCAGCGACAACGACAATTTGTCAAGCTTATTGTTAAACTTGGCAGAGGCTGATCTTTTTATCAATTTAACGTCCACAAACGGGGTGTTTGCTGCCAACCCCCTCACAACTCCTGACGCAAAAATCATGCCTTGTATCGAGCAGATTCGCTCGCTTGACCTTCCTTCCTTATGTGGCGGCAAAACCACTGTGGGGCGCGGCGGCATGTATTCCAAACTTTTGTCTGCTACACGCGCAGCCCAGCTTGGCGTGCCAACCCTGATTCTTCCCGGGCATGAACCTGATGTGATCACGCGAACCCTTGCAGGGGAAGAATTTGGCACATGGGTACGCCCTGAGGAACACCCCGTTTCGCGCCGTAAATATTGGCTGGCCTACCAAACAGAAGCGCAAGATGCTGTGCATGTGGATGACGGCGCAGCCCATGCCCTTGCCAGCAAAGGGGGGAGCCTTTTGCCCGGCGGTATCCTGAGCGTTGACGGCACCTTTGCAGCAGGAACCCTTGTGCGTATTGTGCATAACGGAAAAAATATCGGCGTTGGCCTTTCCAATTATGCGGCGGCAGATATTTTGCGCATATGCGGATTAAAACGCGAAGAGGTCAAAGCCCTTTTAGGCGATGCCCATTATGCTGAAGTTATCCACCGTGACAATTTGTTGATCGATGCTGCTGTGTAAACGGCTTTTGTGAAAAAGCATAAGAAAAATGCTTTTGTAAACGGAGATTGTGCAGGGGGCTCACCCTATGAAAAACTATCTTGTTCGAGGTATCCTTATTGGCGGTTCCCTGGGCGTATTGCTGGCACTTTTTGGCATTACCGAAAGTCTGCCAAAAGCCTTTGGCCTTGGTATGATTGGCGGTGCTCTGGCTGGACTGACCATAGCAAAGCGGCGTGGTAAAAACTAACAGGCTGCCCCAAAAGGGCTGTCTGGGGTGTCAGCTGGACAATTTTTGTCGGGTCATGGGGGGGAAGAACCCCACTCCCCTCCCAAAATTATCCGCTTCCTACCATCCAACCCTTTTTGAACAGCCTGTGCAGGATGAAGGTTGTTGGAGGAAAAGGCAAAATACAAAAAAGGTAAAAAAGACATGGGTGTTAGCGAACTCTTTTTGCCTTGTCATGGGGGGGAACCCTCGCCTACTTGGGCATCCACAATCTTTATAGCCAGAAGGCTCTACAGTCCAAGTGGGTGTGGGGCCTCCAAAAATCATCCGCTTGCCGCGCATCCAGCCTTTTTTGAATTCTTAAAAGGCAACAAAGACAAACCATGCTTTGTCTGCTGTTTTCAGCATCCCCATGCAGAACGCACATGGGCAAGCACCGCTTGTTCGTCCTTGGGCGCAAACCATGCTATGCGGACATCTCCTCTAAACCAGGTTAGTTGGCGTTTTGCATAGGCTCTGGTATTGGCGATCCACAGTCTTTTTGCCTCAGTCAAATCAATACGTCCCTGTAGGTGCGCTGCAAGTTCAGCACAGCCTATGCCTGACCAGCCGGGCGCGTTAATGTTTGGGCATACATGTAAGGCCTTTTGCGCTTCATCAAGGGCGCCTTGCTCAAGCATTGCCTCCACTCGCAACTGTAAGATAGGCTCAAGCTCAGCCAAGCTAAGACCTATGCCCATGCGCAATACAGACCAAGCAGGCGCAGGCGGTGTTTGCTTATGCCATGCGCTAAAGGTTTGGCCTGTCCCGTAAAAGACTTCAAGGGCGCGTACTATACGCTGTTTGTCATTGGGGTGAATTTTGGCAGCATAGTCAGGGTCTATGCCTGACAATTCCTCATGCAGGCTTGGCGCGCCTTCATGGCTGCACCGCTTTAAAAGGGCTGCACTGATAGTAGGTTCTATGGCTGGAATTTCGGCAATGCCTTCAAGCAAGGCCTTCATATACAAACCTGTACCGCCAACCAAGATGGGCATTTTGCCTTGTGCATGCGCGTTTTGGATCCGCTGTGCAGCAAGGGCGGCCCAGCGTCCTGCCGAAAGTTTATCTTCTGTTGCCAAAAAACCGTAAAGTTCATGAGGGCAACGGCTTTCGTCCTGTGCGTTAGGACGTGCTGTAATGATAGAAAAATCTTGATACACCTGCCTTGAATCGGCGTTGATGATAACCCCATTGAGGTTTTCTGCAAGCAAAAGTGCTGTCGCGCTTTTGCCGGCACCTGTTGGGCCCATCACACAAAGTACAGGTTTTTGTGCATCCATGTTCGTAGTATCAATCATCGATGGGTTTTTTTAATAATGCCTTAATAACTTGTTCTTCTGACGATTCCATGGGGTACATGAAGGCAGGCACCATTGGCTCATGAGGTTGCCCGTAATGCTTTTTAAGGCATTCTAAAATATGATCCGGCACAAGGCCGCTTACATCGCCCCCAAGGCTGGTTACGGTTTTAACGATGGTTGAGCTTATGTACAGCCAGCGGTATTCAGAAATCAAAAAGACGGTTTCCAGATACGGTTGCAATTTGCGGTTCATTAAAAACGTTTGAAATTCGTATTCATAGTCTGAAACAGCTCGTAATCCTCGTAAAATCACTTGTGCGCCGCGCTTGGCCACATATTCAACAAGCAGGCCTGAAAAGGGTTCTACAATAATATTGGGCTCGCCTTCAAAAACTTTTTGGGTCATTTGCACACGTTCTTCAAGTGAAAAAAGCGGCGTTTTGGGCGTATCTGCTGCTACAGCCACAATGATTTGATCAAACATTTTGCTGCCGCGCCTTATAATACCAGCATGCCCGTTGGTTAAGGGGTCAAAGGTGCCCGGGTACACGGCTATGCGTTCTGCCATAGTAGAATCCTCGTTTGTCCATAGGTGCGATTGGTAAGAAGGGATAACTCTTGATGAGGTGTTTCGTCAATCTGCAGGCGGTGCTCAACTTCGGCCAGTACAAAACCTTCAGGAGCAACGATTTTTGATTTGAGCACCATTTTAAGGGTTGAGGGCAGGCGGTTCTCCCCATATGGTGGGTCAATAAAGATCACGTTGTATTGGCCCATGGAGCTTGAACGCAACGCACGAAGCACATCGTCATGTATGATACGGCATTCAGGTGAAGCAAGTTGAAAATCCTCGGCTGTTTTACGCAAGGCCGCAACAGCTAAAGACGCCTTTTCCACAAAGCATACTTCAGGCGCGCCGCGGCTTAACGCTTCAAAACCAAGGCTGCCACTGCCGGCAAAAAGGTCAAGCACTCGTGCTTCACTCCAAACAACGCCGCGCGATTCCAACATGGAAAAAATCGCGCCGCGTACCTTGGCCGTTGCCGGACGATACCCGGGCCCGTCTGCCGAACGGATGGCGCGTCCGCCAAAAGAGCCTGCTATAATACGCATATGTTGTATTCCATCCTTAGTATTCGTTCCAGTAAAAAATTTCTTTACACGTTTGTCAGAATGGAAAGCAATTCTTTATTCAATTCAAGCAAACGATCACGCAGTTCAACCTGTTCATGCTGCGGGCGAGTCGGTGCCTGTTCAATCATTGTTTTGAGCTGCTCCATTTTATTGTCGGTATCTGCGGTAAGCACTTGCCAATTGATGCGCAATACTGCCGCATCTTTGCGAGAAGGCGTAAGCACAGGTGCTGCCTCACCAAGGGTGCCTTGTGCAAGTTCAAGCTCTTCAAGGTAGCCCGGAATGACCACAGGCACCTTGTATTCAGAGCGAATTTTTTCTGCAAAAACTTCTTGTGCACTTTCTTCACCATGTACAAGCACAACGTTCAGCCCAGGATGCACAGCATGGCCTATCCAGTCCATAAGCTGGCTTTGCCCTGCATGGGCAGAAAATCCGCCAATGGTAAAAATACGCGCTTTTATTTTTATTTCTTCATCAAACATGCGCAAGGTTGTGGCACCGTCAACGATTTTGCGCCCGGGTGTACCCACTCCCTGATAACCCACAAACACAATGCTCGCGCCCTCTTGCCACAAATTATGGCGCAAATGATGTCTGATGCGCCCTGCATTGCACATGCCGCTGGCAGAAATGATAATGGCAGGGTCTTTCATGGTGTTGAGTGCCTGCGATTCGGCGGCGGACAAGGTAAAGCGCAAATTGGGCAAGGCTTCCTCAAGGTCTTTTGTGTCCTTAAGTTCAGGGATGTTTAAGGTTTCTGCGTATTTTTTAAAAACTTCTGTGGCTTTGGTTGCCAACGGGCTGTCCACATAGATGGGCAGATCCTTGGGGAGCTGACCGCGTTTGGATAAAAGGTACAGGCAATAGAGCATCTCTTGCGTGCGCCCAACAGCAAAGGCAGGAATGATAACTTTTCCTTTTTTGCCATAACTATAGGCAATGGCTTCGGCCATTTCGTCAAGTGTTGCGTCTTCATTTTTATGGTTGCGGTTGCCGTAGGTTGATTCCACAAACAGATAATCCACCTTGAGCGGAGTTTGTGGGTCATGCATGAGCAAGGTTCCGGGACGCCCCACATCGCCAGAAAAAACAAGGCTAACCTGCTTGTCATCCTCGGTAATGGAAATATGCACAAAGGCAGAACCTAAAATATGACCTGCATCACGGTAGGTGACTTTTATGCCGGCGTGGGGTTCAAAGCTTTTTTCATATTCAACGATTGATAAATATTCCGGAACTTTTTGCGCATCTTCCATGGTGTAGAGCGGCTCAATATCCTTTGGATTGCCGCCTTTACGGGCTTGCTTTTTTCTGCGCCACATGGCTTCCATTTCTTGAATATGGGCACTGTCTTCTAGCATAAAAGAGACAAGGTCAGCTGTGGGAGCCGTACAATAAATGGGCCCGTTAAAACCCTCACTGACAACACGCGGAATGAGCCCAGAATGGTCAATATGAGCATGGGTCAATAACAAAAAATCCAAACGCGCCGGCTCATACAAATCTGTGTTAAGATTGCGCTCTTCCATTTCTGAATTGCCTTGATGCATGCCGCAATCAACTGCAAACCTGATACCGCACGCCTCAATAATGTAACACGAACCTGTTACGGTTTGCGCTGCACCCAAAAATTGTACATTCATACGGCACTCCTTTACTAAAGCATGGCTTCTGGTTATGAAAAGTAACGGCAAAAGGCCTACAAGAAAAGCTCTTTTTTTTTATAATAGCCTGCCTGAAAAGTCAAAATATGTCACCCTCTAAATCTCTAACGCGCAACCTATCTTGTGGTTTTGTATATGTAACGACAGCTTGACAATGAGTACAACAACGCATACCCATGAAGATATTACAACCTTTAAAAAAAGAAACCCTTGGCACCTATGGCCAAGCCCTGTCCCTCTACCGTAAGGAGCGCGTATGTCATCGCCTGTCATTGACCTGTTAGCTGTTAAAGAATCGTGGCGCATGTTCCGTATTCTTGCTGAACTTGTTGAAGGGTTTGAGTCTCTTAGCGAACTTGGCCCCTGTGTTTCGATTTTTGGATCAGCACGCACAGCGCCAGACACCCCCTTGTATTTGGAAACCGAAACCATAGCTCGCCTATTGGTGGCAGAAGGGTATGGAATCATTACAGGTGGCGGCCCGGGACTTATGGAGGCCGGCAACAAAGGCGCCTTTGAGGCCAACGGCACATCCGTAGGGCTACATATTGAGCTTCCCCACGAGCAAGATTGTAATAAATACGTAAAAATTCGTAGCAATTATCGGTATTTTTTCCTTAGAAAGCTTATGTTTGTCAAATACGCCCAAGCCTATGTGGTCATGCCAGGCGGCATGGGGACAGTTGATGAATTGTCAGAAGCCTTTGTCCTTGCTCAAACCAAACGCATCAAACCTTTGCCCATTATTTTGTACCAAAGCTCGTATTGGAAAGGTTTGATTGACTGGATGCGCAACGCCATGGTGCAAGACGGCTATATTACGGCTGAAGAAATCGACACCCACATCACCCTTTGCGACACGCCCGAAGAGGTGCTGAGGGAGATTAAACATCGAGTCATTGTATAGCAGACTGTCCTAAAAGGGCTGGAGAAAAAAGGGTATAATGACGTTTTCAGCAAATATTTTTAAACGGGCTTTCAACAGGCTGGTAACGCATGCCTCATATCCAAGACTCCTCACATGACACGGCCTCTATCGCTGTAATAACGCCTTGGGGGCCCATACCGACTGCGCCCACAGGGCACAGCTGGGATAGCCTTATGGATGAAGCCTTGCGGCAAGCAACGCTCGCCGAGAAGCAAGGCGAAGTGCCTGTGGGAGCTGTTGTGGTCAGTGCTGACGGAATCATCCTTGGGCGCGGGCAAAATCAATGCATTCGACAGCATGATCCCACAGCCCATGCGGAAATTGTGGCCCTTAGGCACGCTGCGCAAACGCAAAAAAATTACCGCCTTACAAAATGCGTTATGGTGGTCACGTTAGAGCCTTGCCTTATGTGTGTGGGGGCCCTTGTGCATGCGCGCATAGGCGGTATTGTTTATGGTGCCGCTGATCGTAAAATGGGAGCTGTTCATTCTTGCCTTGACGGTTTTTCCTTACCGTTTCATAATCATTGGCCTTGGTTTCTTGGGGGGATTCAGTCAGTTGCCTGTGCGGCACAGCTTCAAAATTTTTTTCAGCAACGCCGCTAGCTGATAGGATCGATACCACAACACACTATGTAAAATCATGGTTTTACACAGCGTGGTATGGCACAACAAAAAAGATCGTAAAAAAAGAATAACCATTGTTTAACATCGTATATTTCAAGCAAGGTAAGCGCCTTATGAAAACAAAAATCATTGCCACATTGGGCCCCGCATCCAATTCAAAAGAGGTCATTTCTGAACTTGTTACGGCAGGGGTACGCATTTTTAGGCTCAATTTTTCGCACGGGGATATTTCTGCTTTTGCTAGCCTTATTAGCCTGTTGCGCGACGTTGAAAAAGAACATCAAGTACCCATTACCATTTTGCAGGATTTGTCCGGGCCTAAAATCCGCATTGGAACCATTCAAGGCGAAGGCACAATAACCGTTCACAAAGGTCAATTGTTGCACCTTGGCCCGTCTGATTCGCACGTCCATGACACCTTGCCCCTTGTTCCTTTTGACCATAAAACCATTTTGGCAAGCCTTGAAGCCAACGACAGGCTTGTTTTGGCAGACGGTACGCTTCAATTTAAGATCATAGCCAAGGAAGAGCAAGGAACCTTCCTTATGGAAGCCACAAGTGCAGGCATTATCACCTCGCGCAAGGGCTTGGCCCTTCCCGGCAAATCGGTACACCTTCCTGCCTTGACTGAAAAAGACCGCAAAGACTTGATCGCCGGCCTTGAGCTTGGCGTGGATGCTGTGGCTTTATCCTATGTGCAAACACCTGAGGACATTCGCGAAGCCAAAAGTATTTTGCGAGCAAACGGCAAAACTATTCCTGTTGTTGCCAAGCTTGAAAGGCGCAACGCCGTAGAGCGGCTTGACGAAATTTTGTACGAAGCCGACATTATTATGGTAGCTAGGGGCGACCTTGGCATTGAATGTTCGCTCTCAGAGCTTCCTGCCATGCAAAAAAGGATCATCCGCGCCTGTAATGCCGCTGCAAAACCTGTTATTGTGGCAACGCAAATGCTGCTGTCCATGGTGTCTAACCCTTCGCCGACTCGCGCTGAAACAACCGACGTGGCCAATGCGGTGCTTGACGGTACTGATTGCGTGATGTTGTCTGAAGAAACGGCCATGGGCGCTTTTCCTGTAGAAACCGTGCATTTTATGAATGAAATCACCACCGAAGCCGAACGCTTTATGGCAGAAGTCAAACACCATTTGGAACCTGAAAAAGAGGCAGGCCCGGCAGAGTTTTTAGCCTACGGAGCTTGCTTGCTTGCAGAAAAGACAAAGGCAAAAGCCCTTGTGGCTCATTCGCTTAGCGGTCTTTCTGCGCGCCGTCTTTCTGCGTTAAAGCCCGAACAAATTATTTATGCCATCACACCTGATGAAACAGCCTTGCATACGCTCAACTTTTCATGGGGAATTACGCCTTGTCATATGCCGGAAGGTGGAGGAACCCATTTACAAAGGGTAGAACATTTTATTAGTATGAACCCGCAATTTGCTCTTGGTGATGACGTTATTGTGACAGCAGGCCAGCCTTCAAACGCGACAGACGCTCCACGAGGCACCAATCTCGTAAAAATTTACAGGAAATAATATGAGCTCTTCTAAAAAAAACAAAGCCATAGCACCGGATAAGATTACTGAAGAATATTACCAAATCAGTTTGGAAATCCTGAACAGCTTTCCTAAATACAGGCCTCCTGTAGATTTGTTTCAATTTAAAGAAGAAATTGCCAGCTTGTACCCTTATATCCGTAAGGGCGCGCGCTTTACAAACGATCAGGTGGCAGAAGTTCAAGTTTTGTGCGAAGACGGCCTGCTTTTTGTTTCGCGAGCTGATTTACACATTTATTCCGCGCATATCATCAAGCAAGTGGACCTAGTCCTGCAAGACAGCAATATTAAAGAAAGCGAAGCTGCCGATATTATCGTAGGCGCGCTTGCCCTGCGTCTTGGTGATTTTGTGGATCAACCTGTACTGCCTGTGTTTGAGCTTTTGTATCGCGACGTCATGGTGCTGACTGAATTTATTGTTCGCGACGAGCATAGAACTCGGCTTTTTGTGCGCAGGCTCCATACAGGGGAACATTCTTTAGTACAGCATTCTTTAAATACGCTTTTTGTGGGTTTATGGCTTTTTATCAACCATTATGTGGGCAATGATTTTAAACGCCGCCAGCTTGACCGTTCTTGCTTGGCCCTTATCCTGCACGACATTGGCATGAGCCGTATTCCGGCCTTTATTTTGTCTAAAAAAACACCTCTTAAAAACGAGGAGAAAGACAAAATACTCTTGCACCAATTAGCCGGCATTAAAATCATGCAAAAAATCGACATGGGCTTTGATGAAATGAAGCAAGCCATCCTTGAACACCATGAACGCTTAAACGGTTCAGGCTACCCCAATAAAACCAAGGAAGCCTCCTTGAGCAAGTTTGGTAAACTGTGCATGGTGGCAGATTCCTTTGCTGCCATGATCACAGAACGCCCCTACGCACCTGCAAAACCCTTTTTGCAGGCAGCCCAGGAACTGGCCGATGACGCTCGCTATGAAAATCGCTTTACCAAGGCTTTGGCCCATGCCTGCCTGACAAATTCGTTTGATGCTATCAAGCAGCCGCCGCCGGCGGAAAAGTAGGAGCATCACGCTACATACTTGTTTTACAAATGTATATTCAACAGTTTCTAAAAAAACTCCGTGCGCTCTGTTACATGGAGTTTTTTTATAACGTCTTCAAAACACATGCTCCCCTTGCCTAAATGGAGAAATATCTTTATGGATAGGCATCTAACACTCTTTTTGAAAGGAGCCGACATGCAAACAGTTCTGCAATGGATTGACGACCATGCCAAGGATATTGAGGCAACCTACAAGCATTTGCATTCCACGCCGGAAATTGCCAACGAAGAAGTCCAAACAGCTGCCTATCTGGCCGCAGAATTAAAAAAAGCAGGCTTTTCGGTACAAGAAAACGTGGGCACATCCACAGGTGTTGTGGGCGTTCTTACCGGTAAAGAGCAAGGGCCCGTTATTGCCCTTAGAGGTGATATGGATGCTTTGCCCATGCAGGAAGAGTCAGGCCTGCCCTTTGCCTCCAAAATACCGGGCGTTGCCCATACCTGCGGGCACGATGCCAATTGCACCATGACGCTTTTTGCTGCCAAGGCCATAGCTGAAAAAGGCCTTAAAAAGGGCACGCTTAAAATAGTTTTTCAACCTGCTGAAGAAGTCCTTAGCGGTGCCATAGATATTCTTCAAAGTGGCGCCATTGACGATGTGGAAGAAATGGTTGGCGTACACCTTCGTCCCCAAGCAGAAGCTGTACTTGGCACAGCAACTCCTGCCTTAAAGCACGGATCCTCACACAAGGTACGGCTAAAAATTCATGGCACAGCCTCCCATGGTGCGCGTCCTCACCTTGGCGTCAACGCGCTGGATGTGGCTGTAAATATTGTCAATGCGGTGTACAGCATCCATATGAATCCTTCTGTGGGCCATTCTGCCACAGCAACTCAGCTTATAACCCACGGTACAGCAGCCAATATTGTGCCTGCCGAAGCAGATTTGACCTTTGATGTGCGCGCACGGCAAAACGACCTTATGCAGGAATACCTTGAAAAAATCAGCCGTACCGCCAAAGCCATTGCCGAAGCGGCAGGGGCAGGCATTGACATTGCCATAAACGGTGTCCCTTCTGCTGAATACGATGCCAAAACCGTGGCGGCCCTTGGCGAATCTGTCAAAGCCATTCTTGGCGATGTTATCCCCGAAATCATCACGCCAGGCGCGGAAGATTTTCATTTTTACGCCACAAAGGGGCATAAACGCACAGCATACCTTGGCCTTGGCGCAAACCTTAATCCGGGCATGCATGCCAAAGACATGACCTTTGATTTAAGCGCCTTGCCCTTGGGCACAAAAATTTTGGCACATTTTGTGGCTTCTAAGCTTTTATAGACAACGGTAAAGACCTAGCTGAACGTGCCATGGACAAAATCGGGCGTGTTGCATGCATACACACCTTAACATAACTGCCAAACTAGGCAGCGTGTTCATACCAACCTTTTTTATCGGAATACTCTATGTTTGAATGTATTGTTTTTGCCAGTGGCGCGTTGATTATGGTGCTGGAAATGGTGGGTTCGCGAGTGCTTGCGCCGTATCTTGGAACATCACTCATTGTTTGGACCAGCCTTATTGGCGTGGTATTGGCCTTTTTGGCCTTGGGTGCTTGGTCAGGCGGAAGGCTTGCTGATAGGATTCTTTCTACGAAACGCCTTGCTTTTATCCTTGCAGGAGCAGGGGTAGGGTCCACGTTCACAGCCCTTTTTCATCCTTATGTGGGGCGGCTTGTTTCTGCAAATGTTCAAGATTTACACATGGCTACGCTTATGTCCACTGTCTTGTTATTGGCACTGCCGGCCATATTCTTTGGCATGGTATCGCCCTATGTGATCCGCCTGCGCTTATCAGACCTTAAAACTTCGGGTCAAACCGTGGGACGTTTGTACGCCCTTTCTACAGCAGGCAGTATTGTGGGCACCTTTTTAGGGGGATTTGTGCTTGTGGCGTGGTTTAGCACAACCCAAATCTTAATGGGCGTTGCGGCGTCCATGTTCGGCTTAAGCCTTCTTGCCTATCGTGCCGCTCCTGTTGTGCGCGCCATGGCCATTGTCCTTTTATTGACGGCTTCTTTTATATATGAGCCTGTGTTCTCTGGCGGTGGGTATTTGCGCAATCCTGCCCTTGTGGAAACGCCGTACAATTCCATCACCCTTGGGGAGGCTGTCATTGACGAGACAGGCCGTCCCATGCGCCTGCTTATTACTGATCCCGGCTCTTGCCAATCAGGGATTTACCTTGACAATCCCACAGAGCTGGCCCTGTCCTATACAAAATTTTATGCCTTGGGGCCTGCTTTTAATCCCACGGCCTCAAGCGTGCTTATGCTTGGCGGCGGTGGCTATTCTGTTCCCCGCTGGCTCCTTACAGGCCAAAGCGGCCTTGATACGGACAAAATAGCTATTGATGTGGTGGAAATTGACCCAGGCATGACACAGGTTGCGCGTGACTATTTTGGCCTTCCTCAAGATGAGCGCATAAGCATTTACCACGAAGACGCCAGAGCCTTTCTCAATCGCAACAAGAAAAGTTATGACCTGATTTTTGTGGATGTTTTTGGCTCGTACTATTCCATCCCCTTTCAAATGGGGACGGTGGAAGCCATGCACAAATTACGTCAAGCTTTGGCACCCGGCGGTGTTGTGGTTATGAACAGTATTTCTGCGCTTAACGGTGAAAAAGGCCAGCTTTTGCATGCCCTTTACGGCGCCATGCAAGAAGCCTTTGCCCATGTGCATGTTTTTGCCGTGCAAGACCCAAAAGACACAGGCATACAAAATGTCATGCTCATGGCCTTTGACGATATCAATGCAACCCAAAAAGCCATGCTTGCACAACTGCCGCCCAATGTGCCTGGCCCTGCCAAAACCTTGCCGCACATGTTGGCGCGCCGCGTGACCATGCCTACCCCAATAGTGCCACCTCTTACCGATGCTTACGCACCTGTAGAGTGGTATATGCTGTCCTTATTGCGGTAAAATAAAAAAGCTCTCTTCAACAGCCTGCTAAAAGGCTTACAGGATGTGCACCAAGCCTTGGTTTGCATCAAGCTTTACACGCTGCCCTTCATTAAGATGCGTGTAAAAAGCATCATCCACCTTGCTCACCATGGGAATTTCCATGATGATCGCGCTTGAGACCAGCACTGTATCCAGATACTGCACAATAAACCCTGCAGGCGCGTTGTTATGCTGCTCAAGTTTATACAGGCCGTCCGCCTGCACAACAGAGCTCCCTTTACCGCCGGGAAACACAACGATGCGCCCCTTAATGTTTTTCCCCTCAAGGCAGTGACCTGTTTCGGTAACAATGCCTGTGGCAGGATCCACATGATAAAAAAGGATGGGCTCAGTGGAAACAAGGACATCCCCCTCGGCCTGTCCTTTGGAAATGGTATGACATGTGAATGTATGTGTCATGATATGGCCCTCCCATGGATAGCCCATACAATGCAAGTTTCAACATCGCGCACAGCTGGTTTTACACCAAACGTGCTCATATAGTATGCACATTTTGGCGAATCCGTTAGGCCGCCGCTCCCTGCCAAATGTTCAAAACACATTTTTTGATCCACGCACGTGTCCGCCACAATGCGCACGCCAAGTTTTTTAAGTTCTTGAGCAAGGCCCATGGACGTTGCAAGTTCAAGCACAGCAGCAGAGGTGCATATCCAAATGTGGGCTTTAGGTGTTTTTCCTTGTAAAAGAGTGTGTACCTTTTTGACCTGCTCATAGGTATAATGAGGGCAGCCAAGGATTACAAAATCGATACTTGCAGGCACAGGAAAAGAATATCTTTCCAAAGCGTCGTTGAGCATGTCCCTAGAAATGTGGATTTCGTGCTTTGGCTTTATGCCGCCAAAAGCCTGCTCAAGCGATTGTGCTTCCGGGGTAACACCCACAATGTGGTACAGGTCGCACACGCCTGAAACATTCAATTGCGTGCCAAGCGCCATGAGCGCGTGGGTTGATATGGCAGATGAAAGCCCATGAAAAACCGGAACGCCTTCACAAACGGCTGCACTTGCAAGGCCAAGCAAGGCATAGTCAAAATCGTTTTTCATTTCTGCCTCAACATGAACAAGCACAGTACCCAAACGGTTTTCATCCAGAAGCATCCCGTATTTTGGAACATAGCCTGTTATGGCAGCGCAAAGGGCACTGGCTGCGCTTTCCCTGTGTGTCCTTGCTCCAAGCACTGCGTTGGCGTACACCGTAACGCTGGTTTCAGAAAACGACACCACTTCACCATATCGAGGAATGTTCCCAAAAAAACACGGGGTGCAGCTATAGGTCATGATCGCGCCAAGCTGTCTGTACACGGCATCTGTGGAACGCATGAGTCCCAAAATCTGCTGGTCGGTCACAATGCCTTGTTCTTCAAAATAGGCAAGGCAATACCCGGGATTGACCGTTGGGGGGATTGCGCACAAAGCTCCTGCATCGAGCATTTTTTTTGCAAACCACAAATCCGCTTCTTGCGCACTTAACGCCACATGAGCCCGTGTTATGGGCACAAATTCGGTGGCACCAAATCCTTCACCAATGGCAAGCTGAATTTGCATGGCCATGGACTTGCCCTTTCCGAATGCGCCATCCAGCAGGGCCTGTTGATGAGTGGTCAATTGCATACTGTCTACTCACTTTTACAAGGATGAACACCCACGTGCCTGCATTACAGTTAGGCACGTGGGGTTTTTTAATAAAAACGTTAGCTTATTCAAAAAAGCATATGCGTCACAATGGCCACAAGCGGCATGGCCACGAGCGTTCGCACTATAAACATTAAGATAAGCTTACCTGCTCCAAGGGGGATGTCTGATTCCATGATAGAAACAGCACTGTTGGAAAACATGATGATCTGCAAAGCAGAAACAACAACCACAAAAAACGCGCTTTCAACAGGCAGGGCCATACCTGAGATATAGGTGGCAGGCAGGGCCACTTCAGCAAGGCCAAGTATCATGCCGGGCGCAATGTCTACGGGGTTGGGGATTTGTAAAAGGCTTAAAAGCGGAACAAACGGCTGGCCCAAAATGGTAAAAATGGGCGTGCTTTTTTCAAGCCAAAGCGTGATGATGGACAGGCACAGAATATAGGCTGCGATTTTTTGCGCAAAAATGAAAACTTCCACGCCATAGCGTTTAAAAATGGGGCCAACTTCACTTGTCGCGGCCTTTGCCAAACCTGCGTTAAAGCCTGTTTTAATAAGCTCTGTGCCAAAGCGTACACGGTGCTCGTTGTTGCGAGAGCTGCCGTCAATAAAGGTGTCAGGCATGCCGCGTAAGGGAGGAATGCGAATAACAATAAACGCCATGACAAAGGATAATACAAAGGAGCTTAGCACCACAGAACCATAATGATCCATGATATTGGCAGATTGGCACATGACAGCAAAAAAGCCCAAACTGATAAAGCTAAAATTGGTAGCAATAGAGCAGGCTTCGCGTGTGGTGTAGCGTTTTTCGTTGTACAGTTTGTTGGTAAAAAAGATGCCTACGGTGGGATTGGCTACAAAGGAAGCCACCGCATCAATGGAAGCGTAGCCCGGCACCTTGAACAAGGGGCGCATGAAAGGCTCAATGGTAACGCCCACAAGCTCTAAAAATCCAAATTCTGCAATGAACGGCACCATGAGTCCGGCAATAATAATGGTTACAATAACGGTTCCGGCAAGGCCCATGCCAAGGCCGCCAACGCCGCGGTCTAAAAGCAGCTCAGGCCCAACCTTTAAATACACCATGGTTCCAAGCACGGCACCGATGCAATAAAGCACAATGGAATAGTTTTTTACCGAGCCGTAACGCCTCTTTATTGTTGGGAATTTGTCCCCTGCAAACTTTGCTAAAAGGCACTGCACTATCAACAAATACACCGCACCAAGTACGAGCTTGGGCAAAATGGGCAACAAAAAGCCTTTTACCATTGCCACAGCATACACTAAAAAGGTTTGATTAGCCTTTCCCATGGGAATAAGGGGGATAAAGAAAAATAAAATCCCCAAACCTGAAAAAATCAACAACTTTGCAAGGCCTTTTGAGCTGTCGTGTGAGCTGGTCATAATATGTCTCCTGCGCGTTATTTCACTGTCAGATTGCTGGATTCGTCGTCATAGCCTTCGTAAAACCCTGAACCGCTTTTCATGCCAAGTCGTCCTTCGTCAACCATGCGCTTTAAGGCCTCAGGAGGCATGTCAAAAGGGTCTTTGCTGGCGTTATAATATGACATTTCAATATGATAAATAGTATCAAGGCCTATCAAATCCATCAGCTTAAAAGGCCCCATTGTTGTATGCCATTCTATCATCCAGCCGCGGTCAAATTCTGACGGAATCACATAGCCGTTGGCCCATAATTTTAAACATTCACGCTTGACCGCGCGCCAAACCCTGTTGACAGAATAGCCTTTGATTTCACGTTCTGTGATAATGGGCTCAAAGCCAAGGTCGCGATAATAGGCAATGGCAACTTTTTTTGTGGCATCGCTCGTATGCGCGTTCCACATCATTTCCAAATAATCGTTGCGGATGGGAATATCGTGGTCAACCTGAAAGGTTAGCTCCTTGCGTGCAGCAGACACATCCTGACAAATTTCACTCATAAGCAGGGAGGACGTGTTTGAGCTAAAATATACTTCAGGGGGGCAAATGCTATCCAGCTCTGTAAAAAGCTGTTGCTTTCTTTCCAAAATTTCCGGAATATTTTCCAGCACTGTGTGGGCATTTTTGCAAGTATCGGCAAGGGAGGTCCCATAGCGAATACGAGCTTTGGCAGCTTTGGCCTGTTCAGGCGTTAAACGCCCCTCCTTAATAAAAAACGCAAACCATGTGTCGATTTTTGATTTGCATTTTTCAATTGATTCGGTTGAGCGGCTAAATCCGGCAACAGATTTGCCGTGGATTGCGTTACGAAATGCAATCATAGACCCTTGTGTTCCAACTCCGATAATGGCCAGTTCCTTGCTCATATTTCCTCCTCTGAGCTTTTTCGCTGTGGGTTAAGGTAGCACATGATGCTGTAGGTTTACGGTGCTTTTTGTACTTTACTCTTCGCCTTTGGCACCGTATCCGGGTTTTCAACGTTCAATAAAAGCAAATTTTGCGCCATGAAGACCAACTGTGCGACAGCCCTGTTCTTTTTTGTCATATCCTGTTAAAATGTCATAAAAAAACGCCCCCTAAATACGTACACGTATCGGGGGCGCCTTGCTAAGTGGCCGCGCCTTGCGCAATAAAACAGTGCTTTTTTAAAAGGCTAAATATAGATAATTTTTTAAATCAACAGGGTGTTCTCTATATGTGCATGAAAAAAGTTCATGCATGTTTTTCGTGCTATTTCGCCTCAAAGCCCAGGCGTCGTACCCGCTCTGCCAAATTTTGGCGATGCAGGCCAAGTTCCCTTGCTGTTTTACTAAGGTTGCCTTTGTTGCGTTGTAAGCGATAGCGTATGATGTTTCGTTGAATATCTTCTAATGTTGCGCTTAAATTGCACGTTTCATAATAGGTTTGAGGCATGCCTTGTGGTTGGTCCAAATCGTTTTCTTGCAATGGTTCAACACCTTCATGCAACAACGGTGCTGGCACAATATAAAGGGGATAATGCTCGTCACCAAGCACGGTATCAAGGTCATGAACTTTTAGCATCATGTTTTGTATAACATGTTGAAGTTCTCGAACATTTCCTGGCCAGTGATAGCTTTTTAACCGCTCGATAAGCTCCTCTGACATGCTTTTGATGTTTTTTTGAAAGGTGTCGTTGTAATTGCGGATAAACATGGCGGCAAGGTCAATAATGTCTTCAGGTCTTTCACGCAGGGCAGGGATGTGCAAATGGAATCCCGAAAGTCGGTAAAAAAAATCTTGTCGCAGGCGTTTTTCGGCAAGGAGCACATGAGGTGCTTCGTTGCTTGCGCAAATAAGGCGGCATTGGATGGGATATTCCTTTAAACTGCCAACAGGACGCACGCACCGCTCCTGCAGGGCTCGCAAAAGTTTGGCTTGTGTTGCAAGGCTAATGGAATTGATTTCGTCCAAAAATACCGTGCCGTCCTTAGCTTCTTGAAACAAGCCTATTTTATCCGTAGCACCTGTGTACGCGCCTTTAACGCTGCCAAATAGAATGCTTTCCACCAGCTCTTCGGGAATGGCGGCACAGTTGATGGGCAAAAACTTTTTTCCTTCTTTGCCAAAATTATGGATGCTTTGGGCAAGGACTTCTTTACCTGTTCCTGTTTCGCCGCTTATCATGATGGATGTTGGTATGGAAGCTATGTTTTGGGCATCTTTAATGAGCGAACGCATGGCTTTTGATTGCCCAACCATGTTGTTGAAGGAAAAGCGTGTCCCCGGGGCCAAAAAAGGCGTTTCGCTGTCTTTCACACTTTCCAAATGGGTTTGACGTTTGTGTTCGATGGTGTCGTATAAAAGATTACGTAAAACGGTTTCATTGCGGCTTATGGTGTAGACCCCAATAACAGCACCATCTTGAACGACAGGATAGGTGCTATAATAAATATATACTGGGATATCATCTACATAAGCGTGGGGCCTATAGGCGTTGATAATAGGCTTTGCTGTGTCAAACACTTTTTTGTGTTCGGATATTTCTTCGTTTGAATGGGTATAGGCCTCCCACGAAATGGCACCTATAATATTTTTTGACTCCATGCGTTCCATCGTAGCCTTGGCAGGATTGTACACAGTGACGCGGCATTCACGATCGGTGACAAGCACGCCTTCGCTCATATTATGGATGACAGCTTCAAGGCACAATATGTGCTCTTTAAGCTTTTGTATTTGTTGCGCTTGGTCGTTGTTCATAAAGCCCTCGATAGAAACATGAATTTTTCCTCTTTTATAAGCAGCTAGGCAGTAAGGCAAGCCGTGAAAGGTTGTTTTGCCGTCAGGACAGTGTTGAGCTGGATAAAAATGCCTCATGAAAGGGTATTTATTGAATTGGATAAAAAATGTTTTACCTATACAATAGCATGATATTATACAAAAATATTGTGTGAAAGTAAGGCATAGTCTTGTATCTTGCAGGTTCTGCCTCTTGTAAAAAAACTTTTTTTGGCGTATGAAGTACAAATATTTTGCAGGCACGTGAAATATTTCTTGTATGGTCTATGCAAAAGATTGTTTGGAGTTTCTATGTCCTATTTTGAAACCCTTGCCGCGCACAAGGATCAGGCCATTTCTGAGTGGACTGAAGCAATCTTTGCCATGTACCCTCTGGAAACGGCAGGGTTTTTCCGCACACAGACCGATCGTTTTGCCAACCCTGTTGCTCATGCAACGGTACAGGCAGTGCGCATTCTTTATGATGCTATTACAGGGCTTGATGTTGATACCGAGCATGTGCAAAAGGGCTTGCATGACCTTACGCGCATGCGGGCTGTACAGGATCTGCGCCCTGATCAAGCTATTGGTGTTCTTTTTCTTATCAAGCCCATCTTGCGCAAGCTGTTTTTGACCGACACGTTAATAGCCGGTAGCCTTGACAGCTTTTTAGCAATGGAATCACGCGTTGATTCCTTGGCCCTTATGGCCTTTACCCTTTATTGTACAGATCGTGAGGCCGTATACGCACAACGTGTGCAAGATGCCATGCGCGAACGTTCTGTGCTCATGCGCCTTGCTGCCAAACGCGGTGAGAGCCTGCCTGATTGCGATTGATAGCGTACTGCACGCTTTTATATGTACATGTTATAAGAAGTGGAGATTGTATCGCGAATATACAGTCTTTTATAGCTACCTAAAAGATTTAAGAGATAAGCCTGAGCATATTTGGGCTTAAGGGTTCACTAACTTTATACAGGAGTGAGACAGGCATGATCCTATCATTCGTGGCAGCCCTAGTTATCGGACTTGTTGCCTGGTATGGTGCTTCCTCCGGCTTTGAGTACGTGTTTGGCATGGCCTTACCGCTCTTTGCGGTGGTTGTATTTATTGGTGGTTTTATTGCAAAGATTGTGCATTGGGGCAAATCCCCTGTGCCCTTTGCCATTCCAACCACCGGTGGGCAGCAAAAATCCCTTGATTTTATCAAGCCAAGCAGGCTTGACGCGCCCTTTAGCAAAGCCGGAGTTTTTGGGCGAATGCTACTCGAAGTGTTGCTTTTTAGGTCGCTTTTTCGCAACACGCATGCCGAAGTGCGTTCTGAAGGTCCAAGGATTATTTATTATTCATCCAAATGGCTTTGGGTTTTCGCGCTGCTTTTCCACTACTGTTTCTTGCTGATTTTTATCCGACATTTCCGCTTTTTCCTTGAGCCTGTTCCCGTTGTTTTAACGTGGATAGAATTTTTTGACGGCATCATGCAAATTGGCGTTCCGCGCTTTTTCATGAGCGATCTGGTCATTGTTGTTGCCCTTGGCTTTTTGCTCCTTCGCCGCTTGGTCAACCCCCGCGTGCGCTATATTTCGTTGGCCAATGATTATTTTCCGCTCTTTTTGCTCTTTGGCCTTGTGGGGTCAGGGATTTGCATGCGTCACCTTGACAAAATCGATGTGGCACAAGCGAAAGTCTTTATCATGGGGCTTGTGCGTTTTTCACCGCAATCGGTTGAAGGGCTTGACCCCATCTTTTTTGTGCACCTTACCTTTTTAAGCGCACTGCTTATGTACTTTCCTTTTAGCAAACTCATGCACATGGGCGGAGTATTTTTGTCGCCAACGCGAAATATGCCCTGTAATACCCGTGAGGTACGCCATGAAAATCCATGGAATACCAAGGCAAAGTACCACACCTACGCAGCTTATGAAGACGATTTTCGTGAAAATATGGAAGAGGTTGGTTTACCAGTAGATAAAACCTCTGCCATGATCGAGGCAGAGGGTGCATCACAAGCTCAGACCGATGAAGATACTGCGCCTGATGTTGCATCCCCCACCCAGCCGGTCCCAGCCCAGTGAAGGAGTTTACATGTCCAAACTGCCCCCCCCTCAAGAATTGATTGCACAAAGTGCAGCCTTTCCCAATGCTTCCTGGATGGATGTCAAGCCGGAGTTTAAGCCCGGCAACTTCTGCTATCCGGCTAAAGTGGATATCATGCAGAAAATGAACATGCCCCATCCACATGAATGGCGTCCGGATGATGAAGATTGGAACCTTCCTGAAAATTGGGAAGAAATCATCCACAAAGGCCTTGAAGAGCGTTTAGCCAAGCATCGTTCATTAAAAGTCTTTTTAGACTCTTGTGTGCGTTGCGGTGCTTGTGCTGACAAATGCCATTTCTTTTTAGGTACTGGCGACCCAAAAAACATGCCTGTGCTTCGTGCAGAATTGTTGCGCTCTGTTTATCGCAAGGATTTTACCACTGCAGGAAAGCTCCTTGGTAAACTTGTGGGCGCGCGCAAGCTTGACAAAGACGTTATCAAGGAATGGTTTTTCTACGCGTATCAGTGCACAGAGTGCAGACGCTGCTCGCTCTTTTGCCCCTATGGCATAGATACGGCCGAAATCACAGCCATTGTGCGTGAATTGTTGTACGAGCTTGGCCTTGGTATCAACTGGGTTATGGAACCTGTGGCCAATTGTAACCGCACAGGCAACCACCTTGGGATTCAGCCCCATGCTTTTAAAGAGATTGTTGAATTTCTTTGCGAAGATATTGAAGCCATCACAGGGATCACCATTGAACCTCCGTTCAACGAAAAAGGCCACGAAATCCTTTTTATCACACCCTCAGGTGATGTTTTTGCCGAGCCGGGCATCTATACCTTCATGGGCTATTTGATGCTGTTTCATGAGCTTGGCCTTGATTATACCTTATCCACCTACGCCTCTGAAGGCGGCAATTTTGGTTCCTTTGTGTCCTTTGACATGGCTAAAAAGCTCAACGCCAAAATGTATGCCGAGGCTGAACGCTTGGGTTCAAAATGGATTTTAGGCGGCGAATGTGGTCATATGTGGCGGGTGGTCAACCAGTACATGAGCACCTATAACGGGCCGGCACCAAAGGGCATGATGGATGTGCCCACATCACCCATTACGGGCACCCGTTTTAGCAATGCTGCTGCCACAAAAATGGTGCACATTGCCGAATTTACGGCAGACCTTATCCATCACAACAAGTTGAATTTAGACCCTTCACGCAATGACCATATTGTGACAACCTTCCATGATTCTTGCAATCCGGCACGGGCCATGGGGCTGCTTGATGAGCCGCGCAGTATCCTTAAAGCTGTGTGTAATAATTTTGTTGAAATGCCTGAGCGCACCATCCGTGAAGAAACGTTTTGTTGTGGTTCAGGGTCTGGTTTAAATACTGAAGAAATTATGGAATTACGGCTACGGGCAGGCTTTCCTCGCGGCAACGCCTTGCGCTATGTACAGCAAAAGCATGATGTCAATTGGATGAGCTGCATTTGCGCGCTTGACAGGGCAACCTTGCCGCCCCTTGCCGATTATTGGGCACCGGGGGTGACGGTGAGCGGGCTGCACGAACTTGTGGCCAACGCGCTTGTGATGAAGGGTGAAGAGCCCCGTACCATGGACATGCGTCAAGAAGATTTGCCAAACGCGCCAAGCACCGAAGGAGACGCCTAAGCTATGTATAACGCTAAATATATCATACCTGGTATTGTTCTTGCGGTGGTGGTCTTTACTTCTCCTTTTTGGTTAAGCCTTGCCGACTACGGCCCGAAGAGCTACCCCTATCCCGAGCTTGCCTTACCCGTTGGCGAGGCAGGCAAAGCCTGCATTGAACCTAAAGAATGGATGCGTGCCGAGCACATGTCCTTATTGGACACATGGCGCGATGAGGCTGTTCGCCTTGATAAACGTGACTATGTTGCCACTGACGGCACAGTTTGGGCTGTCAGCCTGCAAAATACCTGTATGGCCTGCCATGCCGATAAAGCTGCATTTTGCGATACCTGCCACAACGCCAACAACGTTCAGCCCTACTGCTGGGACTGCCACGTGTCACCAGGGGAGAACCAATAATGGATAGAAGACATTTCCTTAAAGCTGCCGGTGTGTGTGCCGCCGCCATAGGGACTGGAGCTGTTGTCGGGCTTTCGTCCAGCAAAACGGCGCAATGTGCCGCGGCAAATGTACAAGCCTCGTATGGCAATTCTAAAGACATGCTCCAAGCTTCCCGTTGGGCCATGGTCATTGATACTCGTAAATTAAACTCTCCTAAGGCTTACGAAGCCATCATCAACGCCTGCCACAGTGAACATAATGTACCAAACATCCCGGGCAATCAGGAAGTAAAGTGGATATGGACCGATGGTTTTTATCAAGTTTTTCCTGATGATACCAACCCGTATTTGCCGGAAAAGGTAAAGCATGGCTCCTTCTTGCTTTTGTGCAACCATTGCGAAAACCCGCCTTGTGTGCGTGTTTGCCCTACAGGGGCCACGTTTAAACAGGCAGACGGGAGCGTTGCCATGGATCCGCACCGTTGCATTGGCTGCCGTTTTTGTATGGCAGGTTGCCCTTATGGCGCGCGAAGCTTTAACTTTCGCGACCCCAAACCCTTTATTGAAAAAATCAACCCCGAATACCCTGCCAGAACACGCGGCGTGGTGGAAAAATGCACTTTTTGTCCGCAACGACTGGCAAAAGGGCAACTGCCTGCCTGTGTAGAAGCTTCTGACGGTGCCATTGTGTTTGGCGACCTTAATGCACCGGGTTCACCCGTTCGCAAAGCTTTGGCTGAAAACTTCACCATTCGTCGTAAGCCCACCTTAGGCACAGGGCCCGGCGTTTACTACATCATTTAGGGGGCAACATGCTGGAACTTATTTTCAAAAGTAAGCCCCGCTACTACCTTTGGCTGGGTTTTTTGAGCACTGTCATTGGCATTGGCTTTTTGGTCTATATTGCGCAAGCCGTTATGGGCTTACAAATTACAGGCCTTAGCCGTGACGTTTCTTGGGGTTTTTACATCTCGCAGTTCACGTACTTTGTGGGTGTTGCCGCATCAGCTGTGATGCTGGTTTTGCCTGCCTATTTTCACCATTACAAGCAGTTTAAACGCATTATCATTTTTGGTGAATTTATGGCTGTTGGCGCTGTTATTATGTGCATGCTTTTTATTGTGGTGGACTTGGGTCAACCGCAAAGAATGCTCAATGTCATGCTCAACCCAACGCCAACCTCTGTTATGTTTTGGGACATGATGGTGCTTTCAGGCTATCTTGTGCTGAACCTGCTTATCGGCTGGGTTACCCTTGAAAGCGAACGCCACGAAATCGACCCCCCAAAATGGATCAAGCCCTTGGTATACCTTTCCATTTTTTGGGCTGTTTCTATCCATACGGTGACTGCCTTTTTGTATGCAGGCTTGCCAGGGCGTCACTATTGGCTGACAGCCATTATGGCGGCCCGTTTTCTGGTTTCTGCGTTTTGTTCAGGGCCTGCTATCCTTATGTTGCTGCTCATGGCGGTACGCCGTGTAACAGGGTTTGAGCCCGGGCGTGAAGCCATGAAAACCTTGTCCACCATCATCACCTATGCCATGTGTATCAACGTGTTCTTCTATCTTTTAGAAGTATTTACAGCTTTTTACAGCGGCATCCCAGGACACCAGCATCCCATGGTCTTTTTGTTTGCAGGTCATGATGGCCACCTTTCTTGGGTCAATGGCTGGATGTGGACAGCAGCTGTTTTTGCCTTCATGTCACTTGCCTTACTTATCCCACCCTCATTGCGCTACAACCAAAACATCCTGCCTTGGGCGCTTATCATGCTGGTTGTGGCCTCATGGATTGATAAGGGGCTTGGCCTGCTTATCGGTGGTTTTACGCCTACCCCCTTTGAAACCTATGCGGAATACATCCCAACCTTGCCGGAAATTGTTATCGGCCTTGGCGTGTACGGCATTGGTGGACTTATCATCACTGTTTTATGGAAAATAGCCCTTGAGGTGAAAAAGGAAACAGGCACGTTTTAATACAAAAGTGTGAGCATACAACGTCCATACTCACTATGCTCTGCAACACCATTTTTTAGGCAGTGCCGGCACAGCAATATGTCGCCACTGCCTAAAATTTTTATAGCACAAAACAACACTATCCCACCCAGTTATACTGCCAACCTGGCAGCACCTTGTCCCGATTTTATCGTATAGCTTGCTTTAGGAGAAATTATGTTTTTTGTACCCAAGGCTCCAGAAGGATCCGATGCAAAAATGTACATGTTTTTGTTCTTGGCCACGTTTGGGTGCACGGTGGGTTTTCAAGGCTGGACACTGCTTTACACCAATTTTGCCGTGCAAGCAGCAGAACTTTCTGCCACAGAAAACGGAATTATTCAATCTGTACGTGAAATCCCGGGTCTTTTAGGTTTCACGCTCATCCCTTTACTGCTCTTTATGCGTGAAGACAGGCTGATGGTGTATGCCGTTATTGCCACAGGGCTTGGCACGTTTTTGACGGGATTTTTTCCTGCCTTTACGCCAATTTTGTTTACAACTCTGCTCATGTCCTTTGGCTTTCATTATTTTGAATCCATAAGCCAATCCCTTATGTTGCAATATTTTGACCTAAGTCAGGCACCGCTTATCATGGGCAAGATGCGCGGCCTTGCTGCAAGCGGCAGTTTATTGGCCTCGGTTTTTGTCTTTGTTTTTTCAGAAAACTTGCCTTTTACCTGGCTTTTTTCCATTGTGGGCGTTATAGGCATGGGCTTTGGCATAACGTGCCTTTTTATCAATCCCTCAAACCCCTCCTTACCTGTTCAGCGCAAAAAGCTTGTTTTACGCTCCAGATACTGGCTTTTTTATATCCTTACCTTCCTTATGGGGGCACGACGTATCATTTTTACCGTGTTTGCCTTGTTTTTACTTGTGGAAAAATTTGATTTTTCTGTGCGCACTATTTCTGTGCTGTTTATGTTCAATTATTTGGCAAACTGGTTTTTAAACCCTTTTATCGGTAAATGTATCAACTGGTTTGGTGAAAGGGCTTTACTTACAACCGAATACATCACGGCACTTGTGGTTTTTTTTGGCTACGCTTATACTGAAAACGCGGTTGTGGTATCACTTTTGTACGTCATAGACTGCTTAGTGTTTAATTTTTCCTTTGCTGTGCGCACGTTTTTTCAAAAAATTGCGTATAAAGAAGACATTGCCCCAAGCATGGCTGTGGCCCAAACCATCAATCACCTAAGCGCGGTCATTGTGCCCGCCCTAGGCGGCTGGATGTGGATGACGTGGAGCTATAAATGGCCGTTTTATGGGGGCATGGCTTTAACAGCCATTTCGCTCATACTTGTCCAATATATCACGAAAGAGATCAAAAAATATCAAGTATAAAAATATGGAGTCTTTATGAACACACGTACAAGGCTTTTAAAGAAATCGTTCCCAGGGCGTGCCTGCTCAACACAGATTGCTGCCCAGTTTGCTGTTTGTATGCGCAGTGTGATTATCATGGCTTTTGCTTTGCTTTTTGCACCCTACCTTGCCAGTGCAGCTGAAGGAGCTGTGGCTATTCAAGACACCCCTGCCAAAGCTGTGGAGAGAAGCACGCCTGTAACCATCGAATTTGATGGCACTGACAGTATCGGTTCACGTTTAGCCATGCGCCTTAAAGAAACGTTCAACGCCAGCAACCTTTTTGAGTTGAGCGAAGACGATGTGCCCAAAATCCGTGTGCTGCTTGCTACCAAGCCGGAATTTGAAAGCCGCCCCGGGGTTGGATCTGCCTATTCAGTGATCTGGTTGTTTTCGCAGTCCGAAACAACCTTGCGCCATTTTCTGGTGAGCGAGCTTGGCCTATTAACCCCTGACCAAGTGGATAATGTGGCTGCCACCATTATTGAAAAGACTGACGGCCTTGCAGTACGCTACAGATACCTTTTCCAATAAGGCAACAGGCGTATGAGCACCATCTCGCAGGGTTTTGTGGAAGCGTTCCGCCTGCTGTCTGAAGGTGATGCCGAAACCTTTGCTGCTGTTTGGGCCACGTTGTCAAGCTCAGGTCTAGCCATGATTGCCTGTATCGTAGCAGGTGTTCCGCTAGGCTTTATCCTTGGCTATTGCCATTTTCCCGGGCGTCGTTTGTGTAGGCTCCTTGTGGATACTGCCCTTTCGTTCCCTACCGTTGTGCTTGGACTTTTGGTCTATCTGCTTTTGGCACGTCAAGGGCCTTGGGCAGAGCTGAACCTGCTTTTTACAATTCCCGGCATTGCCATTGGTCTGGCCCTGCTTGGCCTGCCCATTGTGATAGCCCATACCTGCCTTGCCGTGGAACAGGCCGATAAACGCCTTGTCCCAACCCTGCACACCCTAGGGGCAAGCCCATGGCAAACCTTGTGTTCTACCTTATGGGAGATCCGCCTGTACCTTTTGGCCGCCTGTATCACGGCCTTTGGGCGCGTGGTTTCTGAGGTGGGCATTTCTATGCTGGTGGGGGGCAATATCAAATGGGTAACCCGAACCATCACCACTGCTATAACGCTAGAAACAGGCAAAGGCGATTATGCGCGCAGCATTGCTTTGGGTATTGTGCTTGTGGGCATTGCCTTTGTGCTTAATTTTGGACTTAGTATGTTGCGCCGTCGCATCACCACCTGACAGGCTGCCCCAAAAGGGCAATCTGCTTTGTCGGGCTCGTTTTTTGCTCCGGTCATTTATGTCTAAATAAACTCCGCTCCGCAAAAAAACTTCGCCCTCCTCGCATCTTACCCTTTTTGAACAGCCTGTCCGTTTTGAACAGCCTGTCC